>JAXEJQ010000107.1:0-26117 GCA_034101475.1 Candidatus Limivivens sp.
AAGCTGCCGCTGACGGACCGGGAGATTCCGGTGATTGCCGACGCATATGTAGATAAGGAATTCGGAACCGGCTGTGTAAAAATCACCCCGGCTCACGACCCCAACGACTTTGAGGTTGGAAGACGTCATAACCTGCCGGAAATCAATATCATGAATGACGATGCCACCATCAATCAGCTGGGGGGCAAATACGCAGGCATGGACCGCTACGAGGCACGGAAAGCCATGGTAGCCGATCTGGAAAAGGAAGGGCTTCTGGTAAAGGTGGTTCCCCACAGCCACAGCGTTGGAACTCACGATCGCTGCAAGACCACTGTGGAACCCATGATTAAGCAGCAGTGGTTTGTAAAAATGGAAGAAATGGCGAAGCCGGCCATTGAGGCTCTGAAAAAAGGAGATCTGACTTTTGTGCCGGAACGCTTTGACAAGACCTATCTTCACTGGCTGGAAAATATTCGCGACTGGTGTATTTCCAGACAGCTCTGGTGGGGACACCGGATTCCGGCATATTACTGTGACGAATGCGGTGAGATGGTGGTAGCCAGAGAGATGCCCGAAAAATGCCCGAAATGCGGCTGTACCCATATGACACAGGATCCGGACACTCTGGATACCTGGTTCTCCTCCGCCCTCTGGCCCTTCTCGACCCTGGGATGGCCGGAAAAGACTGAGGATCTGGAGTATTTCTATCCCACAGACGTTCTGGTAACGGGATACGATATCATTTTCTTCTGGGTAATCCGTATGGTATTTTCCGCTTTGGAGCAGACCGGCGAGGTACCCTTCCATCATGTCCTGATTCACGGACTGGTGCGGGATTCCCAGGGACGCAAGATGAGCAAATCTCTTGGAAACGGCATTGATCCGCTGGAAATCATCGACCAGTATGGCGCGGATGCGCTGCGTCTGACGCTGATTACCGGAAATGCTCCGGGAAATGATATGCGTTTTTATATGGAGCGTGTGGAAGCCAGCCGGAATTTTGCGAACAAGGTATGGAATGCCTCCCGTTTTATCATGATGAACCTGGAAAAGGCCGAGACGCCGGAGAATATTGATCTGAATACCCTGACGGGAGCCGATAAATGGATTCTCTCCAAGGTGAATACGCTGGCACAGGATGTTACCGAAATGATGGACAAATACGAGCTGGGTATTTCCGTTCAGAAGGTTTATGATTTCATCTGGGAGGAATTCTGTGACTGGTATATTGAGATGGTGAAGCCCCGCCTCTACAGTGAGACAGATACCACAAAGGCAGCGGCGCTGTGGACGCTGAAGACCGTTCTGGCCAATGCACTGAAGCTTCTGCATCCGTTTATGCCGTTCATTACGGAGGAAATTTACTGCACCCTGCTTCCCCAGGAGGAATCGATTATGATTTCAGAATGGCCCAAATATCAGGAAAGCTGGAATTTCGGGAAGGAAGAGCAGGAAGTGGAAACCATCAAGGAAGCTGTCCGCGGAATCCGCAACGTACGCACCGGCATGAATGTACCGCCCAGCAAAAAGGCTCAGGTGTTCGTGGTTTCTGAGGATGTGGCCACCAGAGAGATTTTTGAGAAGGGCAAAGTATTCTTTGCAACCCTTGGTTATGCCAGCGAGGTTCACGTACAGGCGGATAAAGCAGGAATTGCGGATGATGCAGTATCAGCGGTAATCCATAAAGCGGTGATTTATATGCCTTTTGCGGAACTGGTGGACATCGACAAGGAGATCGAGCGCCTGAAGAAGGAAGAAGAACGTCTGACCAGGGAGCTGGCCCGGGTAAACGGCATGCTGAGCAATGAAAAATTCACCAGCCGGGCTCCCCAGGCGAAGATTGATGAGGAAAAAGGAAAGCTGAAAAAATACAGTGAAATGATGGAGCAGGTACAGCAGCGTCTGGCACAGCTTCAGAAATAAGGAGACAGAGGGAAATACGGAACAAATACAGGGGCAGATGAAAGTCTGCCCCTTTTTCACGAAAGGAGGCAGTTATGTCCCTTCAAATGATTCTGGGGAATTCCGGAAGCGGAAAGACCCGGCTGCTGTATGAGACGATTATCCGGGAATCCAGATTACATCCGGAAGAAACGTTTCTGGTTCTGGTTCCGGAGCAGTTCACTCTTCAGACCCAGAAGGAGCTGGTGGGACTGCATCCCGACCATGGGATTCTGAATATTGAGGTTCTGAGCTTTCAGCGTCTTGCATGGAGAGTATTCGAGGAGACGGGAACCAGCACCAGAAAGGTTCTGGAGGAAACGGGAAAGAATCTGATTCTGCGCAAGGTTGCCCAGGAGAAGCAGGAGAGCCTGAAGGTTCTGGGCGGCAATATGAAAAAACAGGGCTTTATCACTCAGGTGAAATCCATGATTTCTGAGCTGACCCAGTATGATATTTCACCGGAGGAGCTGGAGCAGATGGCTGTGGAACAAAAGCTGCGGCCTTCGCTGTATTATAAATTAGAGGATGTAAAAACCCTTTACGAGGGCTTTCAGGAGCGTCTGCACCGGGGCTATATCGCTGCGGAGGAGCTTCTGGAGGTTCTGGGAGAAAACGCGGAGAAATCGGATCTGCTGCGGGGATGTACCCTGGCCCTGGACGGTTTTACGGGATTTACGCCCATTCAGCTAAAGCTGCTTCTGGAGCTTTTGAAGCTGGCAAAAAAGGTTTATGTCACCGTTACCATTGACCTGCGGGAGGAACTGTTCCGCCCGGGCCCCATTCATGAACTGTTTTATCTGAGCCGGAAAACCATCAGCAGTCTGAACGGGCTGGCAGAGGAAGCCGGCTGTCCCATTGAGGAACCGGTATTGGCAGGAGGAGAAAAAAAGGGAAGTAAAAAAAGCGCTCCCGCTCTGCATTTTCTGGAGCAGCATCTGTATCGCAGCGGGAAATATGCCAGAGGCGTTTATCCGGACCTTCCGGAAGAGATTTCTGTTCATGCTGCCGGAACACCGTTTAAGGAGGCGGAGTTTGCAGCCAGAAGAATCTGGAAGCTGGTTCGGGAGGAGGGCTGGCATTATGGAGAGATCGCGGTGATTACCGGGGATCTGCGGACCTATGCCAATCCGGTGCGTCGGGTTTTTGAACAGTACGGGATTCCGGTTTTCCTTGATGAAACGCGAAAGGTGCTGCTCAATCCGGCTCTGGAATTTATCCGGGCGGCGCTGGAGGTGGCGAAACAGAATTATACCTGGGAAAGTGTTGTCCGTCTGCTGCGGACAGGCATGGCAGGGATCACCATGGAAGAGACCGATCTGGTGGAGAATTATCTGCGGGCAGCCGGAATTCGTGGAAAAAGCCGTTGGGAACAGCCCTGGGAGCGGCCAACCAGAACCATAGGAGAGGCAGAAACGGCCAAATGTGAAGAACTTCGAAAAAAAATAGCCGGGCTTCTGATTCCCTTTACCACAGCCATGAAAAGCCGGAATCAGACGGCTGGGGCGCTCTGCCGTACGCTGTACGGCTTTCTGGTGGAATGCCGGATTCAGGAACAGCTTTTTCAGAGAGAAAAGGCCTTCGAGGAGGCGGGAAAAACGGAACGGGCCAGGGAATACCGACAGATTTACGGCATTATCATGGAGCTTCTGGATAAGACGGCAGAGCTTCTGGGGGAGGAAATTCTGAACCTGGAGGAATTCGGCCAGATACTGGAGGCCGGGTTTGAAGAGGCAAAAGCCGGATTGATTCCGCCGGAGCCGGACCGGGTATTGGTGGGTGATATTGAGCGAACCCGTCTGAAAAATCTCCGGGCTCTGTTTTTCATTGGCCTGAATGACGGCCTGGTGCCGGGGGTTCAGGGAGGCGGAGGCGGTTTCCTGACGGATCAGGAGCGGACAGTCCTGACAGAGGCGGGAGCAAGTCTGGCGCCGGGGATCCGGGAAAACAGCTACATCCAGCGGTTCTATCTGTATCTCCATCTGACCAAGCCCTCGGATCGCCTGTTTCTCTCCTATGCGAAGGCGGGATCCGACGGGACTCCCCTGCGGCCTTCCAGCGTAATTGCGCGGATTCAGAGAATGTTTCCGAAGCTGGCGGTAAAAGAGGAAGATATGTACGAGGATCTGGCAGAGCGGATTGCGGGGCCGGCAAGCGGCTTTTCTTATCTGACAGCCAGTCTTCCAAAGCTCCTGAGCGGCACTGCAGATGCGGGGGAGCGGGAGCTGTATCACTGGTATCTGCGCCGGGAGCCCTGGCGGGAGAAGCTGGAAACCCTGGTAAAAGCTGCCACCAGAACCCGGCAGGAACAGGGGCTTGGCGCCAAAGTGGCAAAGGCTCTGTACGGCCAGAACCTGGAAAACAGTGTCAGCCGTCTGGAACGCTATGCGGCCTGTGCCTACGCTCATTTTCTGATGTACGGCCTGGAGCTTGTCCCCAGGGAGGAATATGTGTTTCAGCCGGTGGATATGGGAAATATTTTCCATGATGTGCTGGAGCTTTTTGCCCGAAAGCTTGAGCAGACAGAGTATACCTGGTTCAATGTACCACGCAAGGTTCAGGAGAGCCTTACCAGGGAATGTGTCCGGGAGGCGACGGAGGACTACGGAGGCCGGATTCTTCACAGCAGCGCCCGGAGCGAATTTTCCATTGAACGGATGGAACGTATTATGCTCCGGACGGTCTGGGCGATCTGCCGGCAGGTCCAGGAGGGTGGGTTTCTGCCTTCCAATTTCGAGGTGCCCTTTTCCACGGCAAAGCTGTCGGCTGTGAACCTGGAGCTGTCCAGGGAGGAGAGCATGCGGCTGCGGGGACGGATTGACCGGATCGATGTCTGCGCGGAGGAGAATCAGGTCTATGTGAAGGTTGTTGACTATAAATCCGGTCATACGGAATTTGACCTGGTAGCCATGTATTACGGCCTTCAGCTTCAACTGGTGGTATATCTGAACGCAGCCATGGAGCTGGAGCAGCGGATTTATCCGGAAAAAGAGATTCTTCCGGCAGGGATTTTTTATTACCACGTTCAGGATCCCATGCTGGAGGTCAGTATCCGCTCCGATCTGGAGCAGATGGAGGAGCGGATCCTGAAAGAACTCCGCCCGGGAGGCCTGGTGAACGCGGATCCGGCGGTGATCCGGAAAATGGACCGGAATATGGTCAGGGATTCCAGTGTGATTCCGGTGAGCTTTAATAAAGACGGAAGCCTTTCCAAAGCCTCAAAGACTGCCACAGAGGAACAGTTCGGACTGATGTCCGGCTATGTGAAGCGGCAGCTTACCAGGCTGGGACGGGAGATCCTGGATGGGCATGCGGAAATCGCCCCCTATGAACGCAAGGGCAGAACCGCCTGCGATTACTGTTCCTATCGGGAAATCTGCTGCTTTGACCCGAAAATACCGGGAAATCATTACCGGAGACTGCGGGAATACCCGGCAGAGGAGATCTTCCGGAGAATGGGAGAGGAGGAAGAACATGGGCATGACGTGGACGCCTGAACAGCAGGCGGTGATTGATCTGAGGGAGCGCAATATCCTGGTGTCTGCTGCCGCAGGCTCCGGGAAGACCGCTGTCCTGGTGGAGCGGATTGTGGGCATGCTGAAGGATCCCGTTCATCCGGTGGATATCGACCAGCTTCTGGTGGTGACCTTTACCAGAGCAGCTGCCGGGGAAATGCGGGAGAGAATTCAGAAGGCAGTGGATGCCCTGCTGGAGGAGGAGCCGGGAAACGAGCACCTTCAGCGGCAGCAGACGCTGATTGGCAATGCACGGATTACCACCATTGACAGTTTCTGCAATGATATTCTCCACAATTATTTCCACCTGATCGGTCTGGATCCGGACTACCGGGTGGCCGACGACGGCGAACAGAAGATGATGAAAGCCGATGTGATGGAAAAGCTGCTGGAGGAAAAATTCGCGGAAAATACACCCGAATTCCGGAAATTCGTGGATTCCTACGCGCCGGGCAGGGATGACCGGGAGGTTGGGGATTATATTCTGCGGCTGTATGAATTTTCCATGAGTCATCCCTGGCCGGAGAACTGGCTGAATGAGTGCCGCTCTGCCTATGACGCCGGCAGTGAAGAGGAAATGTTCGCATCGCCCTGGGCTCTTCGGATGATGGATATGATCCGGAAGACTCTGGGGGATACGGCGGACACCCTGGAAGAAGCCCTGGGGCTCTGCCGGGAGCCGGAGGGTCCCTGGATGTATGAGGATGCTCTGGAGCGGGACCTGGAAACGGTGAAGGCACTCCGGGGCTGCCGGGATTACCGGGAGATGAATGAAGCCTTTCTGGGCAGGGAGGCTTATGCCCGGCTGTCGGCGAAGAAAGACGCGAATGTGTCCGATCAGAAGCGGGAGCTGGTAAAGCAGCTTCGGGAGCAGGTGAAGAAGTCTCTGGATGGCCTGGAAAAGCAGTTTTTCGGAGCGCCTGCAAAGGAACTGTATGAAAATATGGCGGACTGCAGGGAAACGGTGAACGTCCTGGTGGATCTGGCCCTGGAGTTTTCCAGGAGATACGCAGAGGCAAAGCGGGAGAAGAATCTGCTGGATTTCCCGGATATGGAGCATCTGGCTCTGAAGATTCTGGTGGATCCCGGGGAAGGAACGCCTGTGCCTACCCAGGCGGCCAGAGAGCTGGCCGGATGTTTTGAGGAAATCATGATCGATGAGTACCAGGACAGCAATCAGGTTCAGGAATTGATTCTGAACAGCATTTCCGGGGCAGGCAGAGGGAAAAAGAATCTTTTTATGGTAGGCGATGTGAAGCAGAGCATTTATCGTTTCCGGATGGCCAGGCCGGAGCTTTTTATGGAAAAATACCAACGGTATTCCCTGGAAGACAGCCAGGAGCAGCGTATTGACCTCCATAAAAATTTCCGAAGCCGGGAAGAGGTGCTGGAAAGTGCCAATTTCCTGTTCCGGCGGATTATGACGAAAAAAATGGGCGGAGTGGTCTATGATGACGCGGCAGCCCTTTATCCCGGAGCAGAGTACCCTGCCGCGCTTCATGGGGAGAACTGCCCGGAGGTTCTGTTCCTGAATCTGGATGAGGATCCGGAAAGCTTTGAAGAGTCGGAGGAAACGGAACGGGAACTGGAGGCCAGAATGGTGGGCACCCGGATCCTGGAGCTGGTGGGAAGGATGGGGGTTCAGGATAAGAAAACGGGACAGATGCGCAAAGCCCGGTTCGGAGACTGTGTGATTCTTTTCCGTACCGTCAGCGGCTGGGCGGAAAGCTTTCTGAAAATTCTGGGAACCATGGGAATTCCGGCCTATACCGGAACGAGAACGGGTTATTTTTCCTCCACTGAGATTCAGACGGTGCTGTCATTTTTGAAAATTATAGACAATCCGAGACAGGACATTGCCTTCGCGGCCGTTCTGACCTCTCCCATCGGGAATTTTACCTCCAGAGAGCTGGCAGTGATCAAAAGCCGGAAGAAAGAAGGAGATTTTTATACGGTCTGCCGCAGCTATCTGGAGAATGGAGAGGATGAAAGGCTGAAGGCAAAGCTGGGAGGATTTTTTGAAATGCTGGAGGAATTCCGCGGGTACGTCTCCTATCTGCCCATGCATGAGCTTCTCTGGAAGGTCTTTGACCGGACGGGGTACGCGGACTATGCGGCTGCCATGCCCGGAGGAGCCCAGCGGGCGGCCAATCTGCATATGCTGGAGGAAAAGGCTGCTGCTTATGAGGAAACCAGCTATCGGGGACTGTACAATTTTATCCGGTATATCGAAAATCTGAAAAAGGTGGAGATGGACTATGGGGAGGCGGCTATTCCGGGAGATGAGGAGGATACGGTGAAGCTCATGAGCATTCACAAGAGCAAGGGGCTGGAATTTCCCATTGTGTTTGTGCCCGGACTGCAGAAAAATTTCAACAGGCAGGATATCCGCAGCAGGCTGGTGCTTCATCCGGATCTGGGAATCGGCTGCGATTATGTGGACCCGACACTGCGATGCCGGATTCCCCTTCTGATGAAGCGTCTCCTTCAGAAACGGGTGGATGAGGATAATCTTTCGGAGGAGCTTCGGGTTCTCTATGTGGCCATGACCCGGGCAAAGGAGAAGCTGATCCTGACCGGCGTTCTTTCCAATGCGGAGAAACGGATGCTGTACTGGAAGCACAATGCTCCGGTGCAGGACGGGGAATTGTCCTATACGGCTCTTTCCGGGGCATCCAGTTATCTGGACTGGGTGATGCCGGTACTGCTGGGATGTCCGGACAGTCCGTTTCGAACAGAGATGGTTTCCATGGGAGATCTGGTCATGGAAGAGGCCGGAGAGCAGATCAATCTGGAAGAGGCAGGACAGCGTCTGCTTGCGGAAGATCCGGAGGAGGGACCGGACTTGGAAGAGCGGAAACGGCTGGAAAAAGCCTTTACCGCGCCTTATCCCTACGAAGCCGGTATCCGGATCGGAGCGAAGCTGACGGTTTCCGAGCTGAAAAAAATGGGCGGGCCGGAGGAAGAACCCGGGGAAGCTCTTTATCAGGAGGAAATGCCTCTGCCCTGGATTCCAGAATTTATGAAAGCGCCGGGAGAAGCCACCGGGGCGGACCGGGGAACCATTTACCACAGATTTCTGGAAAAGCTGGATTTTGGAAAGGCTGGGGAGCAGGCTCAGATCGAGGCTCAGATCGAGGCGCTGTACAGCCGGGGATATCTGACGGAGGATGAGAAAAAGACTCTCCATGCCCGAAGCATTTTCCGGTTTGTGAATTCGGCCCTGGGACAGCGGATGCAGGCAGCCTTTTGCAGGGGACAACTGAAGCGGGAGCAGCAGTTTGTCATCGGTCTCCCGGCCAGAAGTCTCCGGCCGGATTGGGACAGCGAAGAGCTGGTGCTGGTTCAGGGAATTATTGACGCGTTTTTTCAGGAGGGAGAGGAGCTGGTGCTGGTGGATTACAAAACGGATTACACCGAAGACCGGACCGGAGGGCAGCTCTGGAAAAAATACGCGCCGCAGCTATTCTACTATCAAAAAGCACTGGAGCAGCTCACAGGAAAGCAGGTGAAGGAGACGGTGATTTACTCCTTCTGGCTTCAGAAAGAGTTAAGGAATCCATAATTGAAATTTTCCGGGAAGGGGGCTATACTGAGAGAATCAGAAAGAAATGAAAGGTGAAATCATGACGGAACAAATCAAGAAACTTTATCGAAACCAGGCCGTCCGCTATATCTTTTTCGGTGGATGTTCCACCCTGGTAAATCTGATAACCTATGCCTGTGTCAGGTATTTTTTCAATCTGGACCTTACCATTTCGGGCTTCGTGTCTGTGGCGACGGCCATTTTGTTCGCCTATGTGGTGAATAAGATTTTCGTTTTTGAGAGCAAAACCCATAACTTTGGAGAGCTGGCAGCGGAGTTTGTCCAGTTTGTGGGTGCCCGGCTGATTACCATGGTCATCGAAGTCTTTGGTGTCGTGATGCTGTGCGGCGTCTGGAAGATGAACGATATGGTGGCGAAGCTTCTGATCCAGGTGATCGTGATGGTGCTGAATTATCTGTTCAGCAGACTTTTCGTCTTTAAGGAGAAGAAGACCTGGCTGACAGCCAGGGAGCGGGCGGAAAGGAAACGCAGGAGGCTTCAGCTGGGCTTCAGCTTTGCCATCCCTTCCGTGACCGTTGCCCTGGCCTTTGCCTTCAGCGGTGTTTTCCCCTTTGGAGACAGAGGAGTCCTGATCATCGATTCTCTTCATCAGTATCTTCCGTTTTTTACGGAATTCCATGAGAAGCTGGCGAATAATGAGTCCCTGCTCTATTCCTTCGGCGGGGGCCTTGGCTTTAATTTCTGGGCGACCTATGCCTATTATCTGGCAAGTCCTTTGAATCTTCTGATCACCTTTTTTCCGAAATCTGCCATGATGGATGTGATGGCGCTGCTGATTGTACTGAAAATCGGCCTGTGCGGACTGACCTTCGCCTGGTATCTGATTCAGAAAAAACAGTACAAAAACGGGCTTCCGGTGATGTTTGCCTGTATGTTTGCACTGAGCAGCTACATCATCGGCTACTATTTCAACCTGATGTGGCTGGACAGTATTGCCATGCTGCCGCTGGTGACGCTGGGAATTGAACGGATTGTGGATGGGAAGAGCGGGCGGCTGTTCTGTGTTTCTCTGTTTTACGGTCTTTACTGCAACTATTACATCGGCTTTATGCTCTGCTTTTTCTCCTGCCTGTATTTTCTGGTACTCTGGATCGGTTCCCGGAGGATTTCTGTCCGGAATGTGGCGAAATCCTGCCTGGTTTTCGGCTGGTATGCCCTGCTGGCGGGAGGGATGGCAGCCCTTGTGCTGGTACCGGCCTATGTGGGACTGGGGACAACGGAATCGGCTGAGGGAAGCTTTCCCAGTTCGTTTCGGCTGTACGTGAAGGATCTGTCCCAGCTTACCAGCCAGTTTGCCTTTGTGGAGCCCATCAACATCGCGGACAATCAGATCGGGGTCAATGCGTTCTGCGGGGTGATTACGCTGATTACGGCGTGCCTGTTCGTTCTGGACCGGAAGCTGTCCCTGCGGGAGCGCCTTTCCAAGCTGGTACTGCTTCTGTTTCTTTATGCCAGCTTTGACGTGAATATCCTGAATTATATCTGGCATGGTTTCCATGTTCAGAACGGCCTTCCCAATCGTTTTGCCTTCCTTTATATCGCCGTGCTGCTGGTGATGATGGCGGATGTGCTGCCCCATATCCGAAGCATGGGCTGGCTGCGGCTTTTTGGCGGGATTGCCCTGCCGCTGGCCTTTACGGGCTATGCCTGGCGGACAGGCCTGGGAGACCGGGAAGAATATGTCTATCTGATTACCCTGGTGCAGCTGGGCATTTACAGCCTTGTTTTTCTGATTTATCGCGGACGGCGGATCGGAAAGCATGTATTTGCGACCTTCCTGACTGTTTTCGTTTCCGTGGAGATGGTGGTGACCGGTGTTTACGGCGTGTTCTGCAACGGTACAGTGAACCGGCAGACGTATCTGGACGATCAGTATGCCTATGAGGATCTCATTGAAGAGCAAGGGGATACCGGATTCTTCCGGTGCGATATCGACAGCACCCGGATGCGCAACTGTAATATGTACATGGGTACAAACGGGGTGATGCTTTTTTCCTCCACCATGCCGGCGGCCACTGTGGATCTCTGCAAGGCGCTGGGAATGGAGGCCCGTACCAATAAAAATGGCTACATCGGCCTGACGAAGCTGGTAAACGATCTGTTCGGCGTAAAATACGTGGTTTCCCGTACCAGTTCGGACCGGCTTTATCAGATGGATCATGTGGGCTATGTGGAGCCGCTGAACATGTATAAAAACGAAAATGCCCTTTCTCTTGGATTTCTGGTTGACAGCGCGGTAAAAGAATGGGATATTTACTCAGGAAGCTTTACGGATGTCCAGAACCAGTTCGTGGAACTGGCTGTGGGAGAGGAGCCTCTTTACTCCATGAACCAGGTAATCAGCATGGAGGATGAGGAAGAATACAGTATCATCATGCCTGCAGGCATGCAGGTGTATCTGGTGGTGGATAAGGCGGTGGAATCGCTGACCATCACAACGCCGGAATATACGAAGACGATTAACAGCTACAACAATCATCTGTATGACCTGGGCTGCTTTGAGACAGAGGAGCTGTCCACGGTGAGCTGTACTTTTAAAGAGGGACAGAAAGGCCCCGTCGAGGCCAGAGTGTATGTCTGCTCTGATGAAGATTATCAGAGGGTACATGAGAAGCTGGCGGCAAACCAGCTTGAGATCACCCTGTTTCGTGATGAACGGATTGAAGGAACCATTACGGCAGACCGGGACGGCACCATGATGCTCAGCCTTCCCTATGACGAGGGCTGGACGATCAAAGTAGACGGGAAAACCGCGGAAAAATTCCGGATCGGCGAAGCACTGACCGGCGTGGACCTGACGGCAGGAACCCATGAAATCACCATGGAATATACACCGGGCGGCCTGATTCCGGGAACGATCCTTTCTATTCTGTGTGCGGTTTTATTCTTCCTTTCCGGTATGATAGAGAAAAAAAACAGAGAACAGGAGAAAAAGAAAATGGAAGAACCAATGGAGTTTGTATTTTCAGAGAAGGCGGAGATGTTCCGGAAGGGTATCTTTGCGGTACTGAATGAAAAGAAAAAGGAACTGGAGGCCAGAGGAAGGAAGGTGTATAACCTTTCTGTGGGGACCCCGGACTTCAAACCGGCGCCTCATGTCATTGAGGCTGTTTCAGAGGCTGCGAAAAAGCCGGAGAACTATAAATACGCCCTGGAGGACAAACCGGAGCTTCTGCAGGCGGTAAAGGAATTCTATCAGAAGCGGTTTGGCGTGGAGCTGGAGACAGAGGAGATTATGTCCATCAACGGTTCCCAGGAGGGGATGGCTCACTTTACCTGGACTCTCTGCAATCCGGGGGATCTGGTGCTGGCTCCCAACCCGGGCTATCCCATTTTCAGCATCGGACCGGCGCTGTGCGATGCCCGTGTCTGGTTTTACCCATTGAGCCGGGAAAACGGCTTCCTGCCAAAACTGGACGAGATTCCGGAGGATATCGCCAGGCAGGCCCGTTTTATGGTGGTTTCTTACCCGCTGAATCCGGTATGTGCCGCAGCGGACGACAGCTTCTATGAGAAACTGATCGCATTTGCAAAGAGATATCAGATTGTGATTCTGCATGACAATGCCTATTCCGATATCATTTACGGCGGAAGAGTCGGCGGCTCCTTTCTGGCTCATCCGGGGGCCAAAGAAGTGGGCGTGGAGTTTTACTCCCTGTCCAAGTCCTATAACCTGACGGGTGCCCGGATTTCCTTTGTGGTGGGGAACCGCCAGATCGTGGACAAGTTTAAGACCATCCGTTCTCAGATTGATTATGGAGTATTTCTTCCGGTCCAGTACGGCGCCATTGCGGCTCTGACCGGTCCCCAGGAGGCAGTACAGGAGCAGTGTGCCGAGTATGAGAGGCGTATGAGGGCCCTCTGCGGCGGGCTGCGCAGCATTGGATGGAATGTTCCGGACAGCCAGGGAACCATGTTTGTCTGGGCGCCCGTTCCGGCAGGCTTTGAGAGCTCGGAGAAGTTCTGTATGGAGCTGATGGAGCGTTCCGGCGTGCTTTGTACGCCGGGAAGCAGCTTCGGAACCCTGGGCGAGGGATATGTCCGTTTCGCGCTGGTTCTTCCGCCGGAAGAAATGGAAGAAGTGGTGAAGGCCGTGGCGGAGAGCAAAATTTTAGGTTCAGCCGGAACTGTCGAGGAAAAATCTGACAGCATCCGTTAAAGGGTTGCAAAATCAGGCGTTCTATCGTATGATAAGTACACAGTGCCATGATCCGCGGGGGAGATCAGGGCATTGGAATGAAAAAAGCAGGAAAAGTAGGTAAAAACAGTGAATCAGGAATTATGGGAGCAGCTCTGCGGGATCGTGGGAAGCGATCATACCTATACGAATGAGCCGATGAAAAACCATACCACCTTCCGGATCGGCGGGCCGGCGGATTATTTTGTCCAGCCCCACAGCAAGGCGGAGATTGCCGCGGTGATCAAAGCCTGCCGGGATGCCCGGGAACCTTATTTTATTCTGGGCAACGGGAGCAATCTTCTGGTGGGAGATAAAGGATACCGGGGTCTGGTGATCCAGATCTTTAAAAATTACTGTGACATTACGGTTCAGGGAGAGGAAATGAGAGTAAAATCCGGTGCTCTTCTCTCAAAGGTGGCCAGAAAGGCTCTGGAATACGGACTGACCGGATTTGAGTTTGCAGCCGGGATCCCGGGAACGATGGGCGGAGCCGTCTATATGAACGCAGGCGCCTATGGCGGAGAGATCCGGGACATTCTGAAGGAGACCATTGTGCTGACGGAAGAACTGGAGATCTGCACAGTCAGCAGAGAGGAGCTGGAGCTGGGCTATCGGACCAGCAGCGTGGCAAAGAATCACTGGCTGGTTCTGGAAGCCGTACTGTTGCTGAGAAAAGGAAACAGAGAAGAGATTCAGGCCAGAATGGAGGAACTGAAAGCCCAGAGGATTTCCAAACAGCCGCTGGACTATCCCAGTGCCGGGAGTACCTTTAAACGGCCGGCCGGGTATTTTGCCGGAAAACTGATCATGGATGCCGGCCTTCAGGGATTTTCTGTGGGCGGAGCTCAGGTTTCTGCAAAACACTGCGGCTTTGTGATCAATACCGGAAATGCAACGGCGAAAGATGTGACAGAACTTATGAAAGCCGTTTCTGATACAGTCTATGAGAAATTCCAGGTGAGACTGGAACCGGAAGTACGATTATTGGGAGAGTTTACATGAGATTTGTGATCGTCACAGGCATGTCAGGAGCCGGAAAGAGCACGGCCCTGAAGATGCTGGAGGACATGGGTTATTTTTGTGTGGATAATCTTCCCATCGCTCTGGTGGGGAAATTTGTGGAGCTGGCAGGCTCTCCGGGCGGCGAGATCAGCCGTGTGGCTCTGGGAGTGGATATCCGCAGCGGCCAGGCTCTGGGAGAGCTGGAAAGCGTCCTGGAGCAGCTTACCATAAACGGGGTTTCTTATGAAATCCTGTATCTGGATGCTTCCGATGCAGTTCTGGTCAAGCGGTACAAGGAAACGCGCAGGGCCCACCCGCTGGCTAAAGGAGGCCGGGTGGATCAGGGAATTGCGGAAGAACGGGAGAAGCTGGCCTTTTTAAAGAAGCATGCGGATTATATTCTGGATACCAGTCAGCTTCTTACCAGGGAACTGAACCAGGAGCTGGATAAGATTTTTGTCCAGAACCAGGATTTTAAAAATCTGATGATCACCGTATTGTCCTTTGGATTCAAATATGGAATCCCTCAGGACTGTGATCTTGTATTTGATGTCCGGTTTCTTCCGAACCCCTTTTATGTGGACGGCCTTCGGGGGAAAACAGGGAATGACCAGGAAGTGCAGGAATATGTGATGGGTTTTGAACTGTCCCATAAGTTTCTGGACAAGCTTACGGATATGCTGGATTTCCTGATCCCCAATTATGTGCTGGAGGGGAAAAACCAGCTGGTGATCGGTGTGGGATGTACCGGAGGCAAGCACCGGTCTGTTACCCTGGCGAACCGGCTGTATGAACGGCTGAACCGTCAGAAGGAGTACGGGGTTCGTCTGGAACACCGGGATATCCGGAAATAGAGGTGAGGATTTGTCATTTTCCAGCGAAGTAAAAGAAGAGCTTTCCAGGCATATCAGTCCGGCCAGACACTGCCAGATTGCCGAAATTGCGGCCATTATCAGCATGTGCGGCGGAGTGTCCATTTCCAGTGATGACAAATACAGCCTGAAAATACATACAGAAAACATTTCTGTGGCAAGAAAGTACTTTACATTATTGAAAAAAACCTTTAATATAGATACAGAGGTATCGATCCGTCAGAATATTCGTCTGCGGAAAAAGCCTGTGTACAGCGTCTTTGTGAAAAGTCATGAGGATACTGTACGCATTTTAAAGGCGACCAAGCTGCTGGATTCCGGTATGGAGATTCAGGAGAACTTTTCCCTGACGGATAATCTGGTTATTCAGAGATCCTGCTGCAGACGTGCCTTTCTGCGCGGCGCGTTTCTGGCAGCCGGTTCCATCAGTGATCCGAAGAAGTCCTATCACTTTGAAATTGTATGTACCAGCGAAGAAAAAGCCAGACAGCTGATATCCATGATTGATTCCTTTGATATGGATGCAAAAATGGTATTGCGAAAAAAATATTTTGTGGTATATTTGAAGGAGGGCGCACAGATCGTTGATATCCTGAATGTGATGGAGGCCCACAGTGCTCTGATGGATCTGGAAAATGTCCGGATTCTGAAAGAGATGAGAAATACGGTAAACAGAAA
Source organism: Candidatus Limivivens sp. (assembly GCA_034101475.1). GTDB lineage: Bacteria > Bacillota > Clostridia > Lachnospirales > Lachnospiraceae > Limivivens. The sequence continues at coordinate 15,778 of JAXEJQ010000107.1, forward strand.
AGTAAACTGTGAAACGGCGAATATCCACAAAACGGTAAGTGCAGCGGTAAAGCAGATTGAAGATATCCGCTATATCCAGAAGACCATTGGCTTTGAAAGACTGTCAGAGGGGTTGGAGGAGATTGCAAGACTCCGGCTGGAACAACCGGAAGCGACATTAAAAGAGCTTGGGATGATGCTCGCTTCACCGGTGGGGAAATCCGGGGTGAACCATAGATTGAGGAAACTAAGCATGTTAGCAGATGAGCTAAGAGAGAGTAAGGAGGAACATTATGATTAAGAAACCGATCACGATCCAGATTCCAAGCGGTCTTGAGGCAAGACCTGTCGCTCTGCTGGTGCAGGTGGCCAGCCAGTATGAAAGTGAAATCTACGTAGAGAGCTGCGCAAAGCGAGTGAATGCCAAGAGCATCATGGGAATGATGACCCTGGGACTGAATGCAGGTGAAAACATTACGGTGACAGCCAATGGCGGAGACGAAAAAGAAGCCATGGATGACATCGAGAAATACTTAAGCGGAAAAGAATAAGACGACATAAAATAGAATCTGCTTTGCAGGTTCTATTTTTTTCAGGAAGAAGGGAGAGATCCATGGAAAGATACAGCTTTGTACAATGGATTCTGTTTTTTTATTTTTACTGTTTCTGCGGCTGGATCTGGGAGAGCTGCTATGTGTCTGTATTGAAAAAACACTGGGTAAACCGGGGATTTCTGCATGGACCGCTGCTGCCGATTTACGGGTTCGGAGCCGTCTGTGTTTTATGGGTGACCATCCCGGCCAGGGAGTCCATTCCGCTGGTGTTTCTGCTTGGAATGACAGGGGCAACGATTCTGGAGTATCTGACGGGAGAACTGATGGAGCGCCTGTTTAACGTCCGGTACTGGGATTACAGCAATCACCGGTTCAATGTGAAGGGGCACATCTGCCTGGCCTGTTCCATCGGATGGGGATTCTTTTCCGTGGCCCTGATTGAGGTGATCCATGCGCCGGTGGAACGGCTGATTCTCCGCATTCCGGCTGCCTGGGCGGCTGTCGCTGCGGTTTTGATTACGGCAGGGTTTGCTGCGGACACGGTGGTATCCGTAAGGGAGGCGCTGGATCTGAAGGAGCTGCTGAAGAAGGTGACCCAGAACAGCCAGGAATTCCAGCGGATTCAGAAGCGGGTGGATGTCCTGATTGCTGTGGTTGAAGACGATAAGGAAAAATTCCGGGAACGGCTGGAGCAGAATCTTGATCATGTAAAGGCAGCCCGGGAGCTGGAAGGCCTGAAGCAGGAAATCGAACGGCTGCGTCAGCAGGGGATTCCGGGGAAGGACCGGCTGTACCGCCAGGCTTCCAGAATTTTGAAGCGAAATCCGGGCTCGATTTCTGCAAAGTATAAGAAGGCCCTGGAAGAAATGAAAGAAAATTTCGAAAAGAAGATTTAATACATCGTACTGACTGCCGTAATGGCTGTAAAAGGAAATGCCGGTGCAGTTTCAGGGAGCGTGCACCGGCATTTTGACTATTCAATATTCGATTTCTTTCAGGTATCTCGCCAAAGCATCCTGCCAGGTGGGCAGAGGCTTAAATCCGTTTTCCACAAGCTTGCTCTTGTCCAGCCGGCTGTTGAAGGGTCTGGCAGCCCTGGAAATGCCGTATTCCTCCGTGGTAACGGGTGTGACAGTCAGGCGGTCTTCGGAATATTCCGGATGTCCCTGTTCCACAGCCTGGCGGAAGATCTCCTTGGTGAAATCATACCAGCTGATGTAGCCGCCCTCGTTGGTGGCGTGATAGTAGCCGTATCGGTCCGTAACGATCATATCCACCAGCAGCCTTGCCAGATCATAGGTATAGGTTGGAGTGCCGATCTGATCGCATACAACCCGGAGCTGATCGTGGGTTTTCCCCAGGCTCAGCATGGTCTTGATAAAGTTTTTGCCGTTTTTTCCGAATACCCAGGCGATGCGCACGATAAAGAACCGGGAGAGGGCGCCGGAGACGGCCAGCTCGCCGCCGAGTTTCGTTTCACCGTAAACGTTCAGCGGCTTGTAGTCCCGGCAGTCCGGCTTCCAGGGTTCCGTTCCCTGGCCGTCGAATACGTAGTCGGTGGAGATGTACATCATCTTGATGTCCAGTTCCCTGCAGACATTGGCAATGTTTTCGGTTCCCGTCACATTGACAGCGTTAACCTTGTCCTTCTTGTCCTCATCCTCGGCTGCGTCCACGGCCGTCCAGGCAGCACAGTGGATCACAGCGTCCGGCTTTACTTCCGTCAGGACTTTCCGGACAGCATCGGCATCCGTGATGTCGGTGGAAACATAGGGCATGGCAGTCACGGGGGTGCCGTCGGCGATTCCGCTGTAAGCAGGAGCCAGATCGCTGCCGATGCCTTCCAGTCCGCGTGCGGCCAGCTCATTCATCACATCATGTCCAAGCTGTCCTGCAACGCCTGTAACAAATACTTTCATTTTGATTCCTCCAATTCCGGGGTACTGGTACAATCCACAACAGATAACCGTATGTTTTGCTGGTCTGCTTTCCCGACAGCACAGGTGCAAAATCCTAAACGCAGTCCGCTGCGCCTGCGTTTTTACACCTGCACTCTCAAAAAAGCATCCTCTTCGAAACAGTAAGGTATTTCATGTGGGTTATACCAGATTAACGATTTCCGTACATTTTTTCGTAGTAGTTCTGGTATTCACCGGAAATGATAGTTTCCCACCATTCCTTGTTATCCAGGTACCACTGGATGGTTTTCTTGATGCCGTCTGCAAATTTGGTCTCCGGCAGCCAGCCCAGCTCATTGTGAATCTTGGTCGGGTCAATGGCATAGCGCATGTCGTGGCCTTTGCGGTCTGTTACATAGGTAATCAGGCTCTCCGGCTTGCCCAGCTCTTTGCAGATAATTTTAACAATATCAATGTTTCTCATTTCATTGTGGCCGCCGATATTGTACACTTCACCAACACGGCCCTTGTGGATAATCAGGTCAATGGCCTTGCAGTGATCCTCCACATAGAGCCAGTCGCGGACATTCTCGCCTTTTCCGTAAACCGGGAGCGGTTTATCATTTAAGGCGTTGGCAATCATCAGCGGGATCAGCTTTTCCGGGAAGTGGTAAGGACCGTAGTTGTTGGAGCAGCGGCTGATGGTAACAGGCAGGCCGTAGGTCCGGTGGTAAGCCAGCACCAGAAGATCGGCGCCGGCCTTGGAGGAACTGTAGGGGCTGCTGGTGTGGATGGGAGTCTCCTCGGTGAAGAACAGATCCGGGCGGTCCAGAGGCAGATCGCCGTAAACTTCATCGGTGGAAACCTGATGATAGCGGGTGATGCCGTATTTCCGGCAGGCATCCATAAGTACGGCCGTGCCCTTGATATTGGTATCCAGGAAAACCTCCGGATTCTCAATGGAACGGTCTACATGGCTCTCGGCGGCAAAGTTCACAACGATGTCCGGATGCTCCTCTTCGAATAAACGGTAAACGGCCTCACGGTCTGTGATGCTTTCCTTCACAAACCGGAAATTCGGGTTGTCCATAACCGGTGCCAGAGTGGAAAGATTTCCGGCATAGGTCAGGCAGTCCAGGCAGACAATCCGGTAATCCGGGTATTTGTCCAGCATATGAAAAATAAAGTTGCTTCCGATAAATCCGGCTCCGCCGGTAACAATAATTGTCATAGTTTTCTCTCCTGTTATCAAGTTTTGTATCTGTTCAGTACCTTCACAGATACCATGTTTTTACAAAATCATTCAGTGAAGAACATCCAGATATTTTCCGTCCAGCACATCCTTCAGATACTGGCCGTACTGGTTTTTCTTCAGGACTTCATAAACCTTCAGTACATCTTCTCTGGTAATCCAGCCATTCAGGTAGGCAATTTCCTCCAGACAGGCAATTTTGCGGTGCTGATGGGTCTCCACGGTTTTGACAAAGTTCGTGGCATCCACCAGGCTCTCATGGGTTCCGGTGTCCAGCCAGGTAAAGCCCTGTCCCAGAAGTTCCACGTTCAGGCGGTCGCTCTCCAGATAAATGCGGTTCAGATCGGTGATTTCCAGTTCGCCCCGGGCGCTGGGTTTTAAGTTTTTGGCGTATTCCACGACTTTATTGTCGTAGAAATACAGTCCGGTAACACAATAATTGCTCTTGGGCTTCGCGGGCTTTTCCTCAATGGATACCGCTTTCCCTTCTTCATTGAATTCCACAATTCCGAAACGCTCCGGATCATCCACATAGTAGCCGAAGACCGTGGCTCCCCTGCCGGACTCCGCATTATTCACGGCGGCGGTGAGACGTTTTTTCAGTCCATGGCCGGAAAAAATATTATCACCCAGTACCATGGCAACGGTGTCATTGCCGATGAAGGACTCTCCGATAATGAAAGCCTGGGCCAGTCCGTCGGGGCTGGGCTGAACGGCATAGGACAGATTGACGCCGAACTGATGGCCATCGCCTAAAAGTTCCTGAAACCGGGGAGTATCCTGGGGAGTGGAAATAATCAAAATATCCCGGATCCCTGCGTTCATCAGGACGGACATGGGATAATAAATCATGGGTTTGTCATAAATGGGCAGCAGCTGTTTGGAGGTTACCATGGTAAGCGGGTAAAGCCGTGTCCCGGAACCGCCTGCTAAAATGATTCCTTTCATATTCACATCTCCTTTTTCTGAAAGTATTTCCTGATTCCTGAGTAAGATTCGCAGCTTCTGTTTACTCTATTATAAAAGGTGACCCAGGGTCACCTTCAAGTGCTTTTTCGAAGTTTTTTTATTTTTGGTTATTTTTTACAAAGGAAAATTCCTGCATCTTTTGAAATCCGGAATCCTCCGGCGGTTTTTTTCCGAACGTAGGAACGGAACTCCTTATAACGGTCCAGAATGTACTGGTTCTGGTTTCCATGACAGGAGAGAATATAGGAAATCAGAGGCTCCGGTTCCGGAACAACCAGAAAGTCTTCATAGAGCACGCAGTCTGTTTCAGAAAAATAAGGCTGCAGAATAGCCCTGCCGTTTTCCAGGCCGAACCGCTCGTAGAGCTTGTTGGCAGAGAGCACAATCCGTTCATCAAAGTCCTGGACCAGCTGACTGACCTCCTTCATATGGCTGCTTCCATAGGTGCTGCAGAGAAGGATCCCACCGGGCTTCAGAACACGCTTTACCTCCGCGCAGACCTGAGGAATGTCTTCACAGTAGAACAGAACATGATTGGCAATGACCAGATCAAAGGACTCCGATTCACAGGGAATCTGGTGGCAGTCGAAAAGGCGGAAGGAAAAACGGGAATCCTCCTGTCCCAGACTCCGGCGGGCATCCCGGAGCATCCCTTCGGAAACGTCCGAGAGGGTAATCCGGATTTGCTCCGGAATACGGGAAAGATTTTCCCGCCAGAGCGTGCCGTCTCCGCAGCCGATTTCCAGAATGTTCATACCGGAATGAATCCGGCACTGCTCAAAAATCCAGGGAAACCAGCCCTGCTGATTCTGGGAATAGAGGCTGTGCAGATTAATTCTTGCGGAAATATTAGAGGCGTTCTGATACTGGTTTTTCAGGCTTTTCTCCATGCCGGTCAGATGAATCAGGTTCAGCATCTGGTCCCAGTCTACGGAATGCTGGGTCTGAATGGCCTGAGCGGTATCCTGGATGGCTTTTTCCACCAGCTGCATCTGTTCAATTCGGTCCTGAACCAGCTTCAGCTGGATATTCAGAGAATCGGCCATGAAATGATAGTCCAAATCATTGATGGTCATTTCACGGATGTCATCCAGGGAAAATCCCAGATATTTCAGCAGCAGGATCTGCTGGAGCCGGGCAAAATCCTGATCCGTATAGAAGCGTGCGCCGGCTTCTGTGACGAAAGAGGGCTTCAGAATGTCATGTTTATCATAATAGCGGATGGTGCGCAGGGTAACATGGGCCATGCGGGCGAATTCGCCGGAAGAATAAAAACCGGGTTTTTTCATAGGTGGAAAGTACTCCTTTTCTGGATGCGGACGACTTTGCGGGAGAGCTGCAGACATCTTTCAGCGCAGACACGTTGGTTTTTGAGATTTCCTGCGCCGCCTATTGACGGGGATTTTGTCTCCATCAAACCGTGGTCGGACAAAATCCCCGTCATTATGCTCGGAAATCTTTCAAAAACCTGCCTATCGTCTGCCACTGGAAAGATGTGGCAGCTCCTTGCAAAGTCTGTCGGACAACTGTGGCAGAAACTCCTGTGCGGGAGACCTTAGCTGCAGTCAGCCAGATATCTGTCGCCGAAAAGGTGCCGACAGTTGCCGGGTAAATATTCATGGAAGGTATTATAGGACATATTAACATAAATTGATACGTTTTTGAAGCAAATCGTTTATTAATATGAGCCAAGGATCCCATGGACATGAAAATCCATGCAAGAATGGATTTTCATGTCCATGGGGCCTACTTAATATTCGGATATCGTGGGACATTCGTCCCACTTTTATCCTCATATTGTGGCGGGGTTGAAAACCGTTGCCACTGCGGCATTTCTGTGTGGGGGGAGGATGAAAACCAGCCGCAGGTGAACGGAAGGCCAGAGTCTCTGTGACGATAGCGAGGCTTCCGTCGGGAGGGCTGCGCTAGCTGCTGCCACCGAGCGTTTGTCTGAGCCGCAGGCACACAGTGGGAGCAGATACTGTGAAAAAATGAGCTGCGAAGCAGCGGGAAGTGCCGGAGGCGAGTTTACGCGAATGGCGGCAAATGGGCGCGCGGCCTGAGCAGGAAACGCAGCGTGTCACAGGACCTGCCTTCCGGCACCTGCGGCATCCTGCCTTCAACCCTCCCACCGCAGGAAACCCATGGCGAATCTGTTGAAATTTCTATCTTTTGGAGAAAGTTTGTGCTAGAATAGATGACAGGAAAGACGCCATTTAAAAATAGGAACGCAATGGGCAGGAGGTATTGTTTTGATTTATAAGCACGTACGTAACACGACATTTTTGCTGGATTATGCGGGGCAGCGTTTTCTGATCAACCCGGCGCTGCAGGAGTTTGCCACCGTGGAGGCCGCGGCGGAGCGGGAGCTTTCTCTGGGAGAGCTTCTGGATGTGGACGCGGTGATTGTTACACGTCTGTCGGAAAAAAACTTTGATGCGGCGGCCAGACATCTGCTGCCCAGGGGCATGAAGGTGTTTGTGCCGGAGGAAGGGGCGGCCAGGGAGGTGGAAGGCATTGGCTTTTCCAATGTGGAGGTTCTGGAGGAGCATACCCAGTTTCAGTTTGTGGAACTGTATAAGGTGCCGGCGTTTTCTGGTTTGCCGGGAGAACACACGGGGAGGAATGCAGGCTGCGGCGTGCTGTTTTTTCACCCGGTGCTGAACAGTGTTTACGTTACCGGGGAGAGTGCCTGGAATGACGGAATGAAAAAGATTATCAAGACATGGAAGCCGCGGCTGATTGTCCTGAATTTTGGCTTTACCGGGCGGCGGGAGGAGGGCAGATGCTCCATGAGCAATGAGGAAATCGCGGCGGTGCATCTGTCCCTGCCCAGGGCGAAGATTATTGCGAATCTGCCTGAAGATGCAAAAAAGTATGGGCCGGGGAAAGAAGAACTGCAGAGATATATCTGGGAGCATCGGATGGAGAAGACAGTTCTGTTCCCGGAGGAAGGAGAGGAAGTTCTGCTGTAGCATGGATTCAGCAGGATGCAGGCAGTCCCGGCGAAAGAACAGTCTGAAGGAAAGAATTCGGAAACAGAAAGCAAAGTGCCGCATGGGGCTGGAGGCTGCTCCAGACCCATGCGGCATGTCAGCAGGTACAGAAAGAGACAGATCCGCGGTGCTCAGTGCTTCGGTCGGTATTTTTCTTCGCAGTATTTGCAGCGGTAAATACCTTTCTCTTCATCAGCCAGCAGGAAAACGTGATCCAGCTCCTGCTCGATGGAAGTGATGCAGCGGGGGTTCCGGCATTTCAGAACGTTGGTGATCTTCTTGGGCAGGGTCAGAGTCCGTTTTTCCACGATCTTTCCGTCTTTAATGATGTTTACGGTGATATTGTGGTCTACAAAACCAAGAATGTCCAGATTGATGGAATCAATGGGGCATTCAATTTTGATGATATCTTTTTTGCCCATCTTTTCGCTGCGGGCATTTTTGATAATGGCCACGCAGCAGTCCATCTTATTCAGCTTCAGATAATGGTAAATCTCCATGCTGTTGCCTGCCTTGATATGGTCCAGGACAACACCTTCATTCAGTGCGCCTACATTTAACATACTTTCACCTCCAGTAATGTGAGAATCAGGGCCATACGGACGTACACGCCGTACTGTGCCTGCTTGAAGTATACGGCTCTGGGATCGTCATCGACCTCCACAGAGATTTCATTGACACGGGGAAGCGGATGCAGCACCAGCATATCCGGGCCCGCAAGCTTCATCTTTTCCTTGTCCAGAATGTAAAAATCCTTCATCCGGACGTAATCTTCTTCGTTGAAGAAACGTTCCTTCTGGACGCGGGTCATGTAGAGCAGATCCAGGGAGGGGAGAGCTTCCTCCATGCGGATGACTTCTTTATATTCGATGTTGTTGCGGCGGAGTACATCATCGCGGATGTAGTCGGGAAGCCGCAGTTCCTCCGGGGAAATCAGGATGAACCTGACGTTTTCGTAGCGTACCAGAGCACGAATCAGAGAATGGACGGTACGGCCGAACTTCAGGTCACCACAGAGACCGATGGTCAGATTGTCCAGGCGGCCTTTCAGGGAACGGATGGTAAGGAGGTCCGTGAGAGTCTGAGTAGGATGCTGATGACCGCCGTCACCGGCATTGATCACCGGAATGGAGGATTTAGCACAGGCTACCATGGGAGCGCCTTCTTTGGGATGGCGCATGGCGCAGATATCCGCGTAGCAGGAGATCATCCGGATGGTGTCCGATACACTTTCTCCCTTGGCAGCGGAGCTGGAATTAGCCGAAGAAAAACCAAGTACATTCCCGCCGAGATTCATCATGGCAGCTTCGAAGCTGAGACGGGTACGTGTGCTTGGTTCATAAAATAAAGTAGCAAGTTTTTTGCCCTCACATGCGTGAGCATATTTTTCAGGATGTTTTTCAATATCATTGGCCAGGTCCATGATCTGATCCAGTTCTTTAACCGTAAAATCCAAAGGACTCATTAAATGTCTCATAAGTATCTCCTTCTTCTTTTTGTATTTTTCTTATCATATACCAACCGGAACAGAATTTCAAGGGAAAAATATTTTGCATTTTGCAGGGCAATGGGATATAATGAAAAAGAAAGAATGAAAACAGAATCAGGAGGCATTCTATGAAATTTGTCGAGAAAAAGCGTCTGCTGTTTTTCGGACTGCCGTGGACGTTTACCAGATATACCATCAGCGAGGAGCTGATTACGGTGAATTCCGGTCTTTTCCATCGTCGGGAGAATGACTGTTATATGTACAAGGTGGTGGATACACGGCTCTGCGTGAGCCTGTGGGAGCGTATTTTCGGTCTGGGGACCGTTCACTGCTTCGGCGGCGATACCACAGATCCGACGCTGACCATCAGCCACATTAAAAATGCCAAGAAGGTTAAGGATTTTATCCTGGAGGCTTCGGAGGAGCAGCGTATGAAGCGCAGGACCATGCACACACAGAATATCGGGCGTGGAGGCGTGGCGCCGGGATTCCAGGAGCCCGTCGAAGACGACTTCTGATTCGAACCCACAGAGGAAAAGAGACCCAAAGCAGAGCCTGACAGGAAATCAGTCTCTGCTTTTCTTTTGCGGTTCTGGTGTTTTTTTGCGGGAGGGACAGGTCAGCTTTTCGAAGAGCATTCCGGTTCCGAACCACAAGGGGGCATAGTCCAGGCGGATCACGCCGTTTACGTTGAAGCGGGCGTTCTCATAATTCCAGGGGCAGAAGCCGTGTTTTTTCAGCCAGGAACCGGTGAGAAATTCTGTCAGAAAAATAAAAAGGGTGTAAATGCTTCCGCGGAACAAAACGCTTTTGTGCTTCAGCAGGCGGTGAACTGGGCGGATCAGACCGGCTGCCCCGTAAATGGGGAACATCCAGAGAGAGGAGGTTCCCGTGAGCTTCATTTCGCGCCTTCGGAAAGAGAGAAAGCCGGTCCAGAGAATTTCCAGGCACCATCCGCAGGTGCCGCATCTGAGAAAATTTTTCATGGTGAGAGTATGCCCGGAAAAGGGGAAAATATACTTGAAAAAGGCGTGTCCATGGGCTATAATTACATTTTAATAAGATGATGTTGGGGTCAAAAGATGCCATACGGATTGTTCCGTGCTTCGCACTCCCACAATCCTGCCCAATATTCGGATATCGTGGGACATTCGTCCCACTTTTATCCTCATATTGGGGCGGGTCAATCAGTCATAAAACCAC
>JAXEJQ010000108.1:0-2064 GCA_034101475.1 Candidatus Limivivens sp.
ATCAGGTCATCCATGTCAGCGTTTCGACTGTGTGGGTCTGCACTTCTTTTCTGCGTCCGATCTGCATGGTTCTGATGCCGCGGCGCTTCTGCCTCCACTGTTTGACGAGATAAATGCCATAAAAACAGTCAGGACCAACAACGCCAGTATGCGGTAAGAGATAGATTCTTCCAATGAAGGTTTCATAACTGTCTTTCCTTTTACAGAATTCCGGTAAGCATCATAGTCGAAACGATTTCCTCTGCTTCATACTCGTTTTCCTTTTCGTTCTTACGGAGCGGCACCCAGATGCCGCATTCGTAATCGGGGCTTTTCATATCGCCTCGGGAGTATACTTCCAACATGGCATTCCCGTTGCTTCGGAATTTCTGTCCCTCGTTCGGATACCACTCCTTCCAGACCTGAGTGTTTAGTTCCTGTAGAGAACCAGGCAGGGGGCCCCTGGCAGAAAACATCGCCCAGTCACTTTCCGGGAAGGTATAAAGTTTCAGCCCCTCCGGCACCTCGCCGCCTTTGTAAAGTCCAGCGATCCAATATTCAAAAGTGTCTTCCTTCTCGTCACAGATGGCAAACAGGCCTATGTTGTTTTCGAAGATAGCTGCTTCGACCGGGGTTTCCGGCTTCATAATCTGCCAGAGCCGCGCGTACTTGCCTGCATATTCTTTGTTCCAAAACTCCGGACACTTCTGATACCCCTCCTCCGGACGGATGGAGGTGGAAAAACCGATAAAGGTCATTGATCGTTTGTGTTCATATGTAACTTCCATTTGTATCTCTCCTTTTGCGCTTTCTTCTTTTCTTACACTCTATCTTCTACAAGGATGTATCCGCTTCCTATAGGCACTTTTTGAATGCGTATGTGTCCGTTTTATAGATGCTTCGTTCGCTTCTTCACACGAAGGTACAATACCTGCCGCCAATGCTCAGACGCAGAAGATTCCATATCTGTTCAGTCTTTTGCAGCTTCATTCCACTCTACACCATTTTCGTCTGTCCAGATATCCGATCCATTATAAGTAAAATGGCGCTCTATGCGATCCATATAGGTGCCATCTGCCAATTTATAAACTGTCGTCTCGTCACCACGGAGATTCACGATTTCAACTACATCTGCTCCTGGATAAGCAATGTCGTCCAGGCTTTCATCATTGCCAATTGCCGGAGCATCCTCCTGACCGCCATAAACCCAGTAGATGGCCATGTCATGATAGTTCATTTCAAGCACTGCCTTTTCATTTCCCACTAAGATACGGAAATCTATCACTATGTCCTTCTGATCCATATCATTGACCAAAGCTGCATGAAGCAGATCATCATCTATAGAATAAGTACCACACCCTCCAACAGCTCCGATATACCAGCTTATCTGGCCATCGCTCCGAATCTCCATGCTGGCACCCCATTCACCATAGCCTGGGAACAAATCCAGGGAATCGGAAAAAGCGGCAAGATCGTTTTTTTCACTGTCCAGATGCCACGGCCCGACCAATTCAATGCTTGGCTGAACAGGTTCTTCTGAGTTTCCTTCCGTGTTTCCACTTTCAACAGGATTGTCGCTTTGCTGCTGCATCAGCTCAGAGCTTTCTGGATTCGTTACTTCCGAATAGGTTTCCTGTAAGTCCTTATCAGACTCAGACACTTTGCTGCAGGCTGCCAGGGGCAGGCATAAGATCGTCGCAATCAGTAGTGTAATTTTACTTTTCATATTTCATCATTCTCCTCTAATCAAAACATCTCACTCACATGGTTTCATTATAGCAACCTACCGTTCGTTAGTCAATAGGAAATATGTCTCATTTCCGTTTCCGCTTCTTCACCCACATTCACATTTCCCACCTTAACCATCCCTTCATATTCCTCAGCCAGTTTTTCTGCTATCGAGGAGAGTATTCTGCAGGGACCAAAGTGAACTACTCGGTAATCGAATTACCGGAGCATCTGAATCGTGGCCCGACAGGGCCATGTTCAGGGTGCGTCCATGACACCAATACTGTTACCCCGTTCAGGGTTACACAGCTACTTTTATTATTTCCGGATGGCTCAGTCCGGTTACGGACATTTCTT
>JAXEJQ010000109.1:0-19204 GCA_034101475.1 Candidatus Limivivens sp.
ACTCCCACAATCCTGCCCAATATTCGGATATCGTGGGACATTCGTCCCACTTTTATCCTCATATTGGGGCGGGTCAATCAGTCATAAAACCACTTATGCGCAAGCGCATCGTGGTTTATGACTTTTGACCCTGGCATCATACGATGCGGATGGAAAAGGACTGAAAAAGACAGCAGCAGCAGGATACGAAAAATGAAGGCTCGATGAAAGGGAAGAAAATGGACATTAAAAATCTGATTACGTTTATTCATGTGGCGGAGCTGGGCAGTTTTACGAAAACAGCCGAAAAACTGGGATTTTCGCAGTCAACGGTTTCTTTTCAGATCAAACAGCTGGAACAGGAGTTAAAAACCCAGCTGTTTGAGCGAATCAATCATACAGTGGTTCTGACGGAAAAGGGGAGAGAGGTCTTAAACTATGCCCATCAGATCAGCAAGCTGACCCAGGAGCTGAAAGAAAATATGCAGGCAGAACGAGCGGTTGCGGGACATGTGCGTCTGGCGATGGCAGATTCTCTCTGCAGTTCTTTGCTGAGAGAGGATTTTCACACCTTTCGGGAGTGGTATCCCGGCATTACCCTGAAGATCATTGCGGCAGGGACGGAAGAAATGTTCCGGCTGCTCAACCATAATGAAGTGGATGCCATATTAACGCTGGACAACCATATTTATAATACAGAATACATCATTGTCCGGGAGGAAAAAGTGGGAATGCATTTTGTAGCCGGGAAAAGCAGCCCTCTGTGCGGGGGATCCTCTATTTCGGTGCAGGATCTGATAAAGCAGCCTTTTCTTTTGACGGAAAAAGGAATGAGTTATCGCAGGATGATGGACGAAAAGCTGGCGGAAATGTCGCTGGAGGTCTGGCCGATTCTGGAAATCGGGAGCACAGATCTGATCTGCTCCCTGGTGGAACGGGGAGCAGGAATTTCCTTTCTGCCGGATTATGTGACAGCGAAGGAAGTGAAAGCAGGGAAAATGGTTTATCTGCAGGTGGATGATTTTGAAATCGATGTCTGGAAGCAGCTTTTGTACCACCGGGATAAGTGGGTTTCGCCGCAGATGGAATCGGTGCTGAGGTATTGCGTGGACCGGGAATTCTCCGAAGTATCGGATACCTGAGCAGCAGTTAATTTTTTTGAGTGATATTTAAGATCTGCTCAATTGTGAAATACCGGTATTTCTGTTATGCTGATTTCAGGAAAGGGAATGCAGAACAGAAAGGAGACAGGAATTTTATGCAAATGGGAGAGGTTATCCGAAAATATCGGAAAAAGAAAAATCTGACTCAGGAGGAAATGGCTCTTCGCCTGGGAGTGACTGCTCCGGCGGTGAACAAATGGGAAAATGGGAATTCGCTGCCGGATATTTTGCTGCTGGCACCCATTGCCAGACTGCTCGGCATTACGACGGATGAGCTATTGTCTTTTCGTGGGGAACTGACCAAAGAAGAGATCGGGGAGTTTCTGGATGAGGCGGACCGGAGACTGCGGGAGGAACCTTATGATGCGGTCTTTGCGTGGGCCGGGAAAATGCTGGAGCAGTATCCGGACTGCGGAGAGCTGATCCAGCAGACAGCCGCTCTTCTGGATGGGGGCAGACTGCTCAGAGATGTGCCGGATTCCGGAAAATATGATGATACGATCTGCGCGTGGTACGTGCGTGCCCTGGAAAGCGGGGACGAAACCATACGTCAGAGAGCGGCGGATTCGCTGTTTGCTTTTTATGTGAGAAAAGAAGAATATGAGAAAGCGGAGCAGTGTCTGGAATATTTTTCAGCGCAGAATCCGGAGAAAAAAAGGAAGCAGGCGCAGATTTACAGTGAAACAGGGCGGCTTGAAGAGGCCTACCAGGCCTATGAGGAGCTTTTGTTTGTGGAGTATCAGGTGGTGAGTGCCTCTCTCCAGGGGCTGTATCAGCTGGCACTGAAGGAACAGGATCTTCCAAAGGCCCATCTCTTTGCCGATAAACAGACGGAGGCAGCCAGGTGCTTTGAAATGGGCAAATACCGGGAAACGGCCTGCCAGCTGGAAATCGCGGCAATGGAAAAAAATCAGGAAGCCGTCCTTGCGATCATGGAAGAAATGCTCAGCAGCGTGGAGGATATCAACAGCTTCTGCCGTTCGCCCCTTTATGAGCATATGAAATTCAAAGAGGTAAGGGAAGATTTTCTCGGGGATTTAAAAAGCAGTCTGCAGGCGTGTTTTCAGGATGAGGAAGCCTTCGGTTTTCTGAAAGCGGAAACATCATCACCTGTGTAAAGGCGGCCCGCCTCAGAGGCCGGGAATCAGGTCTGATCCTGCTTCAGGTTTGCCTGCGGCGGTATTCGGCAGGAGTCATGCCGTAGCATTCCGCGAATTTTTTCCCGAAATAGCTCTGATAATTGAATCCGCACCGGGTGCTGACCTCCAGGATCGGAAGATCGGTTTCTTTCAGAAGCTGTGCAGCTTTTGTCAGACGGCAGGTGTTCAGGTATTCACTGGGTTTCTGGCATACCATTTTCTGAAAGCACCGGAAGCACTCGCTTCGGCTGACCTGAGCGGCAGCGGCGATATCTTCGATCCGGATAGGATCTGCGAAATGCTCCTGAATATAGGAAAGCATTTTCCGGGTGCGCTCCCGCATCCGCAGATCCCGGTCCAAATGGGCTGAGGAGACGGTACCGCAGTTCAGAGCATCTGTCAGAAGCGTCCAGGCGCTGCACAGATTGGCATGAATTTTCATTTTATTTCCATCCAGGGAATGCTGGTGCAGGTAGGAGGCTTCGGAGAGCAGCCGGATCAGCTCCCGCTGCCAGAGAATCCGGTGGGAGAGATGATATCCCCGGAAGGAAGCATGCCTGAGCACCGGTTCGATTTCTTCCCGGAAAATCTCACTTCCTGCCGGTGACAAAAATTCCGGGGCGAAAACGAGAGAAGCGTGGGTGGTATGATTTCCCGGGAATTTTGCTCTTGTCAGATGGAGAACGTTGGAATTGATGAAAATGGCATCTCCCTCCGGCACTTCATACAGGATTCCATCGATCTGTGCCAGAACCGTTCCGCTCAGAATGATATCAAATTCAAGCTCCCGATGCCAGTGCAGATTCATGGTTTCCATGGAATAGGTCTGGTAGGCTTCCAGGTAAACCTGAAAGGGAAAGCCGGATTCCCCGTGCTTTTTCAGCTCCTCCAGAGAAGGCGAGGTCAGGATCTGTTTTTTCTCCATAGTATGTCTCTCTCCTGTGATTTTGGGACGATTATGATAAAAATAAGGACTTTTTTCGTAGAAAAAGGATTTTTGTATGATTATAATTATAACGGTTTTCAGAATGGAGTCAACGGGAACGTTCTGTGATACCGGAAAGAATTTGCAGGAGGAATGGAGAAAATGAAACAGAAAACGAAACGTATTTTGATGAGTGTCATCGGTGTGCTGGTCTGCGGAGTCAGTGTGGGCTTTTTTAAACGGGCGGCTTTCGGCGTGGATCCCTTTCAGTCACTGATGAGCGGTCTGGACGCGCTGATCCCCATCAGCTTTGGTACGCTGTATGTCATTGTGAATGCGCTGCTGCTGTTGTTCAGCCTGTTTGCGGACAGACATTATATCGGGATTGCCACGGTGATCAATTTGTTTCTGTTGGGATATGTGGCTCAGTATTCCCATGAATTTTTGCTGAATGTATTTCCGGATTTACAGATTGCAGGCAGATTGGTGTGTCTGATTATCGGCATTGTAACGCTGTGCCTGGCGTCTTCTTTTTACTTTGTGGCGGATCTGGGGGTATCGACCTATGATGCGGTGTCACTGATTGTATCGGAGACCTGGAAGGTGGGAAAATTCCGTTACTGCCGGATTATCAGTGATCTGGTCTGTGTGCTGCTGGGAAGCGGGCTTTATCTGCTGTCCGGCGGAGGCTGGAAGGGACTTTTGGAAATCGTGGGAATCGGCACGATTATTACGGCATTTTTTATGGGGCCGCTGATTGAGGTGTTTAAGATCCATGTGGCACGGCCGTTTTTGTATGGAAAAGAAAAGTAAGGAGAATAATAAGTAAGATGATAAATAAGATACTGCCGCATATGGTAAATTTGTTGCCATATGCGGCAGTTTTTTTGCAGAAACGGTAGTTTACTAATACTTTACGGTTTTTTGACGGAACTATGGTGGCAGATCATGTGGAAAAATGTATGATGAAAATATAGCAGGACATGGCGCACAGATATAACAAACAGCAGTAAGGACATGCCGCAGAGATAAGAACGAACCGCTGCCTGAAAGGAAAAACAAATAACATGATAGACGATAATCAATCACATTACTCAAAGTTACGAGAGAAAAAACTGTTCCTGTTTGATATTGACGGAACCTTGGCATTGGGAGATGAGCTTTTGCCGGGAACCAGAGAGGTATTGAATTATTTGGAGGAACATGGGAAAAGCATATATTTTACAACAAACAATTCTACCAGAAGCGGAGAGGATTTTGTAAAATATTTTGCTCAGTGGGGAATCAGAACAAGAGAAGAGAGCTTTCTTACAGCAGGGCAGATGGCGATCCTATACTGCCGGGAACGGTTTGCAGACAGAAAAATCTTTTTGCTTGGAACCCCTTCTCTGCGGGATGCCCTGATAGATGCAGGTCTAAAGATTGTGGAAACGTATGAGGAGGACATTGCATGTGTACTGGTGGCATTTGATACGACGCTGCAGTATCAGAAACTGGCAGATGCCAGCAGAATTCTGCAGGATCCAAATGTAAAATTCATCGCAACAAATCCAGACTTATGCTGTCCTACCACATTTGGTGCAATTCCGGACTGCGGATCGATCTGTATGATGCTGGAAAATGCGGTTGGCAGGAAGCCTCTCTATATCGGAAAACCGGCTCCAGGAATCGTCCGGGAGTGCTGCAGAAGAAGCGGCTGCAGTAAGAAAGAGACGGTGCTGATCGGAGACCGGCTGTATACGGATATTCTTTGTGCAGAAAATTCCGGAATTGATGCATTGATTGTGTTCAGTGGTGAAACGACAAGGAACGAAGCAGAAGAAACAAGGCTCTGGATTCCTTATGCAATGGAGAACATGCAGAAGCTGGCAGATTTTTTCTCTGATAGGAATTAGCGATTCTGTCATCAATGTTCTGCAGGGCGTAACAAAGGAACGAATTACAGAATATTTACAATTTATTACATATAGATTTTACTTTTGCCTTCTATAATACAGAAATATAAGACAGGAGGAGGAAATATGTCTGAGATTGTTTTGAAAAATGTTTGCAAGATCTATGACAATCATGTTTATGCCGTAAAGGATTTCAGCCTTGAGATCGAGGATAAGGAATTTGTGATCTTTGTCGGGCCTTCTGGATGCGGTAAATCGACAACGCTTCGCATGATTGCCGGGCTGGAGGAGATTTCGGAGGGAGAGCTGTGGATCGACGGTAATTTATGCAATTACGTTGAGCCGAAGGATCGGAATCTGTCTATGGTATTTCAGAATTATGCACTTTATCCGAATATGAATGTGTATGATAACCTGGCATTTTCCCTGCAGATACGTAAGGTACCAAAAAAGAAAATTGACCAAAAGGTACATGAGGTTGCCAGACTGCTTGGCATTGAATCACTGTTGAAACGCAGGCCAAAGGAGCTTTCCGGAGGTCAGAAGCAGCGTGTGGCCATCGGGAGTGCCCTGGTAAGACAGACGAAGGTGCTTTTGATGGATGAGCCTCTGTCCAATCTGGATGCGAAGCTGAGAGCCCAGATGCGAATCGAGCTTGCCAGGATTCATCATGAAATGGATGGTACGATTATCTACGTGACACATGACCAGACGGAGGCTATGACCCTTGGAACGAAAATCGTGGTATTGAATGCGGGGATCATTCAACAGGTGGCTGCGCCCGGAGTGCTTTATAGCAACCCGGCAAACCTTTTTGTGGCAGGCTTTATCGGTTCACCGGCCATGAACTTCTTTGATGTGAAAATCACGGAGGAAAATGGAAACACCTATGCGGTTCCGGCAGGATTTAAAGACAGATACAGACTTCTGGTAGAAAGTGTCCGGGGCGAGTATCTGAGAAAGGAATACTTGAATAGGACTGTGGTTATGGGGATCCGCCCGGAGGATTTCCATGAGGAAGAGAGCGCGGAGAAAATCGGCCTGCGAAGGGAAGACAGCAGCATCGAAGGAGTGGTTACTGCCAGAGAAATGCTGGGGCATGAAGTACAGCTGTATTTTTCATATCCCGGGAAGGATTATTCAGCCCGCCTTTGCGCAGGTGTGACAGCCGGAACAGGGGAGCGGGTGAAGCTTTATCCGGATATGGTGAAAGTACACTTCTTTGACAAGGACACCGAAAATAATCTTTTTTACAGTGAGGCGTTAGCATGAAAAAAAACAAAGCGACAGCGTATTTTTATATCGCACCTGCTATGTTAGTATTTATAATATTTTTATTCTATCCGTTTTTTAAGACCATCTACCTGAGTCTTTTTAAGACAGACAAGCTGGGAAATGCAAAAATTTTTGTGGGGCTTGAGAATTACACGAACTTACTTTCTTCCAGTTCCTTCCGGAACAGTTTGATTGTGACCGTGATTTTTGTTGTAATTGTTGTGGCAGGCAGTATGTTCCTGGGACTTTTCGGAGCGGTGCTCTGCCAGAAAAAATTCCCCGGTATCCGGGCTTTCAGTACCGCTTATGCCCTGCCCATGGCCATCGCATCTTCTTCGGCAGCCATGATTTTCAAGCTGATGCTGAATCCCACGGTAGGCATTATTAATAAGATCTTCAATCTGGATATCAGTTGGTTCACAGACCCCAAATATGCACTGGCTGCAGTCGCCGTCCTGACCGCATGGCTGAACAGTGGAATTAATTTTCTGTATTTTTCGGCAGGTCTTGGCAATATTGATGAAACCATTTATGAGCGTGCTTCGGTGGATGGAGCCAACGGCGTACAGAAATTTTTTCGGATTACGCTGCCGGGCCTGAGCCCGATTATGTTTTACACACTGGTGGTCAATATTATTAATGCGTTTCAGTCCTTCGGTCAGATCAAGATCCTGACCCAGGGCGGCCCCGGTGAATCTACCAACGTCATCGTATATTCTATCTATCGTGACGCATTCTTCAACTATCGGTTTGGAAGCGCTGCGGCTCAGTCCGTCATTCTGTTTGTTATTATTATGATATTGACACTGATGATGTTCAGGATTGAGAAGAAGGGAGTGAAATATTAATGAGTTCTATAGGAATGGAGCTTACCCGGATTTCCCGTGAAGAGCTGGAGAACCTTCGCTGTGAAATGGACAGGAAAGCAAAAAGAAAGAAAAACATCCGGACCGTATTCCTGCTGCTGATAAATTTTGCGGTGGCATTTGTAATCCTTTCTCCGATTTTGTATGCGCTTAGCGTATCCTTTATGCCGGCCAGTGAGTTGTTTACCATGGAGTTCAATCTTCTGCCGAAGAGTCCGACGATGGAAAATTATATTCAGGCACTGACCAAGGTACCGCTGTTACGGTTCGTTCTGAATTCTTTTCTGGTGGCTGGTTCCATCACGGCTGCACAGATTGTGACCTGCTCCCTTGCGGCATTTGCCTTTTCTTTCCTGGAATTTAAAGGAAAGAACCTACTCTTTATGATTGTAATGGCTACCATGATGGTACCGGGAGAAGCCACTATTATTTCCAATTATTTGATGGTTGGCAGCTGGGGAATCCTTGATACGTACCTGGTATTGATTCTGCCCTCATTGACCTCTGCCATGGGAATCTTCCTGTTCCGTCAGTTCTATATGTCCTTTCCGATTTCCCTCTATGAGTCGGCGAAGCTGGATGGCTGCGGCAATTTGAGATTCATTGCTTCCATTCTGATACCGTTGACCAAAGGCGCAATCGGAGCCATGGCAATTTATACTTTTATTAATGCATGGAATATGTATATGTGGCCCCTGCTGGTTACCGGTTCCGATAAAATGAGAACCGTTCAGATCGGTATCGGTATGCTGGATTCCATGGAATCTCAGTCCATGGCAATGATGATCGCAGGTGTTATCATTATTATCATTCCGTCCATTTCGATCTTCATCTTTGGACAGAAGCAGTTAATCCGCGGTATGTTTGCAGGTGCGGTAAAAGGATGACCGCAGCCTGTTTACATAAAAAATCAGTTCATTCTCATAATGGAAAGGAGAACCACGATGAAAAAGAAAATGATGGTATTGGCACTCAGTGCATTGATGGCAAGTCAGGTGTTTGCTTTTGGTGCCTGCGCAGAGGAAGGAACCACGATTTCCTTCTGGCACTCTATGGGAGGCGTAAACGGAGAGGCAATTGACTATCTTGTCAACAAGTTCAATACGGAGAACGAAGACGGCATCAAGGTAGAGGCTGTTTACCAGGGAAGCTACGACGATTCCATTAATAAGCTGAAAAGCGCCAAGCTTGGAAATATGGGAGCGGATATTGTTCAGATTTATGATCTCGGTACCCGTTTTATGATTGACTCCGGCTGGATTATTCCGATGCAGGAATTGATTGATGCCAATTCCTACGACGTATCTCAGATTGAGCCGAACTGTGCGGCTTACTATACCGTTGACGGTCAGCTTTATTCTATGCCTTTCAATTCCTCTACGCCGATCATGTACTATAACAAAAACCTGTTTGATGCAGCGGGGATTACGGAGGTTCCGGCTACTTTTGATGAGATTGCCGCAGTAGGTGATCAGCTTCTGGAGGCAGGCGCAGGCGAAGTATTTGCCACAAGTATTTACGGCTGGTATTTTGAGCAGTATCTCTGCAAGCAGGGTTTGAACTATGTAAATAATGAAAACGGCCGTTCCGCAGAACCGGCTACGGCAGTTGAATTTGACACCAATGGCGGCGGACTGAATATCCTGGCAAAATGGGAGGAGCTGTATGAGAAAGGCTATGCTCCGAATTTGGGACGCAACGGTAATTCTACCGATACGGCAGACTTCACATCCGGAAAGGCTGCAATGCTTGTTGGCTCCACCGGCTCCCTGAAACAGATTCTGTCAGAGGTAAATGGCGCTTTTGAAGTAGGTACGGCTTATTATCCCAGCGTAGTGGAAGCGGAAGGTGGTGTATCCATCGGCGGAGCTTCACTGTGGGCTCTTGACAACGGAGATGAAGAAAAGGCAAATGCAGTCTGGAAGTTTATCGAGTTCATGATTTCTCCGGAATCTCAGGCATACTGGAATGCACAGACCGGCTATTTCCCGATCACCACAGCAGCTCATGAAGAAGAAGTCTTCAAAGAGAACATTGCCAAATATCCGCAGTTTGAGACGGCAATCAACCAGCTTCATGATTCCGCACCGCAGTATGCTGGCGCGCTGCTGAGCGTATTCCCGGAGGCAAGACAGATCGTTGAAACGGAAATGGAAAATATGATTAACGGAAATCAGACTCCGGAGGAAGCTCTGGCAAATATGGCTGAGCAGATCAATCTGTCAATTGAGGATTATAACCTGCTGAATGAATAGGAATCAGTAATAAAGAAAAATGCACTGGCAGAGCAGCTGGAGAGGGCATCTGTCGGTGCGTTTTCTACTGTACTGCTTTGTAAAAGCAATGTATGATAAGTATTGGAGAGTATGATATGTATCGAAACAAAACAAAAATATGGGCTCACAGAGGTGCCAGCGGACATGCTCCGGAAAACACAATGGAGGCGTTTAAACTGGCTGTGGAGCAGGGAGCAGACGGTGTGGAACTGGATGTACAGATGACAAAAGACGGGCATCTTGTGGTTATTCATGATGAATGCATCGACAGAGTCAGTGATGGAACAGGTTTTGTAAAAGATTATCTTTTGGAAGAGCTTCGTTCCTTTCACTTTAATAAGACACATCCGGAGTATACATCTGCGCGGATTCCGACGCTGGAGGAAGTTTACAGCTATCTGAAGCCATACGGAATGACCATCAATGTGGAGCTGAAGACAGGCATTTTCTGGTATGAGGGAATCGAAGAGGCTGTGGTGAAGCTGACCAGAGAGATGGGGCTGGAAGATCAGGTACTTTATTCCTCCTTTAATCATCTGAGTATTGCCAGAGTAAAGGAACTGGATCCACGGGCACATACGGCAATCCTTTTCGGAGATGTAATGGCAGATACGGTAGGATATGCGGAAAGGCTTGGTGTTGAAGCGCTGCATCCATGTGTGTATCATATGAGAATGCGCAATCTGATGGGGGAGTGGGTGAACAGCAGCCTTGATGTCAATGTGTGGACCGTCAACGATCCGGAGGATATGAAAATGCTCATGAAAGCAGGGGTGCATGCGGTTATTACAAATTACCCGGAAGTGGCGGCTGCAGTGAGAAGAGAGATGGACAATACAGCCCTTGAAGAATAGCTGCAAAGCAGCTATTCAATTATGAGCAAGTAGTGAAACATACTTCGAATATCCGCTGCCTCAGCATTTCCTCCTGTTTGAATGCATCTGCAGTCTATGATCAGGAAAAGACAGCAATTCGGTATCTGGCGGTTCCCTTTCCATCAGCCATGGAAACATTCCAGCGAAGGAGATATACCTTCTGTAAGATGCCTTTGTGGTCGCTGTAGGTCTGCTCTGAGACGGAAATCTCTTCGCTGCCCTGAACTGTCAGAATGCAGCGGTGGCTTTTCCCCTGCAGGATGACCTGATTTCCGGAAATTCTCGGAAGCCAGGGTGTCACAAGATTTTCCAGAATTTCCAGCTTTGGATCTCCTTCAAAGGAATCCGTGACCGTCAGTGATCCTTCATTTTCCACGAAATCCAGACAGCGGAGGAAGGATGCAAGGCCCGGTTCGCCGTAGGCGCCTTCCAGTGCAAGCTTTGTATGGCCTTTGCCGTCTGTCTCAAAGAGACTGCAGCCGTATTCCTTTCCGGGTTTTTGCCCATGACCGCCGATGATGGGCACGTTGTGGCTCTGGGACTGGTTTACGAAAATCGTGTAGCGTGTTTCAGGCTGGAAATATTCCCGTGTATATTCCCCGGCTCCCAGATCGGAAAAGAACAGTTCCTTTCCGATGGCGTAGTGGAAGCTGCCCACATCGTTGTGGTTGTGAGGCTCACCGTTATGGCCGCCCTTGATGGCTGCCCCTGCGGCAGCATGAAGGCCGCGGCAGATAGTCCATTGAGCCTGAGGAAGAGTTTCCTGGCAGGAGGAGACGTTCGTTCCGAGGACAGATGTCCGGGCAGTATGGCCGGAATGAGCATCCGAAACAGAGGAGGCCGCCTGGCTGAATCCAGGGGCAGCCTTGTCCTCCAGACTTTGGAGGCAGTCCAGCGTAAAGCGGTAGTCCCGGTACAGGATTGCCCAGCGGTAGCAGTTATCCGAATCCAGTCCCGCAGCCAGTTCCATAGCTGGAAACTGCACCTTTTCATCCTTCATGGACAGATAGCAGGTCAGTCCCACCCGGAATTTTTCCTGGCTGCTTCCGTCGGAAAAGCAGATGGACAGTCCGCCAGGGAAATAGCATTTCTGCTGGAATTCCATCATTTTCTTCAGCTTTTCCCCTGCCAGAAGATCACATGCTCCATGTGTGTAGGCTTCCAGCTTCTGGGCAAAGGCTGCAAAAAAGGACATGCCATAGGTGAAATAGCTTAAGCCTTCCATGCAGGCACCGTCATCAGAAAATCCATCCACATAATGTGTCAGGGAATTCTGAATCCTGGACAGGAGCTTTTCAAGCCGCTTCGGTTCTTCCTTCAGCAATTCAATGGCCGCGCAGCCAATGGAGCCGGCGCAGACCGCGTTCCAGTTATGGTCGCAGTTTTCCCAGATGCCGTAGGGAATGGGAGACTGCTCAAAGGGGAGAAGCACCCGGCTCATGGCCTTTTCACGGATTTCCGCTAAAATTTCTCCGGGCAGTTCCTCTTTCAGGAGGCTTCCGATCTCGGTCAGGGCAAAGGCTGTCTCACTGGCAAACAAATCTACCGTAATCATCCAGGTATCCGGCTGCTGTACCCGGTTCACATGGGCAGGAAGAGCCCAACAGATTTCCCTGCAGATTTCCCGGATAATTTTTTCAAGCATACAGAGGTCTTCTTTTCGTCTGTGAAGCAGGGCTGCCATTCCGTATACCGCCAGAAATTTTCTCCGGCGGAAATAAACGTTTTCATAGGTAATGCGGTTTCCGGTCTTTTCAAACAGGGAAAACAGTTCTTCTGTGATGGGAGGGATCTCCTCCCGGCGCATGGCATCCGCTGCTGTCATGACTTCCTGTTCGTAATGTTTCAGAAATTGTTTTAATTGTTCTTTCAAAGTCAGATTCCCCTTTCGAAGCATCCATGTGCCTGGCGGCACAACGCTGCATTGGAAAAGATGGTCGATTTTATGTCTGTTTTATGAAATGAGTTGCCTGAAAAATGAAGAGTTACCAAAAAGAAAAATGGGACCGCTGCAGACAAGCGAACCGGAGTTCTGCCGCAGCGGCCCCTTTATTAGGAAAAATTGGTAACTTGTAAGCGTTATAAATCGGTGCCGTATACTTCGATCTGAGTCAGAGCCGGGAAGGGAGAGGGGCCTGGGGCCTTTTTCAGTTCTCCGATTTCTACCCATTCAATCTGCATTTTCTCAAAGGTCAGCTCATGAGGCCGGTCGCTTTTCTCCATGGGGAAGACAATCCGGGTACCGTTTGAAAAGGTGAAGACTGCTTCTTCCCACCAGTTGTCATGGGGGAAGTCTGGACGGGTATAAAGGATGATCCGGTCTGCTTCTACAGTACGGCCGAAATCCACCCGCATCACCGCGTCTTCCCGGCGGTTGATTCCCCAGGAAGCATAGGGCCATTCTCCATGGCTGTCATTGATGACAACGCCGTCAATGGCATTTTTGGCAGCAAATACGGATTCCCCTCTGGTTTCCACATTGGCGGAAGCGTGGGGATAGCAGTTCACATCGCCGTGCTGGTCATTGACATTCAATGCCAGGTTCCGATAAGCGTGAATCTCATAATCCCGGGCAGCGCGGACATAGAGCAGATGCCGTTTTCCGCTGAAGGCCTTCGGGGAAAGGTTCACGCGTTTTTCCCCGAAGGGGATGGTATAATCCACATTTCCGGTGAGATAGACCAGGGATTTCCCCAGAGCGTCATCCCACTGGAGCCATACGAAGACGTTCTTTTCAGAGATTTCCAGGCCAAAACGGTCGCCTTCCTGGTATTCTCTGGCGCACATAAGGCTCACTTCGTCTTCGCCGTGGCGGACAGCAACCATCTGTCCGCTTTTATCGTATACTTTTATACAGAATTCCATGGTATGCTCACCCTTTATGCCAGAAGGTCCTTTACACAGGCAGCCAGCCTGTCACATCTGCAGTCTCTGAAAAACAGCTCCCGGAAATGTTCTCCTGAGAGAGCACCCTTTACCAGCTCCTGATCCAGTTCCTTCAGAATGTCGGTCAGGTCCCGGTAGGTTACTTTTTTCACTTCATCGAGGATCTTTTTATTTCTCTTTTCCGGAACGGCCCGTTCTCTGGGATAGCCCTGTCCGCTTTCTTCGCAGAACAGCTTCTCAAAGATGTATTCCAGGTTCAGATCGCCGCCCCAGCCGAAGCCTTTTGCAAAGGGAATGGCAATGGCATTTCCATCGTTGATCTGGGCAAAGGTGTAAGCGTCCAGCGGATCTTCCACATGTCCGCAGATCACGCCCGGGAAGGAGTTGCATGCCAGCATGGCGCCTTCGCCGGTACCGCATCCGGTGATCACATAATCCGCAGCTCCGGAATTCAGCAGGACAGCTGCCAGAATACCGATCTGCACATAGGTGAGCTGGCAGGCGTCGTCCGCCGTGTACATTCCATAGTTTACGACTTCATGACCCATGGGTTCCACAACCTTTTTCAGGGCATTTTCAATGACTGCGTTTTTGGCAGCCTGGCTGTTTTCGTTAATCAATGCGATTTTCATGAGGGAATTCTCCTTTTTTCTACAGATCATAACAGACAGTCACGGACAGTCTGGATTTCTGGTGATTTTTCAATTTTGGGCGAATTATTTCGGCTGTTTTCCAATGTAAGCCAGGATACCGCCGTCTACATACAGGATGTGTCCGTTTACAAAATTGGAAGCGTCGGAAGCCAGGAATACGGCGGGTCCCATCAGATCCTCTGGTGTGCCCCAGCGGGCTGCCGGTGTCTTGCCGATGATGAATCTGTCGAAGGGATGCTGAGAGCCGTCCGGCTGAATCTCACGCAGAGGAGCGGTCTGGGGGGTGGCAATGTAGCCAGGTCCGATGCCGTTGCACTGGATGTTGTACTCGCCGTATTCGGAAGCGATGTTCTTGGTGAGCATTTTCAGTCCGCCCTTGGCTGCCGCGTATGCAGAGACGGTTTCACGTCCCAGTTCGCTCATCATGGAGCAGATGTTGATGATTTTCCCGTGGCCTTTTTTGATCATGCCCGGAATTACGGCTTTGGAAACGATGAACGGCGCGTTCAGGTCAATATCCACAACCTGGCGGAATTCCTCTGCAGTCATTTCATGCATGGGAATTCTCTTGATGATGCCGGCGTTGTTTACCAGAATGTCAATAACGCCCAGTTCCTTTTCGATGTTGGCTACCATTTCCGTTACCTGTGCCTCGTCAGTTACGTCACAGAGATAGCCTTTTGCTTCGATGCCTTTTTCCCGGTAAGCTGCCAGAGCCTTGTCCATGTGCTCCTGTCCGCGGCAGTTAAAGGCAATTTTTGCGCCGGCGCCTGCCAGAGCCTCTGCCATGGCAAAGCCGATTCCGTATGCCGCGCCGGTTACCAGCGCGACTTTTCCTTCCAGTGAAAAGCTGTTCATGATATCCATTGTCTTATAAACTCCTTTTTGTTCTTGTTTCTTTTCGGTTTTTTAAATTCTTTTGCTTGCCGAAACGGCCTTAAGCGTTGGGTTTCAGCGTAAATCTTTGTTGTCTACGCCGTCCATATCGTCGAAATCCTGGTTCTCTCCAACCATACCCCAGATAAAGGTGTATGCCTGG
Organism: Candidatus Limivivens sp.; assembly: GCA_034101475.1. Taxonomy (GTDB): domain Bacteria; phylum Bacillota; class Clostridia; order Lachnospirales; family Lachnospiraceae; genus Limivivens. The sequence goes on from JAXEJQ010000109.1 coordinate 14,972, forward strand.
GAGCCGCATCCGGAATGGATGGACCAGCTGGGGGAAATGACTGCTTCTTCATTTCTCATAACAATGTGGCGTGTTTCGGTGGGCTCGCCCATGTAGTGCATCACAAAGGCATCTTCCGGAATGTCGAAGTACAGATAAACTTCCATTCTGCGGTCATGGGTATGGCAGGGCATGGTGTTCCAGACGCTGCCCGGTTCCAGTTTGGTCATGCCCATTTCCAGCTGGCAGGTTTCGACCTGTCCCGGCAGGATGTATTTGCAGATGGTCCGGTGGTTGGACTGCTCCAGGCTTCCCAGCTCTACCTTGTTTTCAGCCTTTACGATGACAACGCCTTCTTCCGGAGTTCCTTCCGGTTTAATCAGGACGGTGGGGCAGGTGCGGTGGGCCGGGGCGCTGTTCAGATAAAATTTTGCCGGATTTTCTTTGCTGTCGCTGGAAAAGAGGATGTCTCTGGAGCCCATGCCGATGTACATTCCTTCTTTGTGGCCAACGGCATAAACCTTTCCGTCAATGGTAATTTTTCCGGCGCCGCCGATATTAATGACGCCCATTTCCCGTCTCTGCAGGAAATATTCTGCACGGAGTTCCTCTCCGGCAGCGAGCTTCAGCTCTTTTTCCACCGGGGTGGCGGCTCCGGTGATGATCCGGTCAATGTGGCTGTATACCAGCTTAATTTCATCCGGGGTAAACAGGTTCTGAATCAGAAATTCTTCTCTTAAACGGTCTGTGGTGTAGTGCTTCACATCTCTCGGGGATACGGCGGTTCTAAGTTCCATGTTTGATCAGGCTCCTTTTTCTTTCTTGTTATACTATGATCTCGTACTCAGTGATTTTATCATAGCATACCCGGAAGTCCGTTTCTTGTGTTTTCTTGCTCTGAATCTTGCAAATTTTGAACAGATTCTTTATACTGAAATAAGAAGAAGAGTGAACAGCAGCAAATGAAGCGGCGAGAAAAGGCGGCAGACCGGATGAGGGGATCCCAGGCTGCCTGGAAAGGAGCAGAACGTGAAAACCTACAATTCCTGCAAGGAAGCAATCGATGTCTGCAGCAGAACGCAGACATTTGCCATGGCGCATCTTTACAGCGATGAAAAGCCCATGAATATGCACATTCATGACAGTTATGAGCTGTATTTTTCCATTTCCGGCGGAAAGCAGTTTCTGATTGACAATCGTTTTTACAGCATCCACCCCGGAGACCTTTTTTTCATTAATCAGTATGAAAGCCATCACCTGACCCAGATTGACAGCCAGGTTCACGAGCGGATTGTCCTGTCCATTTATCCGGACTATCTGAAGGGGTTCTGTACAGAGACGACGGATCTGGATTACTGTTTTTCCAGTCATTCCTCCCTTTCCGGCCACAAGCTGTCGCTGTCCGAGGAGGAGCAGAAGCGGTTTCTTTATTATATCCACAAGCTGTCCAGCATCTCCGGATATGGTGAAGACATTCTGGAACGGGCGGCCTTTCTGGAGCTGATGGTTTTTCTGAACAAATGCTTTTTAAAGGGCTCTAAACGGGAGAGTTCCACAGAGGAAAAGACAGAGCCTTACCATGCCCAGGTGGATCAGATCCTGACCTATATTGACCAGCATATTCAGAATCCGCTGACCATTGAGGAGCTTTCTGAGAATTTTTTCCTGAGTGCTTCTTACCTGTGCCGTATTTTTAAGTCGGCCACGGGCACGACGATCAATAAATATATCACGGCAAAGCGCATCACCCTGGCGAAATCCCTGCTCAGTGAGGGGCATACGGTGAATGAAACCTGTGAACTCTGCGGGTTTAATGATTACAGCAACTTTTTAAAAGCCTTTTCCAGGGCGGTGGGGATTTCCCCCAAGAAATATGCGCAGTTTACGGCGTGAGAGTTGGTGGATGAAGCAGTATTGGAAAAGTTTTGGCTATATTACCTTCCTCATCCGGTGTTTTTTACATTGATACTTGAGATAGTGAAGAGAAACAGACACGGAATTGCACAATAAATGAAATTTAAGGTGGAATAACCAGGGAATGTATGCTAGAATAGCAGCAAAGCATGTGATTCAACGTTTCTGAATGGCTTCTGCCATATCTGACTGCATATCTGCCGCCTGGCATAAAACAAAGAAATCTCTATGCTTTTCCCAATAACACAGCAGAGAGGTTTCAGGAAGGGATTCTGGCGTACCTGTCAGCCTCCTGCGCAATGAAAGAGGAGGTATTCTATGACATTATCGAAAGAACCTGTGGTAAAACGCACTTATAAGTCCCGTATGTTTGAGATGATATTCAGCCAAAAGAAAGAACTGCTGGAGTTATACAATGCAATAAATGGGACAGCTTATGAGGATCCGGAACTTCTGGAAGTCAATACACTGGAAAATGCCATTTATATGTCTATGCATAATGATATTTCGTTTATTATTGATTTGCGTCTGGCATTATATGAGCATCAGTCTACCTTCAGCCCGAATCTTCCGCTGAGATTTTTATTTTATATCGCGGATTTGTACTCTGTGATTACAAAAGATGAAAATCTGTATGGAACAAAGATTGTAAAAATACCGACCCCCAGATTCCTTGTTTTTTATAATGGAGAAGAGAAACAGCCGGAAATATGTGAGCTGAAGCTGTCCGATTCCTTCACAGTGGCAGAGGATGCGTTTTCATTGGAATTAAAGGTAACCATGTTCAACATTAATCCGGGATATAACCGGGAACTTCTGGACGCGTGCAGAACATTGAAAGAATATGCGGAGTATACGAACAGGATCAGGAATTATGCCAAAACGATGACTTTGGAGGAGGCTGTGGAAAGAGCGATTACAGAGTGTATTCAGGAAGGGATTCTGGCAGATTTCCTGAGCAGGAACAGAGCGGAGGCGAAGAGCGTGAGTATTTATGAATATGACGAGGAAAGACATATCCGGCAGACCAGAGAAGAAGGCAGAGAAGAAGGCAGAGAAGAAGGCAGAGAAGAGGGCAGAGAAGAGGGCAGAGAAGAAGGCAGAGAAGAGGGTATTAAAAATCTGATAGAAATGTGCCAGGAGTTTAAAATTTCCTGGGAGGAAGTCTGTACCAGCCTGACTGAGAAATTCCGGATGAGCAGAGAAAAGGCAGAGAAATATATGGAGAAATACTGGGAGAACGAAATATGACAGAATATGAAAGGGAAAAGGCTCAAATTTATCGGACAGCGAATGAAACCATTCGGGGAATGCTGGACCGAAAATCCGTGCGTGTGTTTGAGGAACGGCTGATTCCGGAGGAAACGAAACGTCAGATCCTGTACGCGGCAGCGGAGGCTCCCACAGCGGGAAACCAGCAGCTTTATACGATTCTGGATATCACAGATCAGGGACTGAAGGACCAGCTTGCGGAAAGCTGTGACCATCAGCCTTTTATCGGGAAGGCGCCCATGGTTCTGGTGTTCTGCGCAGACTGCAGAAAGTGGCTGGATGCTTATGCGGCAGGCGGTTGCAGTCCCAGAGAACCCGGGGAGGGTGACCTGATGCTGGCAGTGACGGATACGGCCATTGCGGCGCAGAATGCGGTGACGGCAGCCTGGAGTCTGGGAATCGGTTCTTGCTATATCGGAGATATTATGGAGCAGTATGAGGTTCAGCGAGAGATTTTAAAGCTGCCGGAGTACGTATTTCCGGCTGTTATGGTGGTTTTCGGCTATCCTACCGAGGGGCAGATCCAGCGCAGAAAGCCGGTGCGTTTTCAGCTGGAGGATATTGTGTGTGAAAATACTTATCGAAGTAAAGAACCTGAGGAGATCCGGGATATGTTTGCGAGCCGATGCGGGAATGTGGAATTTGAGGATTGGATTCAGAAATTCTGCGCCCGGAAATACGACTCGGATTTTTCAAGGGAGATGACCCGGTCGGTAAGGCGGTATCTGGAGCAGTTTCAGTAAAAACTGGTTTTTCCGTCGGCTGTCGGCTGAATCCAGGGCAGAAGGGAAAGCGAATCTTCCCGGGCAGAAGGAAAAGCGAATATTTCCAGGCAGAAGGAAAAGCGAATCTTCCCGGGCAGAGAGAAAAGTGACGTTTCCGGACAGAGGGAAACCGTTGACATTTCCGGGTAATTATGGTACAAGAAGAATGATGTTGGGGTCAAAAGATGCCATACGGATTGTTCCGTGCTTCGCACTCCCACAATCCTGCCCAATATTCGGATATCGTGGGACATTCGTCCCACTTTTATCCTCATATTGGGGCGGGTCAATCAGTCATAAAACC
>JAXEJQ010000110.1:0-5302 GCA_034101475.1 Candidatus Limivivens sp.
CACAAAAAAACCCGATTCTCAACAGAATTGTTTGTATTTTTTTTAATAATAAAAATGCATGAATTTTCCATTTTTCCGGACTTTCGGAGCAGTCTGTCAAAATATTATCATCCTTTTCAGTCAAAAAAAGACCGCCGTACAGAGTACGGCAGTCCCGTCTTTTACGCCAACATCATCCGGTCATTTGCAAATTCACCGCCACTGGCCTGTCCGAATTTGGCCAGCAGGTCAGCCACCGTCAGTTTTTGCTTTTCCTCCCCGGCAACATCATAAATGATCCGGCCCTCATGCATCATGATCAGGCGATTTCCATGGCGGATGGCGTCTTTCATGTTATGGGTAACCATCATGGCTGTCAGCTTTTGTTCTGTGACAATCTCCTCCGTCAGCTCCAGAACCTTCGCTGCCGTCTTGGGGTCCAGCGCAGCCGTATGCTCATCCAGCAGAAGAAGCTGCGGCTTTTTCAGCGTAGCCATCAACAGCGTCAGCGCCTGTCTCTGGCCGCCGGAAAGAAGACCAACCTTGGCAGTCAGACGGTTCTCCAGACCAAGTCCCAGTCTCTTCAGCTGCTCCCGGTATTCATCCCGTTCTTTTTTGGTAATCCCTGACCGCAGAGTGCGTACAGTTCCCCTTCTGGCAGCCAGAGCCATATTTTCCTCTATCTGCATGCCAGCAGCCGTCCCGGTCATGGGATCCTGGAAAACCCGGCCCAGATATCTGGCACGTTTATGCTCCGGAAGGCGGGTAACATCCACGCCACCGATGCTGATTCTGCCCTCATCCACCGGCCATACGCCGGCCACCGCATTCAGTGTCGTGGATTTTCCGGCTCCATTTCCACCGATGATCGTTACAAAGTCCCCCTCATTCAGATGAAGAGTGACGCCGTCCAGAGCAACCTTTTCATTGACGGTTCCCGGATTAAAGGTTTTGTGAATTTCCTGAATATCAAGCATTAGACTTCCCTCCCTCGTTTCACCGGTTTTGAGAAATATTTTCCCTTCAGATACGGGATTGCCAGGAAAACAGCCACAACCAGCGCGGATAAAAGCTTCAGGTCATTGGAATTCAGTCCAAGCCACAGAACAACCTGGAGAACCAGATAGTAAATAATCGCTCCCAGAACCACCGTAACCAGCGTGAAAGCAAAGTTACCGCTGATCTTCCCGAAAACAACCTGTCCGATGATTACCGCAGCCAGACCGATAACAATGGCACCACGACCCATATTCACATCCGCGAATCCCTGATACTGGGCATACAGTCCGCTGGCCAGGGCCACCAGACCATTGGAAAGCATCAGCCCAAGGATTTTGCTGGCGTTTGTATTGATCCCCTGAGCTCTGGCCATATTGGGATTGGAACCCGTGGCACGGATGGAACTTCCCAGTTCCGTTCCGAAAAACCAGTACAAAGCAGCAGTAATCACCACAATAAAGAGAATCGTCACAAAAATTGTGTTTTTATAGAACGGCACGTTCTTTACATAACGCAGAGAAACCAGAAGATCATATTTATCCACGCTGATCGCCTGGTTTGACCGGTTGGCCATAATCCGAAGATTAATGGAATAAAGCCCCAGCTGGGTCAGAATACCGGACAGAATTGCCGGAATCCCCATGGCCGTATGAAAAATACCTGTTACCAGACCCGCAAGCATACCGGCGCAGAACGCACAGAAAAGTGAGAAACCGACGGAATGTCCATTCAGCAACAGTATAATGCAGACGGCACCTCCGGTACACATGGTACCGTCCACGGTCAGATCCGCCAGATCCAGAATCCGGTAGGTAATATACACGCCGATGGCCATTATGCCCCAGATCAGTCCCTGGGCACAGGCTCCCGGCAGCGCATTAATCAGTGTTCCGATGTTCACTTTCATTTCCTCCTGATGAATTTTTCGATCTGTTCCGTACTTGTTTCTGTACTTTCACAGATATCTTTTTCCTGCATTCAGAAAAGCGGCAAAAAAGAGAACTGCTCTTTTTGCCGCCCTTCCAGGCAGACAGAATGATTCTTTATCTGCACTTATTCAGTTGACCCGGTCAACAATCATTCTTTTTCAATGGCTACGTAATCTTCCGGAATCTCGATGCCCAGCTGCTCACAGCGTTCAGCATCATACTCTTTGTTAACTTCCGGAGCGAATTCTACCGGCATGGTGGTAATATCAGCGCCATTTGCCAGGATATCATATGCCATTTCACCGGCTTTGTATCCGATGTCATAGTAGCTGATGGAAAGGGTTGCAACGCCGCATCCGGAGCAGATTCCTTCTTCTCCTGCGATAATCGGAACACCTGCGGGAAGAGCCACGTTATTGATAACCTCGGTATTGTTGGCAGCTGCATTATCGGTGGGGATATACAGGACATCACATTCAGAAACCGCGTTGGTGGTTACAGAAGCAATATCGTTGGAATCTGCAAAGGTATATTCCTCACAGGTATAACCCATATCCTCCAGACATTCCTTCACAACGCCAACCTGATATGCAGAATTCGCTTCTGCTGAGCAGTAAAGCAGACCTACGGTCTTGACATCCGGGAACAGTTCATTCAGCATTTTTGCCTGTTCCTCCAGGGGAGCCAGGTCAGAAGTACCGGAAATGTTCTTTCCTGTGGTACCGTCCCAGTCTTCAATCTCAAGAGCGGTGGCATAGTCGGTGATCGAAGTTCCAAGAATCGGAATATCCGCGGTTCCGGCTGCTGCTGCCTGCAAAGCCGGGGTTGCGTTGGCCAGGATCAGATCTACCTCAGAAGATACGAACTGATTGATAATGGTAATACAGTTCGCGCTCTCACCGGATGCGTTCTGCTCGTCAAATTCCACCTTTTCCTCGCCGGCCAGTTCGGTCAGCGCGTCTTTAAAGCCCTGTGTGGCGGCATCCAGTGCCGGATGCTGTACAAGCTGGCAGATACCGATGCTGTATGTTTCTTCCTCTGCGGATACGGCCAGAACGCTGCCTGCGCCCATAGCTGCCACAAGACCCAGTGATGTGAAAATAGCTGTTGACTTCTTCATAATATGGTACTCCTTTTCGCTTCTTTTTCGGTTTAACGCTTTTAAACGTTAAAGTTTTCATATCACTGATTCTACAATACTTTGTTCCAAAAATCAATAGTTTTTGTAGTTATTCTTTCCATGGAAGATCAGCGCTCTCAATTTTCTTATCCCGGAGCATGAGATCGTTCACCGCATCCTTTGCCGGCTTTCCTTCAAAGAGCACCTTGTTGATCTGTTCCACAATGGGCATCTCCACCTGATACTTCCTGGAAAGAGCCATAGCTGCCTTGGCAGAGTACACGCCCTCCACCACCATCTTTACTTCATCCATGGCTTCCTGCATGGAATATCCCTGGCCGATGAGATAACCGGCCTTCCTGTTCCGGCTGTGAACGCTGGCACAGGTCACAATCAGATCCCCGATACCGGTGAGTCCGTAAAACGTCGTTGCCTGAGCGCCCATGGCAATCCCAAGTCTCGCAATCTCCGCAATGCCTCTGGTAATCAGTGCCGCTTTGGTATTATCCCCGTAGCCAAGGCCGTCCGCTGCTCCTGCTGCCAGGGCAATGACGTTTTTCAGCGCTGCCCCAAGCTCCACGCCCAGCATATCCGGACTGGTATAAACACGGAATACCGGACTCATAAACAGGTTCTGGAGATATTCTGCCGTAGCCTTTTTATGGGTGCTGATGACGCAGGTCGTGGGAAGCTCACGTCCTACCTCCTCTGCGTGGCTGGGTCCGGAAAGAACCGCCACCTCCGCCTGGGGAATCTCCTCCTCAATAATATCTGACAGAGTGTACAGCGTATTTTCCTCCACGCCCTTTGCCACATTGACAATGATCTGTCCGGGTCTGCACAGCGCTCTCATGCTGTGGGAGGTGCTTCTGGTATAGGGCGAGGGAACGGCCAGAATCAGCACATCCTTGTCCGCCATGGCTTCCTCCAGGTCCGTGGTAAACATAATCCCTTCCGGCAGGATCACCCCGGGCAGCTTGCTTTCATGCTGGCGCTTCGTGCGCAGCATTTCGATCTCATCTTTGATAATGGACCAGACCGTCACCTGATGGCCATTGTTAAAGCAAAGGCGGGATAACGCGGTTCCCCAGCTTCCAGCTCCGATAATACCAATCTTTGCCATATAAATACCTCCTCTTGTTTTTACGCATGTTTATGCTTGGATGAAAGATACGTTTACTTTCTTTTCCGTTCAGAAGACGACCGATATTGGTTCGGTGTTTCCAGTAAGCCATAATCGTGAGCAGCGCCGCCACCACATACATCTCATTCAAAAGGGCCTGGGACATCTGAAAATGTCCGCATTGCCCAAGGACAATCAGCTCAATCAGGAATCCGGCATAAATCAGCAGGGAACCCAGTGAAACATAGTGGGTGGCAAAAAAGATCCCGAAAAAAGTCACTGCTCCGCAAATCATCATAATCCAGTCAAAGCCGATCAGCAGGCCGGCTGTGGCAGCAATGCCTTTCCCACCACGAAACTTCAGATAGAAGGGAAAATTATGGCCAAGAATCACTCCTGCTGCCGCATACAGCTTCAACAGAGGGAGCATTTCGGAATAGCGCTTCCCAAACAGCAGACACACTAGGAAAATTGCCAGAACGCATTTCAGACAGTCTCCGGCAAAGGTAATCAGCCCTGCTTTCGTCCCCATGGTGCGCATCATATTGGTTGTTCCCGCATTCCCGCTTCCGTAGTTCCGGATGTCAATCCCATGCATCCTGCCCAGAATATAGCTGGTCTGAAACAGCCCGAAAACATAACCCATACCCAGACAAATAAGCCTGACTCCCATATTAACTCTCCTTCTCCTTCCGCTCCCGGATAATGAATTTCAGGGCAGTACCCTTAAATCCAAAGGTATCCCGGATTTTATTTTCCAGATATCTGGTATAAGAAAAATGCATCAGCTCTTTGTCATTCACAAAGATTACAAAGGTAGGCGGTTTCACTGCAACCTGTGTAATATAGAAAAGCTTCAGGCGTTTTCCCTTATCAGAGGGCGGCTGCTGCAGCGCAACGGCCTCCGACATAATTTCATTGAGTACCCCTGTCTGGATCCGCAGGGTCTGATTTTCCAGAACCATATCGATGGTTTCAAAAAGCTTCGGAAGCCGCTGCCCGGTCTCTGCGGAAATAAACATAATCTCCGCATAGGGCATATAGGAAAGGGTCTGGCGGATCTCTTCCGTGTAACGATAGACGGTCTTGTCATTCTTTTCGATGGCATCCCACTTATTCACGGCAATAATGACACCCTTTCCCCGCTCATGG
>JAXEJQ010000111.1:0-48800 GCA_034101475.1 Candidatus Limivivens sp.
CAGTGACCAGGATCGGCAGGAGTCAGGGCGCGTGGGCCGGTAAAAATCTGCCGGAGGGGCTTCCGGTCTTTCAGACGGCGGAGGAACTGATGGAACAGGAGGGGCTGGAGGCGGTTCTGATTACAACCCCTCATTATTTTCATGAAGAACAGGCCATTCTGGCCATGAAAAAGGGGCTCCATGTAATGTGCGAAAAGCCGGAGGGTGTCTACAGCCTCCAGGCGCAGCGGATGAACGAGGAGGCGAAGAAACAGGGAATTGTCTTCGGAATCATGTTTCAGTTCCGCACCAATCCGCTGTACCGACGGCTGAAGGAGCTGGTGAATGGCGGAACCTACGGCTCCATCCGACGGGTGAACTGGATGATTACCAACTGGTACCGGCCGGAAGCGTATTATCAGAGTACGGCCTGGAGGGCTTCCTGGGCCACAGACGGAGGCGGGGTTCTGTTGAACCAGGCGCCTCATAACCTGGATCTGCTCCAGTGGATCTGCCGGATGCCCTGCCGGGTTCAGGCTTTCTGTCAGGAAGGGAAATGGCATAATATTCCGGTGGAGGATGAAGTGACGGCCTACCTGGAATTTCCCAATGGCGCCACCGGTGTCTTTCTCACATCCACCGGAGATTATCCGGGGGTGGACCGGCTGGAGATTGATCTGGAAAAGGCCCAGATCATCTGTGAGAAGGGAAAACTTCTGATTCAGGGATCGGAGGATCAGAAAACCCGCTATTCCATGGAAATTACTCCGGAAACATGGGAAAAGCCTTACCAGACCATGCTGGAGAACTTTGCCATGGCCATTCGGAAGGGAGAACCCTTGATAGCGGAAGGGGCAGAGGGGCTCAACAGCCTGATGCTGTCCAACGCCATGTACCTTTCTTCCTGGAAAAAATCCATGGTGGAACTGCCTCTGGACGGCGAATTGTTTTTCCGGGAACTGCAGAAGAAGCAGAAGAAAAGGAAGGATTCGGAAAGATGAGTGTGAAAAAATCCCCTGCATCATGCAGGGGAGTCGCTTTTTAAATGGTATCGCCGCGTCTGATGTATCCCGGTTTTTCCGGTGTGGCGATGATATCTTTGGCGTGAAGAAGCTTGGTGTGTTTGTCCACAACCTGATTCTCTACGCGGACATTCTCGCCGATCAGAGCATCCGGCAGAATCACGCTGTTCCTGATGACAGCGCCTTTCTTAATGATACAGCCGCGTCCGATAACGGAATTCTCAACGGTTCCTTCGATGAGACAGCCATTGGATACCACGGAATTCTTCACCTCAGCCGTATCGAAATACTGGGTCGGGCAGGAGTCGTTGGTACGGGTATAAATGGGCCAGTTTTCATCGAACAGATTCTGGGCAGCCTTGTAATCGATCAGAGCCAGGTTCGCATCATAGTAGCTCTTGAAATCGGTGATGGTGGCAAAGAATCCACGATGGGCAACGCCGCGGATATCCAGCTCGGAGCATTCAATATTTACGATCTGGGGCAGCGTGTACATGGAGGACAGCTTCTGTGCCTTATGGATCAGCTCGATAAACAGCTCTTTCTTCATGATATAGGTGTCCATGAAGATGTTGCGGTTTTTCGCAGCCCCGCGGTTTTTCTCGATGGAGAGAACCCCTTTCTGCTTGTTCAGGTTCAGAATGTCGCAGTTCAGGAAGGCTTCCTTCGCGTTTTCCACAGAATGATAAAGCAGGGTAATATCCGCACCGGACTCAATGTGGGAATCCAGCAGTGCATTGTAATCCGCTTTGTAGATCATATAGCTCGGAGCGATGACTACATAGGGATGATGCATTTTTTCAATGCTCTCGATATTCTCGCTGAAAGCAGCAATATCGGTATTGTAAATGTCGTTTTCAGAGCTGCTCTTTGCGAACAGGGTCTGGAGCTTTCCGCGCTTGGAGTTGATGTTGTAGTGACGGCCGGTGCCGATATGTTCCACCAGGGAACGCGGATTGTTGCGTACGTAAACCTGAATCCGGTCAATGTCACTGTTGCTCATATTGGAAATCGGGAAGTCGATGACCCGATATCTTCCGAGGAATGAAAATGCGCCGATCGGGCGATATGTCTGCATTCCTTCCACCCAGATATGATTTCCGGAAGAATTGATAATACCGAATGCCTTATACATATTATTCCGCCCCCTTTACATTTTTTGCGACAAGCGCGATATTTTCGCTGTCAGCGCTGCCAACCACAGCGCCCTTTCCGATTTTTACGCCATCGGCAACCAGTGCTCTCTGAACCACAGCGCCTTCCTCTACTTTTACGCCCGGCATCAGGACACTGTCGATGATTCTGGCTCCGGAGCCTACCGTAGCACCCGTAAACAGAACGGAGTTCTTTACTTCGCCGTCGATCACGCAGCCCTGGGTAATGAACGCGCGTTTGATATCGGCATTGGGGCTGACATAATGAGGCAGAGTCGCCACGTCTTCCGTATAGATCTTCCAGGTCGGATCATTCAGATCCAGTTCGTTGTTTGCATCCAGCAGATCCATGTTCGCTTCCCATAAGGAGTCGATGGTACCAACATCCTTCCAGTAGCCTTTGAACTTGTAAGCAAACAGATTCTTCTGATCGTTCAGCATGGTGGGAATGATATCCTTACCAAAGTCATGGTTGGAGTTGGGATCCTTCATATCGGCCATCAGCATCTTGCGCAGAAGCTTCCAGTCAAAGATATAAATACCCATGGATGCAAGGTTGCTCTTGGGATTCGCCGGCTTTTCCTCGAATTCAACGATACGGCCGGTTTCATCGGTGTTCATGATTCCGAAACGGCTGGCTTCCTTCAGGGGAACCTCGATAACGGCGATGGTAGCGTCTGCCTTGCAGGCTTTGTGATAAGCCAGCATCTTCGCGTAATTCATCTTGTAGATGTGATCTCCGGATAAGATCAGCACATACTCCGGAGAATATGTATCGATAAAATCGATATTCTGGGAAATCGCATCTGCGGTTCCGCGGTAAACATTCAGATCGGAATCTGCTTTTTCACGGGGCGGAAGTACATAGACACCGCTTTCACTGGCATCCAGGCCCCAGCGTCCGCCGGCTGCCACATAGCTGTTCAGCAGGATGGATTCATACTGGGTTAAGACACCTACCACATCAATACCGCTGTTTGCACAGTTGCTCAACGGGAAATCGATGATGCGGTATTTGCCGCCGTAAGACACAGCGGGCTTTGCCACTTTGCTGGTCAGATCATGCAGACGTGATCCGCGGCCACCGGCCAAAATCATTGCTAGCATATTATTTTGCTTCATAGTGACTCCTCACTTTTCATATTTGGTATGCATATATTATACAATAATTTGAAAAATTCTTCCACAATTTTGTGTAAAAAAACGTATTTTTTCGAAAAAAAATTTTGACAAAATTTGGACAAACACAGAAAATGCTTTTTATAAGTAGACAAATTGTGAAAACAGCTTGCACAGCATGGAAAAAGACTGTATGATGACAGAAAAGGAGGAAATTCAATTGCAAAAATGCAGTGTCAATGGAACCGGTCCCTGAGAGAACTCTGAAAAAAGGTTCGCAGAGAAAAGAGCTTATGCTGAGAAAACTGTCCGAAAGGAAAAGGGATTGTCGGAGCGGAAAATATCCATTATAATAGGTAGACATGAGTACAACAGGCAGATGCAAAACGCAGATGCCGGGACATTCAGAGAGGAGAAAGCTTATGAAGTACGATTTTACTTCGATTATAGACCGCCATGGAAAGGATGCCATTGCAGTGGACAGCCTGGGAAAGGGCTTTGCCCCGCCTGCGCCCAAGGCGGGCTTTGACGCGATCCCCATGTGGGTGGCTGATATGAATTTTCCAACGGCTCCTGTGATTCAGGAGGCCATCATCGAACGGGTGAAGCATCCTGCTTTTGGGTATTTTGATCCATCGGAGGAATATTTTGATTCCATTATCCGCTGGCAGGAGGAGCGAAACGGCGTAAAGGGTCTGACTGCAGACTGCATCGGCTATGAAAACGGAGTGCTGGGAGGTGTTGTTTCTACGCTGACGGCGTTTGCCGCGCCCGGGGACAAGGTGCTTCTCCACAGTCCGACTTATATCGGGTTTACCAACAGCATTGAAGGAAACGGATATCACATTGTGCTCAGCCCGCTGAAAAGGGATGAGAAGGGCGTATGGAGGATGGATTATGAGGATATGGACGCCAAGCTGAAGGCCAACAAGATTCATGTGGCGGTTTTCTGCAGCCCTCATAATCCCTGCGGCCGGGTCTGGGAGCGCTGGGAGATTGAAAAAGCCATGGAGATTTACCGGGCCAATGACTGTGTGGTGATTTCCGATGAAATCTGGTCGGATATCCTGCTTGACGGAAACCGGCATATCCCGACCCAGTCTGTCAGTGAGGATGCCAGAAACCGCACAGTGGCGCTCTATGCCCCCAGTAAAACCTTTAATCTGGCCGGTCTGGTGGGAAGCTATCATATTATTTATCATTCTTATCTGCGGGACCGGGTGGAAGCGAAGAGCCGGAAATCTCATTACAATTCCATGAATGTGCTGTCCATGCATGCGCTGATCGGCGCTTATAAGCCGGAAGGACAGGAATGGGTGGATGAGCTGTGTCGGGTCCTGACGGAAAATGTCCATTTCGCATGCGACTATATCGCCGATCATTTCAAAGGGGTGGAAGTGAGCATGCCCCAGGGAACGTACATGCTTTTCCTGGACTGCAGTGAGTGGTGCAGAGTACACGGAAAAACCATTGACCAGGTGGAACAGGCCGGATGGGATGTGGGCGTCGCCTGGCAGGATGGCCGGATGTTCCATGGTCCCTGCGCAATCCGGATGAATCTGGCCCTGCCGCTTTCCAGAGTCCGGGAAGCCTTTGAACGGCTGGATCGTTATGTGTTTCACGACTGAGCTGAAACGGTGCTTTTCTGAGAAACCGGATCAGGAAATGGAAGGAATGAAAAAGACCCGCAGCTGAAGCTGACGGGTCTTTTGAGAGTGTACATATTCTTTATTCTACATCGTTTAATGCTGCAAAATCTTCCTCACCGGTACGAACCTTGATGACTTTCTTTACGTCATAAACGAAGATCTTGCCGTCGCCGATATGGCCGGTGTAAAGGGTTTTCTTTGCGGTTTCGATGACTTTGTCAACCGGAATATTTCCAACGATTACTTCCAGTTTGACCTTCGGCAGAAGAGTGGCATCCATCTCAACGCCACGGTATAATTCACCGGCACCCTTCTGGATACCGCAGCCCATAACCTGTGTAACGGTCATGCCTGTGACACCCAGGTCATTCAGAGCTTTCTTCAGAGCTTCAAATTTCGCAAGCTTTACAAGAATGGAAACCTTGTAAATACCGGTGGATGGAAGATCGACATTTTCGGTGCGTGTCACTGGAACAGCGGCATCGATCTGTCTCTTGGTTGCTTTTTCATAGTCGTCTTCGCCCAGGTCAGTGTTTTCATTGACATCCAGGTTTGCGGAGATATCCGTAATGTTGAAACCGGAATATGCGCTTACCAGGCCGTGCTCATGGAAATCCAGACCGTCAATTTCTACTTCTGCGGGAACACGCAGGCCAACAAATTTATCGATCAGTTTAAAAATAATGGTCATGGAAACGGCTACCCATGCGATAACGGATACCACACCCAGAACCTGTACACCCAGGAAATGGAAGCCGCCGCCGTACAGAAGACCGTCTTCTGTTGCGAAGAAACCGGTCAGAATGGTACCCAGGGCACCACAGACACCATGAACGGAGATTGCGCCAACCGGATCATCGATTTTAGCGACTTTATCAAAGAACTCAACAGAAAGTACAACGGCAACGCCGGCGATCAGGCCGATGAAGAATGCGCCTACCGGGGAAACCAGATCGCAGCCTGCGGTGATGGCAACCAGACCTGCCAGAGCACCGTTCAAAGACATGGATACATCCGGTTTTTTATAACGCAGCCAGGTGAAGATCATAACCGTGCAGGTAGATACAGCGGCTGCCATATTGGTGTTCATAAAGATTAAGCTGGCACTGAGCATATCTTCATCGGTACTCATAGCTACGGTGCTGGCACCGTTGAATCCGAACCAGCAGAACCAGAGAATGAAGACGCCGAGAGCGGCTGCGGTCAGGTTGTGGCCGGGGATTGCACGGGGTTTACCGTCCTTCGTGTATTTTCCGATACGGGGCCCGAGAATTGCGGCACCGATGCAGGCGCTTACACCGCCGACCATGTGAACGGCTGTACTTCCTGCGAAATCATGGAAGCCCAGGCTGGACAGCCAGCCGCCGCCCCAGATCCAGTGGCCGGAGAGCGGATAAACGATCAGGGAGATCAGTCCGCTGTAGAGGCAGTAAGCTTTGAAATTGGTACGTTCTGCCATGGAACCGGATACGATGGTTGCTGCTGTGGCACAGAACACGGTCTGGAAGATCACGTAGCACCAGGTGGGAAGTGTGCCGAAGTCATAGGTGCCGCGGATCAGGGGATCAAAGCCGCCGATGATGGCGCCGCTTCCGCCGAACATCACGCCGAAGCCCACCAGCCAGTAGGCCGGAGTCCCGATACAGAAGTCCATAAGGTTTTTCATGATAATGTTGCCGGTGTTTTTTGCACGGGTCATGCCCGCTTCACACATTGCGAAGCCCGCCTGCATAAAGAAGACCAGCGCTGCTCCAATGAGTGTCCAGATTACGTCTGCTGATTGATACATAATAGTTCCTCCTCTTTCTTTTCCGCTTTTTCTTTTTTGCCATCGCCAGAACTAACAAAAAAGAAAAGGCACTGAGTAAAAATACTCAGCGCCTTCGCTTGAACAGAAGTATACTTCGTTTTCCGGGGAATGTCAATAGAAAAATAAAAAAAGTTTTAGAGTTTGTTTCGAAAAATTTTAGAAGTAAGGGAGGATTTATCCCAAATTCGTAGAAGTAAGGGAGGATTTATCCCAAATTCGTGAAAGTTTTGCTTGATTTACCACTTGATTTTTTTGGAACAGTGGAGTATACTATACGAGTACCAAAACTTCATCATTTTTCCTGCGGATATAGTTCATCGGTAGAACGCTAGCTTCCCAAGCTGGAGAGACGGGTTCGATTCCCGCTATCCGCTTTTTTCTATGCCGTGAAATCCCAGCAGAACAGGGGCTTCGCGGCTTTTCTCATATTCGCGGGAAATCAAGTGTCTTAAAAAGTGTCTTAAGGTGCTTTTTGTGCCCGTTGGAATTCCGGTATGCTGGAAACAGCAGCTATGCGTTCGTCCATATGGTTGTCTGAACAAATGGATGCGAAGGTCTTCCTGATTTTATGGGGATACAATAAAACTGAAAATTCGACGAGTTTGACAGCGCCCCGTAAGCTGATTTAATCGTAATCTCACCGCGAAATCAAAGAAAGGACGTGAACTTATGGCATTGGCACAGGAAAAGATTTATACACTGGAAGATATTTATGACCTGCCGGACGGCCAGCGAGCAGAACTAATAGACGGCCAGATTTATTATATGGCACCGCCGAGTCGGATGCACCAGGAAATTCTAAATTATATAAATACTGAAATAAATTTGTATATCAGAAAAAAGAACGGCAATTGCAAAGTTTATCCATCGCCATTCGCAGTATTTCTAAATGAGGATGATAGAAACTATGTCGAACCAGATATTGCCGTTGTGTGCGATTCTTCAAAACTGAATGACAGAGGCTGTAGCGGTGCTCCTGACTGGATTATTGAAGTGGTTTCTCCGAGCAGCAAACGTATGGATTATTTTGTCAAACTCTTTAAATACCGCTCTGCAGGAGTCCGTGAATATTGGATTGTAGACTCGGCCAAAAATAGAATTCTCGTGTATAATTTCGAATCGGAAGATACAGGTGACTATACCTTTTCCGATTCTATAAAGGCAGACATCTACGATGATCTAATCATTGATTTTAGCCGATTGCAATTATAGAGTCAAATAATTTTACTCGGCAACTGGAGCAAATTGAAGATCTGAAAGCCAGGAAGTGACAGACTGATTCTCCGGGCATGGTAACCGGTGCAGAAGAAGCAGGCAAAACAGGCTAACTGATCTTGCCCGGTTTTTCTGCCGCACGCAGAAAAGCCTGCCTGCTCGCGCCCTGAAACAGTTCGTCGATCCGGATTCCGTTTTTCAGAATGTCATAGTTCATTCCGTTATCCAGCCAGTCCAGGATTATGCCGACCAGCATACATTTGTAAAAGCGGATCAGAAGGACTCTGTCTTCCGGACGGATCGACATTCCAGCAGAAATTGTATCAATATACTGGGTTACCGCATACAGGGCGCTTCGTTCCAGCTGGTTCAGGAAGACTTCGCGCTGAATGGATCGATAAATGTGGAGCATTGCTTTTTTTCGCTCCAGACTGTGCTGAACAATCGGTGTAAGACAATCAATGGATGAGCCACATTTACTGTAGGTCCGGATGATCTCATCGGCATCAGCTCTGATCGTACTTTCCAGCAGCTCCGGGATATCATGAAAATGATAGTAAAAGGTATTGCGGTTAATCTGACAGCGGTCTACAATGTCTTTTACTGTAATTTTGTTGTACGGCCTTTCCTCCAGCAATTCCCAGAAGGCCGCTACAATCGCATCTTTTGTACGGTTCATAATAGTATTACCTGAAAATCGATGGCAAGCTCATTTGTCGGGTAACTCATCAGATCGGGTAACTCATCAGATTATGAAACGGGGGTGGCCGCAGCCATCCCCGTCACTCATCCCATCCATCGGTAAAGCGGATGTTTACCGAAATATTTCGCACAATATCACCTTTCAGCAGGCACAGATCTCCTTCGTCTGAAACGGGCGGAAGCTCACCTTCCTCGGAAAGCTCCAGAGAAATCCAGTCGCAGGCAGCGTCATTGGCCCGCTCAATCGCCTCGTCCAGGGTATCCCCTTCGGAACAGCAACTTTCCAGATCCGGGAAAAATCCTCTGTATGTGCCGGATTCCGTCTTTCGAAAAACCGCCGGATAAACAAATTTCATAAGAGTCCTCCTCTTTTGGATTCTATATTATGATGATGTTGGGGTCAAAAGGCTCATTTGTCGGGTAACTCATATTATTATGTCATACGTACAAAGTTCCTCCATTTCCCACCATTTTCCCAAACGTAAGTTCTGATAACTTCTGTGATAACTTTTTCGTTTTGAGATACGGAAAAACCCTGTATTTTAGGCAAAAAAAGACTGGAGCATACGGGACTTGAACCCGTGACCTCCACACTGCCAGTGTGGCGCGCTCCCAACTGCGCTAATGCCCCATGTCTTCTACATTATACTAGATAATTCCTGAATAATCAAGCAAAATTTTCACGAATTCAGGATAAATTTCCCTTTACTGTAACTACTTAGCCTAACGGCTGAGCAAATGTACGCAAAACGAAGGATATGAGAAGTCTGAATTTTTTCTTATGATTGTAACAAATTCTTGCAGTTGCCTTTTCTTTTTAGTATAATGAAGAAAACGAAATAAAAGAACCTGTTTTTTCAATGGGCGAACAGAAAGAGAAGGTGTTAAGGTATGGCATTTCTGGACAGAGTAAATGAACTTGCAAAAAATGTGGCGAAGGATATCATGGATGCGACGAAGAACATTGGAGATGTTACGAACGAAACCATCGAGTCCACCAAGCTGAATGCGAAGATTGCTCCGGAGAAAAGAAGTCTGGATGCAGAGATGAAGAAGATTGGTGAATATTATTACCAGAAGTATAAGGATGGAGAAAGCCTGGAGGAAGGCGTCCTGGAATTCTGTGCAGAGGCAGATATCCACCGAGGGAAAATCGAAGAGCTGGAGCGGATGATTGCGGAGATCGAAGCTGCTCGAATCAAGCGGGAAGAAGCCAAGGTGCAGGAGGAAGCTGAGAAGGCTGCAGAGGTGGAGGTCGTTGAGGAGCCTGAGAAGGAAACAGTGGCATGTCCGCAGTGCGGTGCGGAGAACGGCGCGCATATGAATTTCTGCTCTCAGTGCGGCGCGAAGCTGGAAATTCAGGAAGAACCGGAAAAAGAAGAGGAGCCGGAAGAACCCCTGAAGTTCTGTCCGAACTGCGGGAAAGAGCTGGAACCGGGGATGAAATTCTGCGGCAGCTGCGGAACGAAGCTTCCGTAAATGTCCGTCGAAAGAGAGTAAAAATGGAGGGAATCTGTCTGCGGGTCAGATTCCCTTTTTTCAGAGCGCCAAACAGGACGTGCAGAATGCAGGGAAAGGTGGAACGGGATGATTCAGAGAAGCAGCTATACAGATTTAATTAAGCTTTATATGAATAAACCTTTTATCAAGGTGATTACGGGGATTCACCGATGCGGAAAGTCGACGGCGCTGATGTGGATCCGGCAGGAACTGCAGAAACGCGGAGTCCCTTACCAGGACATTCTGTATATAAATTTTGAAGCGCTCCGTCATGGAAAAATCCGGGATGGAGAAACGCTTCTCCGGGCTGTGAGACAGCAGAGAACGGAGCAGGGAGAAAATCAGGGTCAGGGGCAAAAACCAGATCAGGAACAGCATCCGGATCAGAACGCAGAACAGGGCCGGAAACGGTATCTGCTTCTGGATGAGATTCAGTACCTGCCAGGCTGGGAGCGGGTGGTGAAGACCCTTTATGAAAGGGAAAACTGTGATCTTTATCTGACCGGATCAAGGGCCGGGATACTGGAGAGTCCGGAAGCTGCC
The DNA here is from genome assembly GCA_034101475.1 of Candidatus Limivivens sp. GTDB lineage: Bacteria > Bacillota > Clostridia > Lachnospirales > Lachnospiraceae > Limivivens. The sequence continues at coordinate 10,694 of JAXEJQ010000111.1, forward strand.
TTGATTGCCAGAAACTGTGTTCAGATCCGTATGTATCCGTATTCTTTTTCAGAGTATCTGGAGCAGTTTGGGGAGGAGGAGAGTGGCGCGGACCGGGAGTCCTGTTTTCGGAATTTTTTCATCTATGGAAGTATGCCGGGGATCCATGGACTGAAGAAGGAGGAAGAAGGGATCTGGCAGTATCTGCTGGATGTCTGCCGGGCCGGGATTCTGCAGGACGCAGTTCGGGAAAGCAACCTGCGAAATGTGGGGCAGCTCTGGATGCTTCTGGAATATCTGGCAGATCATCTGGGAGAACCGTTGTCAGCAAAGACCATTTCCGACGGGATGAACAGGAACGGACGCCAGATCAGCAAGGATACGGTCTATGCCATGCTGAAGGCCCTGGAGAGCGGCCATCTGATTTATCGTGCCAGACGTTATGACCTGAAGGCGGAGCGGGTTGTGGAAGCCAGGGAAAAATATTATTTTACGGACTGGGGAATGTGCCATGCGATAAAAGGCGTCTGCAGGGAAAAGGTCTGCGGCGTGCTGGAAAACATGGTATGCATGGAGCTGCTGGCCAGAGGATTCCGGGTTTACCGTGGAAAGATCGGGAGAAAGGAATTTGATTTTCTGGCGGAGCGGGGAAGGGAGCATATCTGCATTCAGGTACGGGAACGGGTGTCAGGAGAGACGCTGGAGGAGGCGGCAGGCCCCTTTGTCCGGCTGAAGGGCGGCTATCAAAAGCTGATTTTGTCCATGGATGAAGAGGATGGCAGAACCGGAAAAAATGAGATCCGCCACAGAAATCTTCTGGCATTTCTGGAAAATATCTGATCTGCGGATATTTTTTGGCGGATTCTGCGAAAAAATTTGCTTGCATAATCCGGGTGCTATATTATAATAGGGTAGTAAAATCGTATCCGAGAAATACGGGACGGATACATAAATCTATTATTACTATGATGCCAGGATTGGGGGAGTGCGAAGCACGGAACAATCCGTATGGCATCTTTTGACCCCAACATCTTACTATTTATGAAGTGGTGAAAACATTGAATTATACAGAAGCAGTGGAATACATTAATGAGATTCCAAAATTTACAACAAAGAATAAATTCGAACATACGACAGAGATGATGCGGAGGCTGGGACATCCGGAGCGGAGCATGAAAATCATTCATGTGGCAGGGACCAACGGAAAGGGTTCCGTCTGCGCTTTCCTGGCTTCCATGCTGATTCGCGCCGGGAAGCGGACAGGCCTTTTTACTTCCCCTCATCTGGTGAAGATCAATGAGCGTTTCCAGGTGAATCATACCGAGGTGACAGATCAGGAGTTTCTGGACGCGTTCCTTGAGGTGATGGAAACGGTAAAGGAGATGCAGAGGGATGGTCTGCCTCATCCTACTTATTTTGAACTGCTTTATGCGCTGGGAATGGTGCTGTTTGCCAGAAAGCAGGTGGAGTTCTGTGTGCTGGAGACCGGTCTTGGAGGCCGTCTGGATGCGACCAATACGGTGGAGCATCCCATAGCGACGGTGATTACTTCCATCAGCCTGGATCATACGGAATATCTGGGGAATACCATTCCGGAGATTGCCTGGGAAAAGGCCGGCATTATCAAACCGGGGGTTCCGGTGATTTATGACGGCAGGAATCCTGAGGCCGGGGAGGTGATCCGCAGACGGGCAGAGGAGCTTGGCAGCCAGGCTGTGGGCCTTCATGAGGAAATGTATGAAGTTTTCCTTAAGACAGACAAAAGCATTGATTTTTCCCTGCAGGTTGGGTATTATGAGAATACCAGAGTGACTGTGCCCTATCTTGCGGAATATCAGGTGGTAAACAGTTCTCTGGCATTGATGGCCATGGAGGTCATTGACCCGGATCATACGATTTCTCTGGAAACCCGTCTTCAGGGCATTCGGGAAACCCGCTGGCAGGGCCGGATGGAGACGGTGATGCCGGGTGTGGTGCTGGATGGAGCGCATAATGAGGACGGCGTCGCGCAGTTTGTCAAAACGGTCCGGGGTCTGCAGGAGGATCACCGGATTGTGATGCTGTTTTCCGCGGTGGTGGAGAAGAATTTCGAGAAGATGATTGAGACGATCTGTACCCAGACGAAGCTTTCGGCAGTGGTGGTGACGGAGATCAAAGGAAGCCGGAATGAACCTGCCGGGGAGTTGGGACGCATTTTTGAGAACTATACGAAGGCTCCGGTGACAGTGGTGCCGGATATTGCGGATGCGTTTGAAGAAGCTTTGCGTCAGAAGGAGGATGGCATGCTGTTCTGTGTGGGTTCTCTTTATCTGGTGGGCGAGCTGAAAGGAATCCTGCGCGCCCGGAAAAGCAGCGAATGTTCTTAAGGAGAAATACGGATGATTAATTACGAAGAAGAATTAAAAAAGTTTCGTCCCAGCCTGGATGTAAATGAGGCTGAGGATGCGATTTACAACAGAGACTTTACGGATGTCACCGATATCCTGAAGGAATTGATTAACGATGAGAAAAAGAAAAATAAGGGGAATTTATGAATTGTATATACTGTGGAACGCCGCTTTCCGGGATTGATTACTGTACCGGCTGCGGTGCGGACGTTACCCTGCAGAAGCGGATTATCCGCATATCGAACCTGCTTTACAATGAAGGGCTTGAGAAGGCCACGGTTCGGGATCTTTCCGGCGCCATTGTCTGTCTGAAACGAAGCCTGAAGTTTAATAAGGAAAACATTGCGGCCAGGAATCTGCTGGGACTGGTTTATTTTGAAACCGGGGAGGTGGTTGCGGCCCTCAGCGAGTGGGTGATCAGCAAGAATATGAATGTGCCGGACAATGCGGCAGATCTGTATATTGCCAGACTCCAGGCCAATAAAAACAAGCTGGATGCTATCAACCAGACGATCCGGAAATACAATCAGGCCCTGCTTTACTGCCGGCAGGATAACGAGGATATGGCGATTATCCAGCTGAAGAAGGTTCTGTCCCAGAATCCGAAGCTGATCAAAGCCTATCATCTGCTGGCGCTTCTGTATCTGAAACGGCAGGAGTATGAGAAGGCCAGAAAGCTGCTGAAAAAGGCGGCGTATATTGACGCCACGAATACGACGACCCTGCGGTATCTCCAGGAAGTGGAGGCGGCTACCGGCATCAGCACCAGCCTGGATGTGAAGCGGAAGAAAAAGTATGCGAAAGAGGAAAAAATCAATCACTTCAACGGCACGACCACGTACATGAGCGGGAATGAAATGATTATCCAGCCTGCCACCTTCCGGGACAGCTCCGCGCTTGCCACTTTTATCAATATCTGTCTGGGGCTGATTCTGGGAGGGGCCATTGTGTGGTTCCTTGTGGTTCCCGGGACAAAGCAGAGCATCTACGCGGATGCGAATAAGCAGATTACGGATGCCAATTCCAAAATGGCAGCAGAGGTATCCAGGGTTCAGGGACTGGAGGATGAGATCGCCGAGTACCAGGCAAAGGTGGATGAAGCGAACCAGACCATGGAAGAAGCGAAGAAAAAAGCAGAATCCTATGATGAACTGCTGGAGGCGTCCAGACTGTTCGTCAGCGGAGATCAGACGGCTGCCGCTGAGGCACTGAATGAAATCAATGCCGCGAGCCTGGACGGAGAGGGCGAGAAGCTCTATAACGCCATTCTGGACAATGTCAAGACTCTGATGTTCAATAACTACCGGAATGCCGGAGATATCGCCTATGTGGGCGGGGATTACGTCACGGCGATCCAGAATTATGAGCAGGCGGTTCAGGTGAATCCGGATGACTATGAGACCCTTCAGCTTCTGGGAATGTCTTACTGGTATGCAGGAGATACGGACACCTCCGATGGAGTGTTTAAGGAATTTATTCAGAAATTCCCGGCACAGGCTTATCTGGTAGAGGGATATATCGTCAATCAGGGCGCTTTGGCCAGAAACAGTGAGGCGGACGCGGAGGGAAATCCGGTTCCGGAGACGGACGCAGAGGGGAATCCGATTCCGGAAACTGATGCGGAGGGGAATCCCATCCCGGAGACCGATGGGGAGGGGAATCCCATGGACACACCGGGGGAAGAGTACTGATTGAAACAATTCTCCGGCATTCGGAGAAGGTACAGGAATACAAAAGAGAAACCTCGCAGGCAGAGGATGCTTGGAAAACTTTCCGAAGTTTTCACGGCATCCTTTTTCTGTGCGCGGAAGCAGGAAAATGACAGGATGGAAATGAGGGTTTTCAATGGAGGATAATTTTGTAATTCAGGGGACGAATCTCACAATTTTTGTTCCGGCAGAGCTGGATCACCACAATGCGGAGCAGCTGAAGATCCGGGCGGACCAGCTGATTCAGAGGAGAAATATCCGAAGCATTATTTTTGATTTCGGAAAAACCGGTTTTATGGACAGCTCCGGTATCGGCATGATCATGGGGCGCTATAAGAATATGCGGTTTATGGGAGGCACGGTCATTGCTATCCGGGTAAATGAAAGGATCCGCCGGATTCTGACGCTTTCCGGGGTTTACAAATACATCGATATTTATGAGGGTCTGCCGCAGCAGTCAACGCTTTTATAAGGGGGGGGAAAACCATGCAGGACGGAAATGAAATGCGGCTGGAATTTGACAGCCGCTCCTGTAATGAAGGATTTGCAAGAGTGGCGGTGGCCGCTTTTCTGACGCAGTTGAATCCGACACTGGAGGAAGTGGCCGATGTGAAAACAGCCCTTTCGGAGGCGGTGACCAACTGCATCGTCCACGGCTACCAGGGAGCCGTGGAGAAAATTGTGATTGTATGCAGGATTGAGGGGAATCTGCTGGAGATTCAGGTCGTTGACCATGGATGCGGAATTGAAGATGTAAAGAAGGCCATGGAGCCGCTGTTCACCACCCGGCCTGAGGAGGAGCGGGCGGGAATGGGCTTTGCATTTATGGAAGCCTTTATGGATGAGGTTTCTGTGGAATCCGAGAGAGGAAAAGGCACCACGGTGATCATGAAAAAAAAGATTGAAAACCCTGCGGGAAAATTTGCCGTGTGAAAGGAATAGCCTATGGATCGTACCCTGACACTGATTGAAAAATCACACGAAGGGGATAAAGAGGCGCGAAAAACACTGGTGGAAGAAAATATGGGGCTTGTCTACTCCATTGTCCGGCGGTTTGCGGGCAGAGGCTGTGAAATGGAAGACCTGATTCAATTGGGAAGCATCGGTCTGATCAAAGCCATTGACAAATTTGACACCTCCTTTGACGTGCGGTTCTCGACCTATGCGGTTCCCATGATCGCAGGAGAGATCAAGCGTTTTCTGCGGGATGACGGGATGATTAAGGTCAGCCGGAGTCTGAAGGAGACTGCATTGAAGGTATGTGTGACCAGAGACCGGCTGGAAAAGAAAAAAGGAAGCGAGCCGACTCTGGAAGAGCTGGCCAGAGAAACCGGGGCTGCCATGGAGGAGATTGTTCTGGCCATGGAATCGGCAGCTGAGGTGGAATCTCTTTATAAGACCATTTATCAGGGAGACGGCAGTGCCATTATGCTGATGGACCGTCTGGAGGATAAGCAGGATTCCGGGGAGGAGCTGCTGAACCATATGGTTCTGAAGCAGGTACTGGATTCTCTGGAGGAAAAGGAGCGGAGGCTGATCGAAATGCGTTATTTCGAAGACTGCACCCAGAATCAGGTGGCAGAGGAGCTGTCCATGACCCAGGTACAGGTTTCCAGACTGGAAAAGAAAATTCTGAAAAAAATGCGGGGAAGGTTTTTTTGACTTCCCCGCATATTTTTTGGAATTTGCCGGATACTAAGCCATATAGGAAAAGAAGAGGAAGTGATGGCGATGTGCCGGAAAAAAATCCGGATACTGGCGGGAATTCTGGCAGGGATTCTTCTGGCGGCAGCGGCGGTCTGTCTGATCCGTCTGGGAGGGCAGCAGGAAAAAATGGAGGGAACCTTTGTCCAGGCCTTTTCTCCGTCGTGGAACAGGTGGAAGGTATGAGGGAAATCCTGTACCTGAAAATTGACCGGAATGTGCAGGTGCATGACCGGGAGGTGTTTTTGAAGGATATTGCCCAGGTGACCTGCGAAAGCAGGGAAACAAAAGAGCGGGTGAAGAATCTGCGGATACCGGGTGCAGAAGGAGAACAGCCCGGCAGACATGCCATGTCCGTGATGGAAATCATTGAAGTTATTCACGCAGAATTTCCGGAGCTGGAAATTCACAGCCTGGGGGAAGCGGATTTTATTGTGACAAGAGAAAAGGCAGAACAGCCCGGCAGAGCGGCGGTGTGGCTGAAAACGGCTTTTGTGGCGGCTCTGGCCTTTGCGGGCGCTGCGTTTACAATTATGACCTTTAACAATGATGTGGATATTCCAAAGCTCTTTGGGCAGGTGTTTTTTCAATTTACCGGACAGGAGTCGGATGGCTTTACCGTTCTGGAAGTTTCTTACTCTCTGGGGGTAGGTCTTGGAATTCTGATCTTTTTCAATCATTTTGCCGGCCGGAAGCTGACGTCTGACCCCACACCCATGGAAGTGGAAATGCGCCTCTATGAGGACGATGTGGACAGTACCCTCATTGAGGCCAGCAGCCGGAGCAAAAAGAGCCATGGACAGGAGGGGAACCCATGACGGCACAGATTTTTCTGGGCATCCTTGGCTTTGCCAGCGGCCTGGTGGTGGCCGGAGGTGTGATAGCTCTGATGACCGGGCTGGGTGTAGTTGTCCGGTATGCGGGCATTACCCATACGGCTGCCCATGTCCGGCTGTATGAGGATGCTATCCTTCTGGGAAGCATTTTCGGAAACTGGCTGACTGTCTATCAGCCGGTGCTTCTGGCAGGGACAGTCTGTCTGACAGTTCTGGGGGCCCTGTTTGGGATTTTTGTGGGCGGGTGGATCATGGCACTGGCGGAAATTGTCAACATTTTCCCGATTATGGCCAGAAGAATCGGTCTGGTAAAGGGGATGAGCCTTGTGGTCCTTGCCATGGCAGCCGGGAAGACCCTGGGAAGTCTGTGGCATTTTTATATGCGATGGTAGCAGCGGAAAGGAGCAGGATATGGCGGATATTCTGAAGGAACGGAAAAATCAGGAATACAATGAATATGTGAAGCAGGTGACGCCGGTTCACAGTCTGCCGCGGAACATGGCGAAGGCCTTTGTGACAGGCGGGGTGATCTGTGTCATCGGACAGGGAATTCTGAACTATTGTACGGGAATCGGACTGGAAAAGGACATTGCGGGCAGCTGGTGCTCCATGCTTCTGGTACTGGCAAGCGTTGTCCTCACAGGGCTGAATGTGTATCCCAGACTGGCGAAATTCGGCGGAGCGGGAACCCTGGTTCCCATCACCGGGTTTGCCAATTCTGTGGCGGCTCCGGCCATTGAATTTCATAAAGAAGGCTTTGTGTTCGGAATTGGCTGTAAAATATTCAATATCGCAGGGCCGGTGATTTTGTATGGGATTCTGAGCAGCTGGATTTTGGGATTTCTGTACTGGATCCTGAAAATCCTGAATTTTGTATAGGAGATGCGACATGAAAAGTGAAAAGATTCAGATGGGACAGCAGAGTCTCAGTTTTTCAGAAGGGGTATCCATCCTCAGCAGCGGAACCATTGTAGGAGAGAAGGAGGGACAGGGGCCCCTGGGCGGACTGTTTGATCTGGTCTGTGATGATCCGGTTTTTGGCGAGGACAGCTGGGAGAAGGCGGAGAGCACCATGCAGAGGGAAGCCATTCAGACGGCTCTGGGGAAGGCAAAGAGGAACGCCTCGCAGGTCCGCTATCTCTTCGGCGGAGATCTGCTGGGACAGCTCATTGCCACTTCCTTCGGAGTGGAGCAGCTGAACCTGCCTACCTTTGGGCTGTATGGAGCCTGCTCTACCTGCGGAGAGGCGCTGACCCTGGGAGCCATGACGATTTCGGCAGGTTATGGGGATTATGTGATTGCGGTGACTTCCAGCCATTTCGGGAGTGCGGAGAAACAGTTCCGTTTTCCGCTGGCCTATGGAAACCAGAGGCCCCTTTCAGCTTCCTGGACCGTTACGGGAGCCGGAGCCTTTCTGCTGGGAAGAACCGGAGGCCATGCGAAAATTACCGGGGTGACGCCCGGAAAGATTGTGGATTTTGGTGTAAAGGATTCTCTGAATATGGGCGCCTGTATGGCACCTGCAGCCTGCGATACCATTTATCAGAATCTGATGGATTTTAACCGGCAGCCGGAGGATTATGACCGGATCATCACCGGGGATCTGGGAAAGGTGGGACAGAAAATCCTGATTGATCTTCTGAAAGAGAAGGGCTTTGATATCAGCCGGGTACACCGGGACTGCGGAATTGAGATCTACGACGGGGAAAAGCAGGATACCCACGCCGGAGGAAGCGGATGCGGCTGCTCGGCGGTGACTCTGGGGGCAAAGCTTCTGCCGGAGCTGGAAAAGGGCGCTTTGAAGCGGATTCTGTTTGTGCCCACCGGGGCACTGCTGTCCCCGGTGAGCTTTAACGAGGGGCAGAGCGTGCCGGGAATCGCCCACGGCGTGATGATCGAGCACTGCTGACAGCCTCATTGAAACAGGGTGGTGAAGACCGTTTCCGAAGGAAGCTGTTGAAGACTGTTTCTGGAGAAAGCCGGTGAAGAATGTTCACAGAGACAGCGGTGAAAGCAGAAACGAAGATGGAGGTTTTTATGGATTATGTCAATGCGTTCTGGGTGGGCGGGCTGATCTGCGCCCTGGTCCAGATTCTGATGGAAAAAACGAAGCTGATGCCCGGAAGGATCATGGTGATTCTGGTGTGCACCGGCGCGGTGCTGGGCGCGGTGGGGGTCTATGAACCCTTTCAGGAATTTGCCGGAGCAGGAGCCAGCGTGCCGCTGCTGGGGTTTGGCAATGTCCTATGGAAAGGGGTAAAGGAGGCGGTGAATCAGGAAGGCTTTCTGGGGATCTTCATGGGTGGATTTAAGGCCAGTGCAGTGGGAATTTCAGCGGCTATGGTTTTTTCCTGGTTTGCGAGCCTGGTTTTCCAGCCAAAAATGAAAAAATAGCTTTGCGGAACTGTCGGATGTGCCTTATAATAAACCCATGGAAAAAGTACTTCGTTATCAAATCACAGAGATGGAAAAAGACTGCACAGTCGGTCAGATATTGAAAAAACAGCTGGGACTGTCGAAAAAGGAAATCAGCCGGGCGAAATTCCGGGAGGATGGGATTCTCCTGGATGGAGTCCGCAGAAGGGTTGCCGATCCGGTCCGGCCAGGGGCCCTTCTGGAGATCCGGCTGGAGAGCGAGGATCAGAGTTCCCGGAAGCTCGTGCCGGAAGAGGGTGTCCTCACAGTCTGCTACGAAGATGAGGATGTGATCGTGGTGGACAAGCCGGGAGGGATTCTGGTGCATCCGGCAGGGGCTCATTTTTCGGATACGCTGGCGAACCGCCTGGAGGATTATTTTCAAAAAAAGGGTGAGCCGGCGGTGATCCGTCCCATCGGCAGGCTGGATAAGGATACGGCCGGGCTTGTATTGTTCGCGAAGAACCGGGCGGCAGCGGCCAGACTGTCCGCGCAGCGGGAAAGGGGAGAGCTGAAAAAGACCTATCTGGCACTGGTTCAGGGAGTGCCAGAGCCTTTGGAGGGCTGGATCAGGGCGCCCATTGGAAAAGCGTCGGATTCTCCACTGCGGATGGAGATTCGGGAGGACGGAAGGCCTGCCCGGACCTATTACCGGGTGCTGGAGATCCTGGACGGAGCGAGCCTGGTACAGGCACAGATACAGACAGGACGCACCCATCAGATCCGGGTACATATGGCATGGATCGGCCATCCGCTTCTGGGAGATCCCCTTTATCAGCCGGATTTCAAACAAAAAAAGGCGCCGGGAGAGGAGCCTTCGGATATGGCTCTCTGGGCCTGGCGCCTGACCTTTCTGCAGCCCTTCAGCGGGAGACGGGTGTCTCTGGAGTCCGCAGAAATTTCGGGTGTTCGTAATCAAATTCAAACTTTTCGTAAGCATTGATGACCTGGGTCTCCCCGTAGAGATCCAGGCGTTTGTGTTTTCGGCCGTAGGTGGCATGGACATGGCCGTGAATGAAATATTTGGGCTTATATTTGTCCATCAGGGTACAGAAGCAGGCGAAGCCTCTGTGAGGCAGGTCGTCTCCATCGTTGACATCCAGGGCCGGAGCGTGAGTCAGGAGAATGTCGAAGCCCTTGTGACGGAGAAGCGGGAACCACAGCTTCCGGATGCGCCTCTGCATTTCCTTTTCCGTATACTGATTGACTCCGGGCTTATAGCGCATGGAGCCGCCCAGACCCAGAATCCGGATCCCTTCGTAAACATAGATGGAGTCCTCAATGCAGATACAGCCTTCCGGTGGGTGCTGTTCATAACGGTCATCGTGGTTCCCGTGAATATAGAGAACCGGGGCTTTCCCCATGGTTACCAGGAAGGAAAGATAGGATGGGGAAAGATCCCCGCAGGAAAGGATCAGATCGATTCCCGCAAGTTTGGTTTCATCATAATAATCCCACAGGGACTTGGATTCTTCATCGGCAATGACAAGTATATTCATGAGTTTCCTCCGATAAGTTCGGCTTTCTGCTGATTAATGCCCTGGAGCAGGACAACGGCTTTCGCGGCATCTGTGAGTTCCTCCATTTCCGGTATCTTTCCGATGACATTTTCTGCCAGCCAGTCCATGGAGACGATTTCCAGAGGAGAAAGGCAGGCATCTTTATCAGACTGGACGATGCCGTCCTGGGAACGGAGAATTCCATAGAAAGGATGGAATGTGTCCTTACAGATGGAGGAACGCAGGAAATCAATGAGTCTGGTGGTACCGATGGGCAGTGTCTGGGAACAGATGACATCGATGACGTTGGCGGACATTCCCCACCAGTAGTTCAGGGCTTCCTTGCTTCGCTTCCAGGAGCCGGACAGAATGTTGTGGATGATCTTTTCGTAATATTTTCCCCAGTGCCAGACCGGTGTGGCGATATTGTAGGTCTTCCCGTCCTTGATCCCGTAAAGGCCGAATTCCCGGGAGGGTGTGCCCGGAGTGATCATGTCGGGACCGGAAATAATTTCAATATCCGGGTTGTTTCGAAGACTGTTTTTATCCCAGTTCAGGGTTTTGGACCATTCCAGATGGATCTGTGCCCGGGGATTGATCATCCGCGCGCCCAGAGCAAAGGCGTTTACATTGGCAATGGAACCGCAGATCGGGTAGTCGCCGATGTAGCCGATATGGTCTGTGGTGGACATGGCGGCAGCGATGGCGCCCACCAGGAATTTCGCCTCATACATCCGGCCGTAATAGGTACGGATGGACTGGTAGGAGGTATTGACGGAGCAGTTCAGGATCTTGACATCCGGATAGTTGACGGCGGCCTTTAAGCTGGCGCCGATCAGCCGGGGCGTGGTGGTGAAGATCAGGCCGCAGCCGGCATCGATGGCTGCTTCAATGGACTCCAGTCCGTTGACATCGGGATCTACATTATCCCAATGGCAGGTCTCCACCTGATCCGGATAAGTCTGCTCCAGATGCATCCGGCCAAGCTCATGGCCATAGGTCCAGCTGGAGGTTTCCGGATTCTTTTCGTGGATAAAAGCGATTTTCTGCTTCTGGGAAACGCCCACCGGGAGCAGCCGTTCAAGGAAATTCTGGGATTTCCGGGGAACGTCCTCCGGTTCTTCGATGAGAGTGGCTCCGGAATCCGTGCTGGCAAGCTCGAATTCGTCCCAGAGCTTACCGGTGTTTTCCTTCATTTCGGCCAGGGTATGGGAAAGCGAATCATTGTAGCCAAAAAACTTTATGTACAATAAGAACGCGTCTCCGGCGGTAATGGAAAGCTTTTTGCCGCCTTTTGCCTGGAAAATGTCTGCAAACTGTCCGTAGGCGTACCGAAGCTCCCGAATCTCATCGTCCGAGAGATGGTCTTTACCCGTTTTCCCCATAGAGGCCAGAAGAGCCGGATAACTGCCCTCCCGGGTAAACAGAATCTCATTGATGGGAGCAGCTTCGTAAAAATCCATGAATTCGTAATAGATTTTATTCTGGATATCATCGGTCCTTTTGGGGATGATACGGGTAACCGTGCCCGGAATGCTGACAGCGCCCACAGATTTCATAACGCTGACCCGCTTGTTTCCTTCCTGAACATAAAACTTGTTCATGAATTCATAGGCAACGATGGGATCGTGAATTCCGATGGCCATGTGAGAATCATACAGGGCGACCCATTTCATGGCAAATTCGGATTTCTCGGCCAGAAGGGGCATGAAGCCGCAGGAAAAGGCGTTCTGGCGTCCGGCGGTTTTGGTTCCGGCAATCATATCCAGCGGAATATCCACCAGACCAAGATACATTTCCCCCTGAACCTCCGTATAGGAAAGAATCTCGTCCAGAGACTGAAGATAGGGATATCTGCCGGAGGAAACAGCTGCATGGTACTGCTTCTGTCCAATTTTGCGGGCAACGGAATAGTCATCTCTTGGCATTGTAAAACCTCCTGAAATTCGCTATAATGATGATGTTGGGGTCAAAAGATGCCATACGGATTGTTCCGTGCTTCGCACTCCCACAATCCTGGCATCATCCTATAATGCAAGGGGCACAGAACAGGCTGTGAAGCATCATGTTTTCAATTCACGAGTTCATCATACTAGAAATGTGGAATCAGTTCAAGTAAAAAAATCGGGAGAAAACCGGCAGAAGCGGCTCCGGATGGGAAAAAGATCCTCTGAAAGAGCTTTTCAGGCAAAGAGGATATCGTGATTGATGGTTGTATAAAACAGCCTGCGGAATTCCTCCGGGTCGGAGGTCTGGGCCAGGGCCCACATGGTTTTGGTGACGGTGGCTTCCAGCGTCATATCGTAGGCTTCAATCAGATGGAATTCATCTTTCATGGCCTTTCCGACCTGATAAACAGTCATGTCGCTGCCCTCATGGGTTACCTGAGTGGCCATCACCACGATTTTTCCGGCGTTGACAAAGCGCTTGATTCCCTCATAAAAGCTGTCATCGCCGTAATTGGGAAGGCCGCCCACTCCGAAGGACTCAATGATAATCCCGTCATAGGAATCAAAGAGAAGATCCAGAAGCTTCCCGCTGATGCCTGGGATCAGCTTCAGCAGAAAAATCCGGTCATTCATTTCATGGGAGAATTTCAGAAGGCTGGTGTTCTGCTCCTTATCTTCAATATAGAAGACAATCCGATCCTCCTGGATCATGGCCAGGTGGGGGTAATTGATGCTGGAGAAAGCGTTGTAGCTTTTGGAGCGTTCCTTCTTCGCACGGGTCCCGGCAATGGCCATGCCGCCAAAGACAATGCTGACACCATGGGCCCGGTCATCCGCCGCAAAGCGCAGGCTGTCCAGAAGATTGGTCTTGGCATCGGTAACGGCCAGATCAATGGGCTTCTGGGCGCCGGTGATGACCACAGGCTTGCGGTTATTGCGGATCAGGTAAGAGAGTGCCGCAGCAGTAAAGGCCATGGTGTCCGTGCCATGGCAGATCACAAAGCCGTCATAATATTCGTATTTGGATTCGATCAATTCAGCCAGCCGGATCCAGTGGCTGGAGTTTACGTTGGTGCTGTCCAGGCTGAAGGGCTGGAGGGTGTCGATTTCACAGAATGTTCTGGCTGCGGGAACATAGGACAGTAGTTCCTCGGAAGAAATCTGCGGAGCCAGACCTTTTTCCGTGTATTTGGAGGCAATGGTGCCGCCGGTGGCGATCAAGAGAATTTTTTTCATGATGGTATCTTCTTTCTTTTATTCTGTTTCGTGACCGGCATTCAGGGGAGAATAAAGATCCCGTGCACCGATGTCAGAGATAGGATAGCATACCGGGAAGGTTTTGTAAATCGGACAAGCTGGGAGGATACGCCGGCCGGCACGGGGGGTAAAGAATCAAAAAAACCCCTTGCATTTGCGGAAAAGTTGTGCTATAGTTGACACGATGATAATATGTTACTAGAGTAATGAGTGGGCGGGACGCCCACTCATTCTTGCTTATTTAGCAGGCATTTTCTGCGAAGAAAGCAGGAGCTGTTCCGTGCAGAGGTCGGAACAGCGGCTCTGAAAAACGGGAACATAAGAAAGGTGGCGCAGATGACAAAGAGAGAAACCTATGAAAAACGGACAGAGGACATTTTACAGCCTCTGGTAGATGCACATGGTTTTGAACTGGTGGATGTGGAATATGTAAAGGAGGGGGGAACCTGGTATCTGCGGGCATATATTGATAAGCCCGGGGGAATTGCCATTGACGACTGTGAACTGATCAGCCGGGCGCTGAGTGATCAGCTCGATATTCAGGATTTCATTGAAGACTCCTATATTCTGGAAGTCAGCTCTCCGGGGCTTGGCAGACCTTTGAAGAAGGAAAAGGATTTTGTCAGGAGCAAGGGAGAGAAAGTGGAAGTGCGTACTTACCGTGCCATCGAGAGACAGAAGGAGTTCACAGGCATTTTACAGGCCTGGGACAAAGACACCGTCACCCTTCTTATGGAGGATGAAACAGAAATGAAGTTTGCCAGAGAAGATATCGCACTGATCCGCCTGGCGTTTGACTTTTAAATAAGGAGGATTCACATTATGAATAACGAACTGTTGGAAGCGCTGACTCTTTTGGAAAAAGAAAAAGATATCAGCAAGGATACCCTTCTGGAAGCCATCGAGCAGTCCCTGATCCAGGCCTGCAAGAACCATTTCGGCAAGGCTGACAACGTAAAGGTGTACATCAATCCGCAGACCTGTGAATTTCATGTGCAGGCTGAAAAAACAGTCGTGGAAAAAGTGGAAGACGATGTGATGGAAATCAGCCTCACAAACGCGAAGATGCTGGATTCCAAATATGAGCTTGGCGACATCGTCAATATTGAAATCAAATCCAAGGAGTTCGGACGGATCGCAACCCAGAATGCGAAGAACGTGATTCTGCAGAAGATCCGGGAGGAAGAGCGGAAGGTTCTGTACAATCAGTACTACGGCAAGGAAAAAGATGTGGTGACCGGTATTGTACAGCGTTATCTCGGCAAAAATGTGAGTATCAACCTGGGTAAGGTGGATGCGATTCTGAATGAAAACGAGATGGTGAAGGGTGAGGTATTCCGTCCTACGGAGCGGATCAAGGTTTATGTCCTGGAAGTGAAGGATACCTCCAAGGGACCGAAGATCATGGTTTCCAGAACCCATCCGGAGCTGGTAAAGCGTCTCTTTGAGTCTGAGGTCACAGAGGTGAAGGACGGAACCGTTGAGATCAAGAGCATCGCCAGAGAAGCAGGAAGCCGGACGAAGATTGCCGTCTGGTCCAGCAACCCGGATGTGGATCCGGTGGGCGCCTGCGTCGGATTGAACGGAGCCCGGGTAAACGCCATTGTCAATGAGCTTCGGGGTGAAAAAATTGATATTATCAACTGGAATGAGAATTCGGCCATTCTGATTGAGAATGCGTTAAGTCCTGCCAAGGTGATTTCCGTTATCGCAGATGACGATGACAAGACCGCCAAGGTGATTGTGCCGGATTATCAGCTTTCTCTTGCCATCGGAAAGGAAGGACAGAACGCCAGACTGGCAGCCCGCCTTACCGGTTTCAAGATTGATATCAAGAGTGAGACCCAGGCCAGAGAGTCCGGTGAATTTGATGAGCTGTTTGAGGCCTATGACAATTATAATGAAGAGTATGACGGAGAGTACGACGAGGACTACGGCTACGATGACGGTGAGTATGAGGAACTGCCGGTTGCGGACGATGGAGAATATCAGGAATAAGCAGGAGTGTGCAGAATGGGCCAGGTAAGGAAAGTTCCTATGCGGAAATGCATAGGCTGTCAGGAGATGAAAAGTAAAAAGGAAATGATGCGGATTCTGAAAACCACGGAAGACGAGATCGTCCTGGATACCACGGGCAAAAAAAATGGCAGAGGCGCATATCTATGCTTTTCAAAGGATTGTTTTGAAAAGGCAGTAAAAAATAAAGGGCTGGAGCGCTCCCTGAAAATGAGCATTCCCAAGTCCGTATATGAGGAACTGGAAAAGGAGATCGAATCGATTGAATTTGAATAAAGTATTGTCTCTTGTGGGGCTGGCCACAAAGGCGGGCCGCACGGCAAGCGGGGAGTTTTCCACGGAGAAAGCCGTAAAAGAGGGAAACGCCTTCCTTGTGATTGTTTCTGAGGAAAGTTCCGGAAATACCAGAAAAAAATTTCAGAATATGTGTACGTATTACCGCGTGCCGATCTACATTTACGGCACAAAGGCCCAGCTGGGAGCCGTTATGGGAAAGGAATTCCGGGCGTCGCTGGCGGTACTGGATGAGGGCTTTGCGAAAGCCATCGTGAAGGAACTGGAAAAAGGAAACAACGGAGGTAGTCAGCATGTCGAAAGTAAGAGTATTTGAGCTCGCAAAGGAACTCGGAAAACAGAACAGAGAGATTCTGACTTTTTTAGCAGATAAAGGAGTAAATCTGACAAGCCATATGAGTATGATAGATGACGAACAGGTAGAAATGATAAAAGCAGGCTTACAGAAGCCGCAGAATACAGAGAAAAGTGAGAAGCCGGCAGAAGCACCGGCAAAGAAAAAAAATATTACCCAGGTATTCCATCCGCAGAACAGCCGGACAGGAATGACCAGACCGCCCAGAAGCGGACAGCGTCCGGCCAAACCGGGTCAGAGACCCCAGGGCGGTCAGCAGTCCAGACCCCAGGGCGCAGCTCCGCAGACGAAGGCGCAGAGCGCACCGGCTCAGGCAGCTGAGACAGTAAAAGCAGCCCAGACTCAGGCAGCAGCTCAGGCGAAGCCGGCAGCAGCGGCCCAGACGGCAGTTCAGGCGAAGCCGGCAGCAGCGGCCCAGACAGCAGCTCAGGCGAAGCCGGCAGCTCAGACCCAGGCGGCAGCTCAGGCGAAGCCGGCAGCAGCGGCCCAGACAGCAGCTCAGGTGAAGCCGACAGCTTCATCCCAGACGGTTCAGGCCCAGTCTGCGCAGAGTACACAGAACAGAACCCAGGGTACGGGCAGCACTTCCAGACCGCAGGGAACGGAGAACCGTTCTCAGGGTCAGAGCGGCGACCGGAGAGCCCAGGGTCAGAATGGCGACCGGAGGACCCAGGGTCAGAGCGGTGACCGGAGAACTCAGGGCCAGAGCGGCGACCGGAGAGCCCAGGGTCAGAGCGGAGAGCGCAGACCCCAGGGTCAGGGTGGTGACCGGAGAGCCCAGGGCCAGGGCGGAGAACGCAGAGCCCAGGGTCAGAGCGGCGACCGGAGAGCCCAGGGCCAGAGCGGAGAGCGCAGACCCCAGGGTCAGGGCGGAGACCGCAGACCTCAGAGTCAGAGCGGCGACCGGAGAGCCCAGGGCCAGGGCGGAGACCGCAGACCCCAGAGTCAGGGCAGAGGCCAGGCGATTCCCAAGGCTCCCATGGAGAGCAAGCCTCTTACCAAGGAGTCCAGAAACCGGACGGATCGGGATAAGAAAAACGACAGAAGCAATGTGGATAAATTCGATAAGCTGGAGAGAAACAGCTTAAAGAATCAGAGTGGCCGTCCGAATGCGAAGAATAATAACGGCAAAAACGGGAAAAATGCTGTCAAGGGAGCAGTCAAGCCGGCACCTGTGGAGAAGAAGGAAGAGGAAGTTCGCAATATTATCCTGCCGGAGACTCTGACCATCGGAGAACTGGCGGAGAAGATGAAGATTCAGCCCTCTGCAGTCATCAAAAAGCTGTTCCTTCAGGGCAAGGTCGTAACGGTGAATCAGGATATCGACTTTGATACCGCAGAAGAAATTGCGCTGGAATTCAACTGCATTGCAGAAAAAGAAGTAAAGGTTGATGTGATTGAGGAGCTTCTGAGGGAGGACGAGGAAGACGAGAGCACCATGGTGCCCAGACCGCCGGTAGTCTGTGTAATGGGTCATGTTGATCATGGAAAGACCTCCCTTCTGGATGCGATCCGGAATACCCATGTGATCGCAAAGGAAGCCGGCGGTATTACCCAGCATATCGGTGCTTACGTGGTGAATATCGGCGGACAGAAGATCACCTTCCTGGATACGCCGGGCCACGAAGCCTTCACAGCCATGCGTATGCGCGGAGCTAATTCCACGGATATTGCCATTCTGGTGGTGGCGGCGGATGACGGCGTGATGCCTCAGACCATTGAAGCCATCAGCCATGCAAAGGCGGCAGGTATTGAGATTATTGTGGCCATTAATAAAATTGATAAACCCAGTGCCAATGTTGAGCGCGTGAAACAGGAACTTTCCGAATACGAACTGGTTCCGGAAGACTGGGGCGGCAACACCGTATTTGTTCCGGTATCTGCCCACACCCAGGAGGGTATCGACCAGCTTCTGGAAATGATTCTGCTGACAGCAGAGATCAGTGAACTGAAAGCAAACCCGAACCGCAGGGCCAGAGGTCTGGTTCTGGAGGCTCAGCTCGACAAGGGCAAGGGTCCGGTGGCGACGGTTCTGGTTCAGAAAGGAACGCTGCGGGTTGGCGATCCGGTGGCGGCAGGAGCCTGCCACGGAAAGGTACGTGCCATGATGGATGACAAGGGAAGAAGGGTCAAAGAAGCAGGACCGTCTACTCCGGTGGAGATTCTGGGTCTTTCCGACGTTCCCAATGCGGGAGAAATCTTCGTTGTCACCGAAAATGAAAAAGAGGCCAGAAGCTTTGCGGAGACCTTTATCAGTGAAGGCAAGGAAAAGCTTCTTGAGGAAACGAAATCCAAGATGTCTCTGGATGATCTGTTCAGCCAGATTCAGGCAGGCAATCTGAAAGAGCTGGGCATCATTGTAAAAGCGGATGTTCAGGGTTCAGTGGAGGCTGTAAAGCAGAGTCTGCTGAAGCTTTCCAACGAAGAGGTTGTGGTGAAGATCATCCACAGCGGCGTTGGTGCCATCAACGAGTCCGATGTGACCCTGGCAGCTACCTCCAATGCCATCATCATCGGCTTCAATGTGCGGCCGGATGCTACGGCCAAAGCCACTGCCGAGCGGGAAGGTGTGGATGTCCGTCTGTACCGTGTAATCTATGACGCCATTGCGGATGTGGAAGCAGCCATGAAGGGCATGCTGGATCCGATTTATGAGGAAAAGGTCATCGGACACGCGGAAGTCCGCCAGACCTTCAAAGCCTCCGGTGTGGGTACCATTGCAGGTTCTTATGTTCTGGACGGCGTATTCCAGAGAAACTGCAAGGTGCGGATCAGCCGGGAAGGCACACAGATTTATGAGGGCGCTCTGGCTTCCCTGAAGCGTTTCAAGGATGACGTGAAGGAAGTGAAGGCCGGCTATGAATGCGGTCTGGTATTCGAGAAATTCAATGATATCAAAGAATTTGACCAGGTAGAGGCTTATACAATGGTCGAAGTGCCGAGGTAATCCGAATATGAGAAAAAACAGTATTAAAAACACCCGGATAAACGGAGAGGTCCAGAAGGAGCTTTCCAACATTATCCGGAGTGAAATCAAGGACCCAAGGATCAATCCTCTGACAAGCGTTGTGGCTGTGGAGGTCGCGCCGGATCTGAAGACCTGTAAGGCATGGATCAGCGTTCTGGGAGATGAACAGTCCCAGGCGGACACCCTTGCCGGTCTTCGCAGTGCCGAAGGATATATCCGCCGGGAGCTTGCACGTACCGTAAATCTGCGGAATACGCCGCAGATCCGGTTCGTTCTGGATCAGTCCATTGAATACGGGGTTCATATGTCAAAATTGATTGACGATGTAAACGGGACAGAAAAGGATGATGAGAATGCTGAATCTTGAACGGGAACTGAAACAGGTTTCTTCCGCAGCCATTGCCGGACATGTACGTCCGGACGGTGACTGCGTGGGCTCCTGTATGGGCCTTTACCTGTACATAAAGAAAAATTTTCCGCAGATTTCCAGACTGGATGTCTATCTGGAAGAAATACCGGAAGCCATGGGCTTCCTGAAGGATACGGATCAGATTAAACATGCTGTCCGGGAGGAGGAGCCATACGATCTGTTTCTGGCATTGGACTGCGGGGACAGCGGGCGGCTGGGAGAAGCAGAAGGCTGCTTTAAACAGGCAAAGCGTACCATTTGTATCGATCATCACATCAGCAATACCGGCTACGCAGATGAGAATTACATTGTGCCCGAGGCCAGTTCCACTTCCGAGCTGGTCTATGATCTGCTGGATCCTGAGAAGCTGACCAGGGAAATGGCGGAAGCCCTTTATATGGGAATTGCCCATGACACCGGTGTGTTCCAGTATTCCTGCTGTTCGCCGAAAACCATGGAGACCGCCGGAAAGCTTATGGCCATGGGGATTGACTTTACCGGGATTGTGGACCGTACCTTTTATCAGAAAAGCTATCTGCAGCTCCAGATTCTGGGCCGTGCCCTGCTGGAAAGCATGATGCTGTTTGACGGAAGGTGCATTGTCAGCGTGATCCGCAACCGGGAAATGAAATTTTACAATGTGGGCCCCGCGGATCTGGATGGGATTGTCAGTCAGCTGCGCAATACCAAAGGGGTGGAGGTGGCGATCTTCATTTATGAAACCAATGTACAGGAGTACAAGGTCAGCATGCGTTCCAATTCCTTTGTGGATGTCAGCAGGGTTGCCGCCTATTTTGGCGGCGGCGGCCATGTGCGAGCTGCAGGCTGTACCATGCACGGATCCCCCTATGATGTGCTGAACAATCTGACAAAACAGATTGAAAAACAGTTTTTGCAGCAGTCAGAGCAGGAGAAGCAGCAGTGATCCACGGAGTTCTCAATATTTATAAAGAAAAAGGTTATACCTCTCACGATGTGGTTGCAAAGCTGAGAGGTATTTTAAAACAGAAAAAAATCGGCCATACCGGAACGCTGGATCCGGATGCCGAGGGGGTTTTGCCGGTTTGCCTGGGAAAGGCCACAAAGCTCTGCGACCTGCTGACGGACAAAGAAAAAACCTACCGGGCAGTGCTGCTGCTGGGACAGACCACAGACACCCAGGATGCCGGGGGCGAAGTTCTGAGTACCGCTTTGGTGACGGCCTCGGAGGAGGAAGTGCGTCAGGCGGTACTCAGCTTTCAGGGTACCTATGAGCAGATTCCGCCCATGTATTCCGCTCTGAAGGTGGACGGGAAGAAGCTCTGCGATCTGGCCAGGGCAGGAAAGACTGTGGAGCGAAAGGGCCGTCCGGTGACCATCCGGCAGATTTTGATCGAGTCGGTGGAGCTTCCCAGAGTGACGATGACCGTCACCTGTTCCAAGGGAACCTATATCCGCACGTTGTGTCAGGATATCGGAGAGAAGCTTGGCTGCGGCGGCTGTATGGAAAGTCTTCTGCGTACCCGGGTCAGCCGCTTCTGTCTGGAGAACAGTGTGCGTCTCTCACAGGTGGCGGAGGCTGTGGAGACAGGACAGCTCCCGGAGCTGGTGCTTCCCATTGACCGGATGTTTGAGACATTTCCGGCTATTTATGTGAAACCGGAATACCGCCGCCTGATCGAAAACGGGAATGCCGTGACAGAGGCCATGCTGGAGAAGCCCCTGGAGATGGAAGACGGCGGGAAGGTTCGGCTTTATGACGCGGAGGGCGTCTTCTTTGCCGTATATGCATACCATGGCAGACGCAGACGGTTTGAACCGGTAAAAATGTTTTACGAAAAAGAAGAGCAGCAGTGACAGAATCGCTGCAGGCAGAAAGCATGGTGAAAGCGATGGAATACATGCAGGGAGTGACGGGCCTGTACGTCCGGGACGAAACGGCAGTCACACTGGGAAAATTTGACGGCCTTCACAGAGGCCACCAGAAGCTGATCCGGCGGATTCTTCAGGCGGAAAAAGGCGGGCTTGCCAGCGTGGTCTTTACCCTGGATCCCGGGCGCAGCGGCGGAATTCTGGTGAAGGACGAGCGTAGGCAGATGCTGGCAGACCAGGGGATTTCCTACCTGATTGACTGTCCCATGGAGCCGGAGCTTCTTCATATGAGTCCGGAGGATTTCGTGGCCCAGGTGCTGGTGGACCGCCTGCATGCAAAATATATCGTTGTGGGCAGCGATTTCCGGTTTGGCTATCAGCGTTCCGGTGACTACCGTCTGCTGATGGAGCTTCAGAAGCTCTATGATTTCCGGGTGGAGGTGGTCCGGAAGGAACAGCACTGCGGAAGGGATATCAGCAGCTCCTTTATCCGGGAAGAACTGGAAAAGGGAAATATGGAGATGGTGAATCAGCTTCTGGGGTATTCCTTTTTTATTTCCGGCGAGGTACTGCATGGACGCCAGATCGGCCGGACTCTGGGAATGCCGACCACCAATCTGGTGCCCAGCACCCGGAAGCTTCTTCCGCCCAACGGCGTTTATGTGTCCCAGACCATTCTGGACGGAAAGGCGTTTCCGGGAATCACAAATATTGGGTATAAGCCCACCATCGGGGAGAGTTTTAAAGGCGTGGAAACTCATATTTTTGATTATGACGGCGATCTGTATGGAAAGGATATTCAGGTTCGGCTGCTGTCCTTTAAACGGCCGGAGCGAAAATTCCAGAGCCGGGAGGCGCTGAAACATCAGGTGGAGGATGATATCGCTTACGGGAGGGCTTATTTTTCCGGAAGATAAAAGGGGAGTTGATTCATGAATCAGGGATTGACAGCAGAAGTTTTCATGATCCTGGGAGCTGTGTGCGGGCTGTGCGGTGTGCTTGTACAGACCTACCGGCGACAGAAGGAGCCCTATAAGGGCCGTGCCACGGCCACGGTTGTGGAAATCGTGGCAGATTCCCCGGATGCGAGGGGGAGCGCTGCAGGGGTACATGATTATTTTTATCCGGTGTTTGCCTATTACGCGGAGGGAAGGCTGATTAAAAAGCGTTATCAGAAGGGCGGAAATCCCTGTCCCTTCCGGCTGAATCAGCAGGTTCCGCTGTACTATAAGAAGGAGAATCCGGAGCTTATTAAAATTGCGGATCCGGGACCGCTGAAAAAAGCGGAACGCATTCTGTATGCCGGGGGCTTTTGTCTGTGTCTTGCCGGGCTGATCTGTTATCTGGAATTTGCAGCCAGATTTCTTTGAAAATCCTTGACGCGGAGATGTTCCTGTGCTATACTAAGCGAGTGTGAAATCAGCCGTTGCCCAGATATGCGGACACTCCGACCCATATCCTGGTGACAGGCGTTAAAAAAACAGGAGGAAACAAACATGATTTCGAAAGAAAAGAAAACAGCAATTATCAATGAATACGGCAGAAAACCGGGCGACACAGGATCACCGGAAGTTCAGATCGCGATCCTGACTGCCAGAATCCAGGAGCTGACCGAGCATCTGAAGAACAACCAGAAGGATCATCATTCCAGAAGAGGTCTGCTGAAGATGGTTGGACAGAGACGTGGTCTGCTGGAGTACTTAAAGAAGACTGACCTGGAAGGTTACCGTGCATTGATTGCAAAGTTAGGTATCAGAAAATAATGACACCAAGGGACGGATTCTTCCGTCCCCTTTTTATGCGGCAGGCTGCTCTGGCTCTTTTTCCGGTACCGGAATGGAAAGCCGCCGCAGACACGATTACGACAAACGAAAATAGAAGACAGCCGCTGGGAGCCGAGACCACTGAAAAGTGGATGAAAACCGCAGAATTTGATCTGTTTTTCAGTTGTTTCGGACGGTTGCTGTCTGGAAAAGGAGATTTCTATGTATAAGAGCTATTCGATGGAACTGGCCGGCAGGACTCTGACGGTTGATGTGGGAAGAGTTGCAAAACAGGCAAACGGCGCTGCATTTATGCACTATGGCGATACGACCGTACTGTCCACCGCCACTGCTTCCGACAAGCCCAGGGAGGGGATTGATTTCTTCCCGCTGAGTGTGGAATATGAAGAGAAAATGTATGCCGTGGGTAAGATCCCGGGAGGATTTAATAAGAGAGAGGGAAAAGCATCCGAAAATGCCATCCTGACTTCCCGTGTGATTGACCGTCCCATGCGTCCGCTGTTCCCCAAGGATTACCGCAACGATGTCACCCTGAACAATATGGTAATGTCTGTGGATCCGGAGTGCAGTCCGGAGCTCACTGCCATGCTGGGTTCCGCCATTGCCACCGCGATTTCTGATATTCCTTTTGATGGTCCGACCTCCAGTACGCAGGTCGGCCTGATCGATGGAGAATTTGTGATTAATCCCACGGCGGCTCAGAGACAGATTTCTGACCTGCAGCTCACCGTTGCCTCCACCAGAGATAAGGTGATTATGATTGAGGCAGGGGCAAATGAAGTGCCGGAAGCTCAGATGATTGAAGCGATTTACAAGGCTCATGAAGTGAATCAGGAAGTAATTAAATTTATCGATACCATTGTTGCGGAATGTGGAAAGGAGAAGCACAGCTACGAAAGCTGCGCTGTTCCGGAGGAGCTTTTCGAGGCCATGAAGCAGATCGTGACACCGGAAGAGATGGAAGTTGCGGTATTCTCCGATGACAAGCAGACCAGAGAGGGAAATATCCGTGAGATTACTGATAAACTGGCAGAGGCTTTCGCGGATAAGGAAGAGTGGCTTGCTGTCCTGGATGAAGCCGTTTACCAGTATCAGAAGAAGACCGTCCGCAAGATGATTCTGAAGGATCACAAGCGTCCGGATGGCCGTGAAATCAAGCAGATCCGTCCGCTGGCGGCAGAAGTGGATCTGATTCCGCGCGTTCACGGCTCCGCCATGTTTACCCGGGGACAGACCCAGATCTGCAATGTCTGCACGCTGGCACCTCTGTCTGAGGCACAGAAGCTGGATGGCCTGGATGAAAATGAAACATCCAAGAGATATATGCATCATTATAATTTCCCGAGCTATTCGGTGGGCGAGACCAAACCGTCCAGAGGTCCGGGACGCCGTGAAATCGGCCATGGCGCTCTGGCAGAGCGTGCGCTGATCCCGGTACTGCCCAGCGAGGAGGAATTCCCCTATGCGATCCGTACCGTATCGGAAACCTTTGAATCCAACGGTTCCACTTCCCAGGCCAGCGTCTGCGCATCCAGTATGTCACTGATGTCCGCAGGTGTGCCCATTAAATCGGCAGTGGCAGGTATTTCCTGCGGTCTGGTGACCGGAGAAACCGATGATGATTATATTGTTCTGACGGATATCCAGGGTCTGGAAGATTTCTTCGGCGATATGGACTTTAAGGTGGCAGGTACCCACAAGGGTATCACAGCCATTCAGATGGATATCAAGATCCATGGCCTGACCCGTCAGATTGTGGAGGAAGCCATTGCCAGAACCAGAGAGGCGAGACTGTACATTCTGGATGAAGTTATGGCAAAAGCCATTGACAGACCCCGTGAGACCGTGGGCAAATATGCGCCCAAGATCATCCAGACCAGGATTGATCCCGAGAAGATCGGTGATGTGGTTGGTCAGAGAGGAAAGACCATCAATGCCATTATTGAACAGACCGGCGTGAAGATCGATATTTCTGATGACGGCGCAGTATCCATCTGCGGAACCGACCAGGCCATGATGGACCGTGCTGCGGAGCTGATCAAGATTATTGTGACAGACTTTGAGGCCGGACAGGAATTTGTCGGCAAGGTAGTCAGCATCAAGGAATTTGGCGCATTCCTGGAGTTCGCTCCGGGCAAGGAAGGAATGGTTCACATTTCCAAGATCGCGAAAGAGCGGATCAACCGGGTGGAGGATGTTCTGACGCTGGGTGACAAGGTTAAGGTTGTCTGCCTGGGTAAGGATAAGATGGGCAGAATCAGTTTCAGCATGAAGGATGTAAAGCAGAACGGAACCAAAGCGGAACAGAACGAAAAAAAGGATTGACAAATGTGCTTTGATGTATTAAAATCAGAACATATCAAAGGAACAAACCGATGAGAAAGAGTAGTAGGCATATTTACAATATCCCAGAGAGCTGCAGGTGGTGTGATTGCAGTATGGCGTGATTTGCTGAATGGACTTTTGAGGGCGGACTGAAATGAGACAGTCAGAGTAGGATCCGTCGGGAACCGAACCCGTTATCAATCAGGAGCGTATGTAGTACGTGCGAAAGTGGACGATTCGTCAAGATGAGTGGTACCGCGATAATATGAATGTATATTACCGTCTCAGGCTAAACAGCCTGAGACGGTTTTTGTGTTACAGAGAAGTTCCCGGACTTTTCTGCAATACAAAAAGCTTTTCGAGAACCCAGGAAAGCAGAATTCTTTTCAGAAAGAATTTCACCGGTTATCCTTTGACAGTACAGAAAAACAGAATCATACAAAGAAAAGGAGAACAAAACCATGAAAAAGAACGTATTAACCGCAATCGTAACCGCAGCAATGATGACCTCTCTGATGGCAGGCACAGCCTTTGCAGAAGAAGAAAGCTATACCATCGGTATTTCTCAGTTCGCGGAGCATGGTTCCCTGGACAACTGCCGGGAAGGATTTCTGGAAGGACTGAAGGAAGCCGGGATTGAAGAAGGTGTGAACCTGGAAGTGGAATATCAGAATTCGCAGGCAGACACCGGCACTGCGAGCCAGATCGCGGACAGCTTTATTTCTCAGAATGTGGATATGATATGTGCCATTGCCACACCCAGCGCCATGAGTGCCTATAACAGTGCGATGGCGCATGAAACGCCGGTCATCTTTACCGCAGTATCGGATCCGGTGGCTGCAGGCCTGGCAAATGAAGACGGAACCCCGGTGGGCGAGATTACCGGAACCTCCGATAAGCTCCCGGTGGAAGAACAGCTGGAAATGATCCGCACTCTGATGCCGGATGCCACGAAAATCGGTATTCTCTATACCACCAGCGAAGCAAACTCTGTCAGCACCATTGAAGAATACAAGGAAAAAGCGGAAGAGTACGGATTTGAGATTGTCGATACCGGCATCAACACCATTGCCGATGTGGAGATGGCTGCAAAGGATTTGGCCGGCAAGGTGGACTGCATCAACAACCTGACGGATAACACTGTTGTATCCGCTCTGCAGACCGTTCTGGCTGCCGCAAATGAAGCAGGCATTCCGGTATTCGGATCTGAAGTGGAGCAGGTAAAGAGCGGCTGTATGGCATCCATGGGTATTGATTATGTGGAGCTTGGCAAACAGACCGGCGCTATGGCTGCGAAGGTATTAAAGGGCGAGGCCAAGGCTTCTGAAATGAATTTTGAAATCTGTACAGGCGCAAGCCTTTATGTCAATACCGCAGCGGCAGAGGGTATCGGCTTTGAGCTGGATGCAGAATACATTGCAGACGCAGCAGAAACCTTTGACGAGATCACTGTAGAATAACCATTGCCGGGAGGTCTGGATATGATATTACTGCTCAGTGTTCTGGAACAGGGCATGATTTATGCCATCATGGCATTAGGTGTATACATTACTTATAAAATACTGGATTTTCCGGATCTTACCGTAGACGGCAGCTTCCCAATGGGAGCTGCCATTACGGCGCTTATGATCAGTAAAGACTGCAATCCTCTGCTGACGCTTCCGATCTGCTTTCTTGCGGGGGTTGCAGTGGGGATTCTGACCGGATTCATCCACGTGAAACTGAAGGTCCGGGATCTGCTGTCCGGAATCATCATGATGACGGCTCTTTATACGGTCAATCTGCGGATTGCAGGCAGGGCCAATCTGCCGATTTATAATAAAACCACGATTTTTGCAAATGATGTGCTGGACAGTCTGCTTCCGGAGGCTCTGCAGCCTTATAAAACGCTGCTGGTTATTTTCGTGATTACCATGATCAGCAAATATCTGCTGGACTGGTATCTTCGTACAAAATCAGGAATGCTTCTCAGGGCGGTGGGCGATAATGACGCAATCATTACCTCCCTGGGTGTAGATAAGGGAATGGTCAAAATTGTGGGGCTGGCCATCGCAAACGGCCTGGTTTCCCTGGGAGGATGCGTATTTGCCCAGCAGCAGAGGTATTTTGACATTTCCATGGGTACCGGTACGGCAGTCATCGGCCTTGCCAGTGTGATCATCGGAACCAGTCTTTTCAAAAAAGTGACTTTTTTCAGAGTGACGTCCAGCGTTGTCATTGGTTCGATTCTCTACAAGGGATGTGTGGCTCTGGCGATTAAGGTGGGCTTCCCGTCCACAGACCTGAAGGCGATCACGGCAGTGCTGTTCCTTCTGATCCTGGTGCTGGCAAATCAGCAGAAAAGGAAGGTGAAAATCAATGCTTGAGTTATCCCATGTTTATAAATACTATAACCCCGGAACGGTGAACGAGCTTTGTCTGTTCCGTGATTTCAGCTTCCGGGTGGAGGATGGAGAGTTTGTTTCTGTGGTGGGAAGCAACGGTTCCGGAAAAACATCCATGCTGAATATCATCTGCGGCAGCATTCCGGTGGATTCCGGAACCATTATGGTGAATGGCCAGGATATCACCCATCAGAAAGAGTTCCGACGGATGCAGAGCATCGGGCGGGTATTTCAGGATCCGGCCCGGGGAACCTGTCCGAACATGACGATAATGGAAAATATGGCAATGGCGGAGAACAAGGGAAAGCCCTATAATCTCAGCCGTGGTGTGCTGAAGAAGAAGGAAGAGGAGTACCGTGCTCTGCTCCGGCCGCTGAATCTGGGCCTGGAGGATAAGATGCATGTGAAGGTCGGTGCTCTTTCCGGAGGCCAGCGTCAGGCCATGTCCCTTCTGATGTCCACCATGACACCCATGGACTTCCTGATTCTGGATGAGCATACGGCGGCTCTGGATCCCAAAACCGCGGAAATCAATATGCAGCTTACGGACAAAATTGTGCGGGAGAAAAAGCTGACATCGATCATGGTGACCCATAATCTGCGCTATGCAGTGGAATATGGGGACCGCCTGGTTATGATGCATCTGGGAAAAGTGATTCTGGACAAAAAAGGAGAAGAAAAAAAGAAGATGGTGGTGGATGATATCCTGAAAATCTTCAATGAAATCAGTATTGAATGCGGAAACTGAGGTACGGACTGTCTGCCGGACTCCTTAGAAATGGTTATTGACGAACCCCGGTGAAAGTGTTATTATATTGCCTGGTTCGCACGAAATCAGGTACTCCCTGTATGATGCCTGGGGCAATTGGACGGAAGGTTCATTTGTCGGGTAACTCATGATGCCTGGGGCAATTGGGAAAACGGAAGCAGCAAAGGAGAGCAGACATGCGGTATCACAATATTACAAAAGACGATATGCTGAATGGGGACGGCCTCAGAGTGGTACTCTGGGTGGCGGGATGTTCCCATTGCTGTAAAGAATGCCAGAATCCCATAACCTGGGATCCGAACGGCGGCCTTCCTTTCGACGAGGCGGCAAAGCAGGAGATCTATACAGAACTGGGGAAAAGCTATATTTCCGGTATTACGCTGAGCGGCGGAGATCCGCTGTTTGCCGGAAACCGGCTGGAGATCCGGAGCCTGGCGCAGGAACTGAAGGAAAACTTCCCCGGGAAGACCATCTGGATGTACACCGGCTATGAGTGGGAGGTTGTCCGGGGCTTTGAAGTGATGAAGTATGTTGATGTGCTGGTGGACGGAGAATATGAGAAGGATAAGCGGGATACGCAGCTGCACTGGCGCGGCAGTTCCAACCAGCGGGTGATTGATGTCCGCAGGTCTCTGGAGACGGGGCAGGTGGTCCTGCACTGCGAGTGAGGCAAAATTGACGAAAACATTCGCAATTCGCTCATTTTTCTGCGAAAAATGGCTGCTTGCTCATGTTTTGCGGGTCCCATAGACATGAAAATCCCTGCAGGCACGTATTTTCATGTCCATTTGTCCCTTGGCTTATAGTATAAGGAGAAACGTTATGAAAAGAATAGCACAGTTTCACAAGGTCAGCTTCCAGCAGTTCTGTGAGGGGTGGCAGGGTGAATTCCCTGGATTTCCCATGGAAGCCATTCAGACGATTTATGACAGGATCAAGATGCCCAGAAGGGCTACCAGAGGCTCTGCAGGATATGATTTTTTCAGCCCGGTGGAGTTTTCTCTGAAGCCGGGTGAGACCATCAAGATCCCCACCGGGATCCGGGTGGAGATGGAAGAAAACTGGGTTCTGAAATGTTATCCCAGAAGCGGGCTGGGTTTCAAGTACCGGCTGCAGCTGAATAATACAGTCGGGATTATTGACAGTGATTATTTTTATTCTGATAATGAAGGACATATTTTTGCAAAGATTACCAATGACTCCAACGAGGGAAAAACAGTGACGGTTGCCGAGGGAACCGGATTTATGCAGGGGATTTTCGTGGAATACGGGATTACCACAGACGATGATGCCAGCGAAATCCGAAACGGAGGACTGGGAAGCACCACGGCAAAATGACAGGGCCGCTGCGAGGATGCAGCGGTTTTTTTTGTGCGCAAATTGTCTGTGTTTGTCGAAATGAACGAAAGGCTTTCGCTGGGAATAAAAATATTTAGGGTTATATGAACAAAAAATAAAAAATATATTGAAGTTATTTGGAGAATGTGCTAATATTATTTCAGCTTTAAAGGATGTGCTATAGGAAAACACACAAAAAAGGAGGAAACTGAAATGAAGAAATCAGCAGTAGCAGTTTTATTGACTGCAGCCATGGCGCTCGGCACCCTGCCGGCAGCCGCATTTGCAGAGGAGTCTGCAAAACCTTATGAAGGTGTGACACTTTCCATGTGGATCTACACAGCGGAGTACAACGACGGAACCAGAGCGATTATGGACAAGGCGACGGAAGAACTGGGTATGGAATTCGCCATTGAGATCAGCCCGGGCGGAACCGACGGTGATAATCTGATCAAGACGAGATGTAATTCCGGTGATCTTCCGGATATCGTAAACTATAATTCCGGTTCTCTGCTTACCGCATTGAATCCGAAGGAGCATTTCCTTGATATTACCAATGAAGAGATGACTGCAAAGTTTGACGAAACCTTTACCAGTACGGTGAGCCAGGACGGCGCGATTTACGGCGCACCGTTTACTACGACACAGGGTGGTGCTGTTGTTTACTGGAAACCGGATTATGAAGAGCTTGGACTGGAAGTTCCCAAGACCTGGGATGAGTTCGTTGCCAACTGCCAGGCATTGAAAGATGCCGGAAAATCACCGGTATACCTTGCTTCCGGAAGCACCTGGACCACACAGGTTCTGTTCCTGGGTGACAACTACAACGTTCTGGCGAAGAATCCGTCCTTTGCAGATGATTTCACAGCAGGCACCGCGAAGTTCGCTACCGATGAGGGAGCACTTGCCGGCTGGCAGAAATACGAGGATCTGGTCGATATGTATCAGCCGGATTACACCGCAGCTACCTATGAAGACGGTCTTGAGGCCATGGCTACCGGCCAGGCAACCCACTGGATCATCCTGACTCAGGTTATTCCTGCGATGCTCAGTGCTCATCCGGAAGCAGAAGAGAACCTTGGTGTATTCGCAGTTCCGGGCGATGATCCGGAGAATGCCGGCATTACCGTTTGGGAGCCGAATGCATGGTATATTAATAAGGACAGCGCCAATACCGAAGCAGCACTCGCATTCCTGGATTTCTGGTATCAGGAAGAGAATATTGACACATATGTCAGCATTATGGGTGCAAACGGACCGTCCTGTATTAAAGGCTATACCCTTCCGGATACTGTAGCTCCGGCTATCCGTGTAGACATGCAGGCTTATTTCGATGAAGGAAAGACCGCACCGGCACTGGAGTTCATGACTCCGGTTAAAGGTTCCACCTGTGAGCAGATTACCACTTCTGTAGCTCTTGGCCAGATCGATGGCGCGACAGCAGCTCAGATGTACGATGATGACTGCAAGAAATCTGCAGTTCAGCAGGGTCTTGGATGGGAATAATTCCCCAATAGCAATGGACTGATATCATGGCCGCCTGCTTCAGCAGGCGGCCGTTTTGTTAAGGAGGATGTTATGAAAGCGAAAAAAAAGAGCAAACAATTATACTCCTTCTGGTTTGTAGTGCCGTCCCTTGTCATTTACAGTGTCTTTTTTCTGTATCCCATCATTACCTCGCTGTATTACAGCCTGACGGTATGGAATTTTGATTCGGCTACGTTCTGCGGACTGGATAATTACGTGATGTTTTTCTCAGAAAATGCTCTGAGTTCTTCCATTGTACATACACTGATCTATGCATTTCTGACCAGCGGATTAAAAGTAATCATTGCCTTTTTCCTGGCGATTTTTCTCTGCAGCAAGATCCGGACCAAGGGATTTATCCGTTCGGCGGTGTTTTTCCCCAATCTGGTGTCTACCATGGCAGTGGGTCTGACTTTTTCCTGTCTGATGCATCCCACCAAGGGATTGTTCAATCTGGCGCTGCAGGCGATTGGATTTTCACCGATCAATTTTCTGGGAGATATGAATCTGGCACTGTACAGTGTGATTGCGACGGATGTATGGAAGGGTCTTTCAATTTCCGTTGTTATTTATATAGCAGGTGTTCAGTCAATTGATCAGACTTACTATGAGGCAGCCTCCATTGACGGCGCGAATGGCTGGCAGAAGCTGAAAAACATTACGTTTCCGCTGGTTGCCCCGTCCCAGAACTCCATCATTATCCTGTCTCTGATCGGCGGTCTGCGTACCTTCGATCTGATCTGGGCGATGACAGGCGGCGGCCCGGGCTTTGCCACAGACGTTATGGCATCCGTTATTTATAAAGAATATGCATATGGCTTCTATGGACTGTCCACAGCCGGAAACGTGATCATGCTGGTACTGATTTCCTGTATTGCATTCCCGCTGCAGCACTTCCTGATGAAGAGAGAGGAGGCCATTCAATGACGAAAAAACAGAAAAGACTGATCTGGGTCGGAGATATTGTGGGCGTCCTTATGACGGTTATCATTTTCATTGTCCCGTTCTACTTCATGTTGGCGAACTCCTTAAAGTCCCAGAAGGAAGCAAATCTTCTGAATGGCAGCTGGCCTTCGGAGCTGCATTTTGAAAATTACCTGCAGGTATTTTCTTATTCCAATTACCAATTGGTGACGGCGTTTAAAAACAGTCTGCTTCTGACGGTTTTCACAGTTCTGGGACTGCTGGTGACAGGGGCCATGGCCGGCTATGTGATTCAGAGGCGTAATGACCGGGCCATGAAGATCGTGCAGAGCGTGATTATGGTCGGTCTGATGATCCCGGCGGCGATTCTGCCCACCATCAACCTGCTGCAGAAGCTTCATATTTACAAAACCATGTTTGGTATGGTGATGATTGAGATTGCCCTCCAGACACCCTTTACCATCATGCTTTTCCGCGGGTATATGGCTTCCATTCCCAGGGAGCTGGAGGAGGCCGGCAGAATTGACGGCTGCAACCCCTTCCAGGTCTTCCTGCAGATCATTAATCCGCTGCTGAAGCCCATCCGGGCGACGGTAATCATTCTGACTGCGGTTACGACGTTTAATGATTTTACGAATCCGCTGTATTTTCTGCCGGGCGCAAAGAATACAACCGTGCAGCTTACGCTGTACAACTACAAGGGGCAGTTTTCCAGCAGCTACAACCTGCTGTTTGCGGATATTATCCTGATTACCCTTCCGATGTTTATTTTGTTTGTGTTCTTTAACAAGAAGATTGTAGCCGGTATGGTTGCCGGTTCCGTGAAAGGATAATTTCTGCCTGGCCGTTTATTGTCCCGCGAGGTGTCAGCTTCCCCTTTTGCAGGAGAATTCCGGGGACAGGATGTTTTG
This sequence comes from Candidatus Limivivens sp., assembly GCA_034101475.1. Taxonomy (GTDB): domain Bacteria; phylum Bacillota; class Clostridia; order Lachnospirales; family Lachnospiraceae; genus Limivivens. The sequence continues at coordinate 44,284 of JAXEJQ010000111.1, forward strand.
GGCGCTTTCCATAGTTTTGCTTGACAAATCTGTGGAAAGCGCCTATACTCTGAATGAATAGTTTGATAATCAAAGGTAACTGTATATATGAGAGTAAAAATCATTGGAACCGGAAGTGCATTGCCGGAAAAAATTGTAACAAATGACATGCTTTCCCGGATTGTGGAGACGAATGACGAGTGGATTTCTTCCAGAACCGGAATCCGGGAACGGCGGATTGCGGGGAAGGAGACAACGGCGGATCTGGCCATTTCGGCGGCCCGGCGGGCTCTGGAGAATTCAGGCTGCGGGCCGGAGGAGATCGAGCTGATTCTGGTGGCGACCTTTACGCCGGAGCGCTGTGCTCCGAATACGGCCTGTGAAGTGCAGGCGGCGCTGGGCTGTACGAACGCGGCAGCCTTTGATGTGAACGCGGCATGTTCCGGCTTTCTGTTTGCCCTGAATACTGCCCAGGCCTATGTGGCGGCCGGGATCTGCCGGACCATTCTGCTGGTGGGAGCGGAGAAGGTGTCCAGGGTAGTGGACTGGAAGGACCGTTCTACCTGTGTGCTTTTCGGGGATGGCGCCGGAGCGGCTGTGGTTCAGGCAAGGGAAGGATGCCCCATGGTGTTTCTGCAGTATTCGGATGGATCCCAGGGGCAGGTGCTGACCTGCCGGGAACGTGTTTCCGGGAATCCATGGCATGAGGAAGAGGTGCTGGACAGCCATCTGCAGATGGACGGACAGGCGGTGTTTCGTTTCGCTGTGCGCCGGGTGCCGGAGTGTATCCAGGCGCTTCTGGAAAAGGCCGGGAAAAGTGTCCGGGATGTAGACTGGTTTCTTCTGCATCAGGCAAACCGAAGGATTCTGGATGCGGTAGCGAAAAGGCTGGATGCGAAGCCGGAACGCTTTCCGATGAATCTGAACCGTTATGGAAATACTTCGGCGGCCAGCCTGCCGATTCTGCTGGATGAAGTGAATCGGAGCGGGAGGCTGCAGGAAGGGGAACTGGTGGTTCTGTCCGGCTTTGGGGCAGGGCTTACCTGGGGAGCGGCTCTTCTGGAGTGGTGATCAGTTTCTGTATGGAATCCCGCAGGCTGGCTTCCCGGCTGGAAAGAAGCAGGCGGCTGCACCAGGATTCATAGGCGTGGCAGGAATAACAGGTCAGGAATTCCGCGGCCATTGCATTTTTCGAAAGATCGGTGGTCAGGCAGAGAACAGCTGTTTCGTCGGGAAGAGCTGCTTCCAGAAGACGGTAGCCCCGCTTCAGCTCGGAAAGAAGCTTTTGGGCCTGGGCTTCCAGCGCTTTCTGCGGAAGCTCTGCATATTCCTTCAGCGCCGGTTTTGCATCCTGAAAGGATGTAAGCTGCTGTGCTTTCAAACGGAGAATCCCCTTTTTCAGGAAGGTCAGAAGCTCCGTTTCTTTTTCACTTTCCGGAATGGAAAGGAGTCCTTTTTCCCGGCGTATCCGGAGGGCTTCTTCCAGATGGGAAATGGATGTCTCCATTTCAGGAACTGTCATGCGCTGCTCATACAGAGGCTCCAGAAGCTCTGAAAGGCGCTTCAGACGATCCTGGTCCCGGTGGAACTGCTCCAGAAGGAAGAGCAGGTGATTGGAAACCAGGGAAGAAACCGCAAAAAGCTCGTCAGCGGGAGCCTCCTTCAGACGGGAGAAAAGCCGGCCGTTCTCCTCTTCGGACAGAGAGCCCTCCAGATATTCCGGGATCCGGAAAGCGGCCCGGTGATGACAGAACAGCTCGTAGAACAGGGAAAAATCCCGGGCAGTTTCCGCATGGTGCAGATACTGGGAAAACAACGATTCGGATACCGTCTCTTCCAGGTGTTCCAGGGCCAGAAGCATGCAGGACAGATCTTCCCAGCCTCTGGCTGTGACAAAGGCATTCGGATCCCGATCTTCCCCGGTGAGATAAAAACGGTCCGGATGCAGGGAAAGATAGGACAGGATGGCCGGATGCAGTCCTTTCCGGACCGCGTATTCCTTCCAGACGGCGTAATCTGCTTCGACAGACATGTATTTGACCCGGTCCAGGGTGACGGTGTCGAATTCCCGGACGGAACGGTTGTATTCCGGGGGATTCCCGGCGGCGGCGATCATCCAGCCCTCCGGAACCGCGTGATTTCCAAAGGTTTTTTCCTGCAGAAACTGGAGCATGACCGGAACCAGGGTCTCGGATACACAGTTGATTTCATCGATAAACAGAATTCCCCGGGTTTTCCCGGTTTTTTTCATATACTGATAAATGGAGGCGATGATTTCGCTCATGGTATATTCTGTGACGGAGCAGGCGGTTCCCTGAAATTCTTCCTGACGGATGAAAGGCAGGCCGATGGCACTCTGCCTGGTATGGTGGGTCATGGTATAGGAGACCAGACCAATGCCGGATTCCGAAGCGATCTGCTCCATGATGGCAGTTTTCCCGATGCCCGGCGGTCCGATCAGCAGGATGGGCCGCTGTTTGTTTTTGGGTATCCGGCAGGGACAGTCCTCCGGAATGGTCAGATAGGCCCGGAGTGTCCGTTTGATTTCTTCTTTTGCTTCTTTAATGTTCATATTCCAGTACCTCATTTCCCTCCCCGTGAAGATCCAGGCAGAGCCGGATAGCCCAGGGAGGCACTTTATATTCCAGAAACCGGTAATCGGTGAAAACAAAGGCTGTCTCATAGTCCGGCCGGCTGGAGGGATAGATGCCGTCTCCGTCGGTAAAGTAGAGAAGTCCCCTGAGATGCTTGAAAACACGGTCTTTTTTCAGCTTTTCAATATAAGTAAACACGGGTGTGAAATCGGTACCGCCTCTGCCGGATATGCGCAGATTCCGGCTGAACCGATTCCAGTCCTCAGGGGTTTTGATCACCGCATGCCCCTGGATCATGGAGTCACACTGGAGAATGTGGACATTCATATGGGTAAAGAAATTCTGGCGGTCTGTCAGAATGGAGCAGGTTTCCTCCAGAAAGCGCCGGACCACCGGAAGAGAGCAGGAACCGGAGGTATCGATGGCGATGACAAGCTCCTGGACTCTGGAGACTTCACAGGATTCCGGAGGTTCGATAAAAGGCATCTGATCGTAACGGGTCAGACCATAATAATAGGGTATATAATCAAAGCTGTCGGGATCGCTCTGCATTTCTTCACCGGTGACGGCAAACCTTTTCAGGTAGCGGCGGAAATCGTAGCGTCCCTTTTTCTCCAGAAGAAGCATTTCCACCCGGCTTCCGGGGGCAGCGCCTCTGGCAGAGGAACGGCGGGGACCGGTCCGGGCGGCGAGCCGGATCTGCTGCCACTGTCTGCGGATCTGCTCCATTTTATGGATGTCAGAAGCAGGGGAAGAAGGAGAAGAGGAACCGCTGCCGTCCGGGCCGCTTCCGCTGCCATCCGAAAAAGTCCGGGCCTTTCCGGGGACGGAATACCAGAGATGGTGGGAATCTGCTGAAAAAAGGGCTGGATCTGCGGCAACAATCTCTTCCTTCAAAGCCTGGTAAATCTGTTCGGCAGAAGTGAGCCCATGAAGTTTTTCCAATTCCCGGAGCGTCTTTTGGCGTGCAGAAAAATCTTCGGTGTTTTTCGGCAGAATCCGGTCAATCAGGCGGGTGACAAACAGGTCGCAGGCCAGATCCCAGAGCGGTGGGTCCACCTGCCCGGGCGGCAGAATATGCAGATAAAGACAGTGAAAAATCATATGAAGGATGACCCGGTGAAAACTGCATTCCAGATACTGGTGAAACAGTTTTTCCGGACAGTAAAAAAGGGAGATTCCGTCTGTCCCGGTGGGAGAGTCCGGGGCAAATACCGGCTTCAGTTCCCGGGCTGCCAGTCCCAGCATGGGCAGGCGGTCATAAATCCAGAGCCGTTCCAGTTCAAAAATTTCCAGGGCATAATCGGAGACAGGCCGGAGGCTGGCTCCCGCTGATCCGGCAGAAAAAAGGAGGGCGGCAAGTTCCGTGCGGCCCAGGGCGGCAGACTGCCGGATCGCTTCCTGATACAGGGAGGGAGTCAGCCAGCCGGTTTGCAAAAGGCCCTTCAGCCAGGTGACAGAGCCTTCCCGGATGACGGCCAGCATGGCGGCCCGGATGCGCAGGCGCAGAAAGTTCTCATAGCGGTTCCGAAGCTCCGGGGAAAGAGGGCCCTCTCCGAAATAGCGGGAGAGCGCGATGGAAAGCTTTTTCGGTTCCTGCTTTGTCTCAAGAAAAATCAGATCCGGATTCTGTTCCATGATATCTCCTTCCTCCTTTCCGGCAGATGGCAGGGGCTGCTGTCTTTTGAACGCAGCACTGAAATCGACGAAATCATTCGCAATTTGCTCATGCTCTGCGAGTCCCATGGACAGGATAAACCATGCAGACACGGATTGTCCTGCCCATTTGTCCTCTGGCTCATTATATGATGTTGGGGTCAAAAGATGCCATACGGATTGTTCCGTGCTTCGCACTCCCACAATCCTGCCCAATATTCGGATATCGTGGGACATTCGTCCCACTTTTATCCTCATATTGGGGCGGGTCAATCAGTCATAAAACCA
>JAXEJQ010000112.1:0-8852 GCA_034101475.1 Candidatus Limivivens sp.
GAGGCAGGATGAAAAGCCTTGCGTTTGCATGGACATCCGGATATAATGATGTTGGGGTCGAAAGATGCCATACGGATTGTTCCGTGCTCTGTACTCTCAAAATCGACGAAAACATTCGCAATTCGCTCATTTTTCTGCGAAAAATGGCTGCTTGCTCATGTTTTGCGGGCCCCATAGACATGAAAATCCATGCAAGCATGGATTTTCATGTCCATTTGTCCCTTGGCTCATATAATTTAAGAAACGAAATTTTCACGCTGGCTGAACTGGAGGACAACGGTGTGTTGAGTGATGAGATTTTTATGAAGGAAGCCATCCGGCAGGCGCAGAAAGCCCGGGCTCTGGAGGAGGTTCCCATTGGATGTGTGATTGTTTATGAGGGTAAAATCATTGCCCGTGGCTACAACCGTCGAAACACGGACAAGAATACGCTTTCCCATGCGGAACTGAATGCGATCCGGAGGGCCAGTAAAAAGCTCGGCGACTGGAGGCTGGAAGGCTGTACCATGTATATCACGCTGGAACCCTGTCAGATGTGTGCCGGAGCCATTGTCCAGGCCAGAATTTCACGGGTTGTGGTGGGCAGCATGAATCCAAAGGCCGGATGTGCCGGATCGGTTTTAAACATTTTGCAGATGGATGCCTTCAATCATCAGGTGGAGCTGGAGACAGGGGTGCTTGGTGAGGAATGCAGCGCCATGCTCAGCAGTTTTTTCCGGGAGCTGCGGATCAGAAAAAAGGAGGAAAAAAGTCATGAAAAATCATTGGAAATGCTGGAAGTGCAGTAGTCTGGCAGGTCTGTTTCTTTTGATGCTGTTTTGTCTGGCTATGCCTTTGTCAGCGGCGGCAGCGCCTGCGGCCACCATTAACGGTAAGGAATATGCCTCCATGCAGGACGCTGTGGCCAATGTTCAGGACGGGCAGACCATTGTGCTGCAGAAGAACATTACAGAGAGCATTACTGCAGGCAGAAGTGTGAAGTTTACCATTAATCTGAATAAAAAAACCTGGACCGGGAAGGGCAGTTATGTGGCTCTGTATGCGAAAAGCGGAACCATTACCATCAAAAACGGGAAAATGGCCGGAAATGGCGGCGTGATCTGGGTAGACGGGAAAAAAGCGAAGGTTACGGTTTCCAGCGGAACCTATACGTCCGCAAAAGGAAGTCTTCTGTATAACTCTCAGGGAACACTTCTGCTTAAGAACGGAACCTTTAAGGCAGCACAGAATGTGCTGGTAAATTACGGAACCGGGAAAACGACTATTTACAAAGGAACCTATACCAGTTCGTCAAAAGGCGGAAATTATTCGGTTATTGCTGTCGAGGATGGTACGGTATCCATAAAAGGAGGAACCATTAACGGGAATGGCGGCGCTTTGGGCGTGACCGGAAAGAATGCCAGTGTTACTGCTGAGGGCGGTACATTTACTTCAAAGGGAACTCTGATTTATAATTCTGCGGGAACCGTCCTGATTAAAGACGGAACCTACAAAGCTTCTGAAAATATTCTGATGAACTGCGGAACCGGAAAAACGACCATTTACAGAGGAAAATTTACCGGAACTTCTGCAGATTACGCACTGACCTATAATAAAGACAAGGCGAAGCTTCGAATTGCAGGCGGGAGCTTTTCAGGGAAATTTAAAACCGTCGGCAAAACAAAAATCTGCCTTGGAATTTACAGAGAAGGTGGAACGGTTACCATTGACGGCGGCAAGCTGAACGGGAAAAAGATTGTGGTTACGAAGGCTCCGTCGAGATAATAAAGGGTGCCAGGAAGCCTGCGCACACCTGAATCACGTTCTTACGCCGCCATACAGCAGGTGTATGGCGTGTGTGAACAGTAATTGGAATTATTCGGAATTATTCAGAATCATTTAGAACTGGTTGACAAATCGCCGGATTCAGGTTATAGTATTCGAGTATGACTTTGTTATAAAGCTTCCGCGCAACCGGGGAGATAGCGGTGCCCTGTACCTGCAATCCGCTACAGCAGGGGTGATGCCGAACCGAGGGCTCTTCACTGTGGAGTCTGCCCTTTATAAGTGGTGTTGAAGTCTGGGTCTTACGCAACAGAACTCTGTGAACCGTGTCAGGGCAGGAATGCAGCAGCACTAAGCAGAACTTTCTGTGTGCCGTGAGGCAGCCTGGGCCGAGCTAACTGTAGAGGTTACGTCCATGGTGGGAGTTCGAAGTAAGGCGCGCGGATTAAATAAATACAAATCCCATGATTTTCCTGACGAAATGTTTGGATTATGGCAGGATCAAATGAGAATGACAGGAGATTGTCCCTTGGGGGCAGTCTCTTTTTTTGTTGTGAGCAAACTCTTTGGATTGTATTTTCCGGGGAAATCCGTTATACTGGATGTAACAGATAAACAGGCAGGATGAAAAGGGGGGCAACCATGAAAAGGAAGAAATTGTGGAGATCGGTTCTTGCGGCGTTGCTGGCCGGGGCGCTTGCAGCGCCTGCAGTCTTTGCGGAGGAGCTTCCGGAGGGAAGTCCGGAAGGAGAAGAGGTAAATTTCTGGCTGAAGTTTGAAGATACGAATATTTCCGAGCTTCAGGCTTACAAGGCGATGAAATATGCCGCTTCGATTCTGACGGACGGTGAGCGGAGCAAAATTTCCATGGATCTGGAATATGCCGGAGATTTGCTTTTGAGCGGTTCTTTGTATGGAGAAGGCAGTTCTGTTTTATTATCCATACCGGAGCTGACAGATACGGTATTTTTCCTGGATCTGCTGGAATATCAGGAACAGCAGGCCTCAGAATTCCAGTTGGATGGGATGATTCCGGAGGAAACTCCGGCGGATGAGGCTGCTTTGGAGGAAGCAGAAACGGAAGAAGCGGCTGTGGAGGATGCGGAAGGCCAGGAGACAGAAAAGAAATATCCTGCGGTGAATCCTTTTGAAGTTCTGAATCCGGAGGAGACCGAGGCAGGAGAAGTACAGACAGAGGATAACGGAACAGAAGGAGTGCAGACCAGGGAGACCGGGGCTGATGAAGCAAAGACGGAGGATCCGCAGAAGGGAGCAATGCAGCTCTGGGATTCCTGGGATCTGGATTATGAAGCTCTTGCGGAGCGCTACCTGAAATACTGCGGAAAGACCATCCAGTATCTGGGGGATTCCATCATTATTGAGGAACTTCCGGAAACAGAACTGGAAGTGAATGGAGAATCGGTTCTCTGTCAGGGAACCAGTGTTGAAATCCCCAGAGAGTCTTTGATGCGTCTGGCGGATGCGACCATTGATTTTGCTTTCCGCGACAGAGAATGCCGGGGGATTCTGGAACAGATTTTCGGCGAAAAGGTGGATTTTGAGCGGGATGCCAGAGAAATTCAGGAAACCATTTATCAGGAAACGGTGAAGCTGCTTTCCGATATTTCTGTCTGGGAATATCAGACGCCGGAAAATGAGACGGCTCTCCTCTCTGTTTCCATGAATGGGGAGAGGAATTCGCATGATGGGTACTGCCTGCAGATGAATCTGCGTAACCGGGGCGGGAAGACCATAGACGAGAATTTTGACCTGGATTATACCTTCTCAATCGGAAAGGAAGCGATTTCCTACAATATCTGCCGAGATGTGGCCAGAGAAGGCTCTGTTGTCACAAACAATTTTACCGGGCATATCAGCTGTTCCGATTCGGGAAGTCTTGATCCGGAATATCCTTATGCGGACAGCCAGGAGTCCTACGATTTTACCTGTGTGACATCTTATGATGAAGATACAGCGGATTACACACTGCTCTGTACGGTGAACGGACTTCAGCCTGGAGAAATGGAGACTTTTTCCGGTGAATCCGATAAAGCAGGCGGCACGATGCTGGTCAACACCAATCTGTTTACCCTTACTTCCTATGGAACATTCTGTCAGGAAGGGGATCAGATGGAGCTGAACTGCGAGAATATTACCTGGATGTCCGGCAGCAAATACCTTACCGCTTCTGCCGGGGCATATGGGGGCATTGCGCTTTCCGGTCTTTCCTTCGATGGTGATCCGGCCAGGGTTCTGGATATTCTGAAGGCTTCCGAGGAAGAGCTCTCTATAGAACTGGAAAATATCAGCCACAATTTTCAGGTGATTATGATAAAGCTGATGTTCGCGCAGGGTGCAGGCGGATTCCTGAAGTAAGAGAGGAATCAGCAGAACGAAGACCGGAGTCATGAGGTAAGAGAGGGGTCAGCAGAACGAAGACCGGACTCCTGAAATAAGAAAGGAACCGGCAGAAATACAGGCGGTGTGCAAACGGATAAAGGATCCGTCTGCACACCGCCTTTCGCTGCAGTGATGGAATGGATTCAGCCGCAGTGATGGCCGCAGCCATGGTCATGGCTGTGACAGCCTCCGTGATGTTCGTGCTCCCCGTGGTGGCTGCATTTCACATCCGGATTGTAGTTCAGCTGATTGCCCAGCAGTGCGTTGACGGCATCATCTGCCATTCCTTTTACTCCGCCGAATAACTGAATGCCTGCGGCTGCCAGCGCATTCTGTGCGCCGCCGCCGATTCCGCCGCAGATCAGCACCTGCACGTCATGCTCCTTTAAAAAACCCGCAAGAGCGCCGTGGCCGCTGCCGTTGGTGGGTACAATTTCGGAGCTTATGATTTTGCCATCCTCCACTTCGTAGATTTTGAAGGCCTCTGTATGGCCAAAATGCTGAAAAATCTGTCCATTTTCATAAGTTACTGCGATTTTCATGATTCAGAATCCTCCTTTTTCTGTTCAGGTTTGTTCCATTCTTCTTTTACAGCTTCGTTGTCCATTCCTGGCAGTTCCAGACCTGATTTACCACATCCTGGTAGAATTCCGGTTCATGGCAGATCAGGAGAATACTGCCCTTATATTCCATCAGGGCACGCTTGAGTTCGGCTTTCGCGTCCACATCCAGATGATTGGTGGGCTCGTCCAGAAGCAGAATGTTCGTCTCTGTGTTGATGATTTTGCACAGGCGGACCTTGGCCTGCTCCCCGCCGCTTAAGACCCGCACCTGACTTTCGATATGCTTGGTGGTAAGGCCGCATTTGGCCAGGGCAGAGCGTACCTCATACTGGGTGTAGGAAGGAAATTCTTTCCAGATTTCTTCAATACAGGTGGTGGAATTGGAATGGTCCGATTCCTGCTCAAAATAGCCGATGTGCTGATAATCCCCCAGATGAACCTTTCCGGAAAAGGGTTTGGTGAGGCCCAGAATACTTTTTAAAAGGGTGGTTTTGCCGATACCGTTGGCCCCCACCAGGGCGATTTTATCTCCCCGTTCCATCCGGATGTTCAGCGGCTTGGAAAGGGGCTCATCATAGCCGATGACGAGATCGTCTGTTTCAAAAATCAGTTTGCCGGAGGTTCTGGCTGAGCGGAAGTTGAACTCCGGCTTCGGCTTTTCTTTTGCCAGCTCAATGACATCCATTTTATCCAGTTTTTTCTGACGGGCCATGGCCATGTTCCGGGTGGCCACCCGGGCTTTATTGCGGGCAACAAAATCCTTCAAGTCGCTGATTTCCTGCTGCTGGCGGTTGTAGGCAGCCTCAAGCTGGGACTTTTTCATGGCATAGACCTCCTGAAACTTATCGTAATCTCCCGGATAGCGGTCCAGAGACTGATTTTCCATGTGATAAATCAGATTTACCACACTGTTTAAGAAGGGAATATCATGAGAAATCAGAATAAAGGCGTTTTCGTAGCCGGTCAGATAGCGCTTCAGCCATTCAATGTGATTCTCATCCAGGTAGTTGGTAGGTTCGTCCAAAAGCAAAATATCCGGCTTTTCCAGAAGCAGCTTGCCCATCAGGACTTTGGTGCGCTGTCCGCCGGAGAGCTCTGTCACATCCCGGTCCAGGCCGATTTCATCCAGACCCAGGGCGCGGGCAATTTCTTCTACCTTGGCATCAATCATATAAAAATCGTGCTGGGTCAGCAGATCCTGATAAGTCCCGGTTTCCTCCATCAGGCGTTCCATTTCTTCCGGGGAGGCATCAGCCATCTGGTCAAACATCCGGTTCATGGTTTCTTCCATTTCAAACAGGAACTGAAAGGCGGATTTCAGAACATCCCGGATGGTCATGCCTTTTTCCAGGACGCTGTGCTGGTCCAGATAGCCCACCCGGACATTTTTCGCCCATTCCACCGTTCCTTCATCGGGCATCAGCTTTCCGGTAATGATATTCATAAAGGTTGACTTTCCTTCGCCGTTGGCGCCGATAAGGCCGATGTGCTCGCCCTTCAGAAGGCGGAAGGAAACATCCTGGAAAATGGCACGGTCACCGAAACCGTGACTGAGATTTTTCACATTTAAAATCATGCGGGAATCCTCGCTTTCTCATTGTTTGGCAACTCATTGGATGGGCTGCCTGACAGATGGGTCTGTGTGCCCCATGGACATGAAAATCCATGCAGCCACAGATTTTCATGTCTATTTGTCCCCTGGTTCATTATATCGAAAGAAATAGGACTTGACAAGATTCTTCTTTGGGTTCACTATGATTAGGAAACCCCGGAGCATGGGAACGGAGCAGGCAGAGTCAGCCCTGGAAGCTGTTTGCAGGCGGCGGGAAATTGAAAAATTGTACCAGAATTTACAAAAGAAACGGAGCGGTAAAGATGAGTTTTCTTTCAGTGATTTCAGGTCCCCTGATCGGGGCCGTCATTGGTTACTTTACAAATTATATTGCGGTGAAGATGCTGTTTCATCCGTATCACCCGGTGAAAGTCGCAGGGCGTGTCCTGCCCTTCACTCCCGGAATCATTCCCAAGCGGCAGAAGGCCCTTGCAGGAGCCATCGGGAACGCGGTGAGCGATGTCCTGGTTACAGATGAGGATTTTAAAGAGGTGCTCTGCTCGGATTCCATGACAAAAGCGGTGTCAGATGGGATTGCAGGTCAGCTGGAGAAGCTTCTGGAGACAGATGTTCCGCTGAAAACGGTTCTGCTGGAGATTGCGGAGGAAGAGACCTGCGGTGAGCAGAAGGAACTCCTGGTTCAGGCAGTGACGGATCGGATTTTAAAAGGAGCGGAAAAGCTGGACCTGGGTTCTGTCATTGTCAGCGAAGGAACGGAAGCGGTGAAGCAGAGCATTCAGGGAAGCATGCTTGCCATGTTCGTGAATGATCAGATGATTGCCTCCATTGCAGATCCCATGGGAGCACGGATTAATACCTGGATTCAGCAGGAGGGCGGAGAAAAAATTCGTCCGCTCATTGAGGAAGAACTGACCTCTCTGGAGGAAAAGCCTGTCGGGGAGCTTCTGGAAACGGTGCACCTGAACCGGGAGAAACTGACGGAGCTTTGCAGGAAACTGTATCAGAGCTTTATCCAGTCCATGGCAGGGGATCTTGCGGGCAAATTCGATATGAAGGGGATTGTCACCAGGAAAATCAGTGAAATGAGTGTGGAGGATCTGGAAAAGCTGGTGCTTTCCGTTATGAAAAAGGAGCTGGATACGATTGTCAATCTGGGCGCGCTGATCGGATTTGTCATCGGTCTTTTAAATATCTGGCTGTAGAAGGATTGATTTGGAAAATTCAGAAAGGAAAAGTCTCAGAAACACTGAGACCGTTGGGCTATATGGAAGGAAAGAAACCGGAGAAATGTCCCTGTGCGAAGAAGTGCGGCGGCTGCCAGTATCAGGGCATGGAATATGAGGAACAGTTAAAACGGAAACAGAAAAGCGTGAAGGAGCTGCTGAAGCCCTATTGTCCGGTGCATCCCATCACCGGGATGGAGACGCCTTATTATTATCGAAACAAGGTTCATGCGGTATTTGACCGTGACCGGAAAAACAATCCCATTTCCGGCGTTTACGAGCAGGGGACACACAGGGTGGTTCCGGTGGATTCCTGTCTGATCGAGGATCAGAAGGCTGACGAAATTATTGTTACAATCCGCGGAATGCTGAAATCCTTTAAAATCTCCGTGTATGACGAGGACACCGGCTATGGGCTGCTGCGTCACGTACTGGTAAAGCGGGGCTTTGCCACCGGAGAAATCATGGTGGTTCTGGTGACCGCTTCTCCGGTATTCCCTTCCCGGAACAACTTTGTGAAGGCTCTGCGGGCGAAGCATCCGGAGATCACCACCATTATTCAGAACATCAACGGCAGAGGAACCAGTATGGTACTGGGAAGCCAGGAGCATGTGCTGTACGGAAAGGGTTTCATCGAAGATGTCCTCTGTGGCTGCCGTTTCCGGATCTCCGCCAGATCCTTCTATCAGATCAACCCGGTACAGACAGAAAAATTATATGGAAAAGCCATTGAACTGGCAGGGCTGAAAGGGAAAGAAACGGTGATTGACGCTTACTGCGGTATCGGCACCATCGGCCTGATTGCGGCTCCCCATGCGAAACAGGTGATCGGCGTCGAGCTGAATAAGGATGCCGTCCGGGATGCCATTACCAATGCGAAACGAAATCAGACAAAAAATATCCGCTTCTTCTGCGCAGACGCCGGTCAGTTTATGGTAGACATGGCAAATGCCGGAGAAAAGGCGGACGTGGTCTTCATGGATCCGCCCAGAAGCGGAAGTGACGAGGCCTTTCTGGAATCTGTGGTGCGCCTGGCACCGGAGAAAGTGGTCTATATTTCCTGCAATCCGGAGACGCAGGCCAGAGACCTGGCCTATTTATGCGGAAAAGGATACCGGGCGCAGGGTGCCTGGCCCTATGATCTCTTCCCGTTTACAAATCATGTTGAGACGGTTTGCCTCTTGAGCAACCGAAAACCTGACTCATATGTGCACCTGAATCTGAAGATGGAAGACTACTACAGAATCAAGGATGCCCAGAAAGAGCAGGACAAGAAATAACCATCATAATATCATACGGAACCAACAGTAAGAGCTACTGATGCGAAAA
>JAXEJQ010000113.1:0-14369 GCA_034101475.1 Candidatus Limivivens sp.
GCACTCCCACAATCCTGCCCAATATTCGGATATCGTGGGACATTCGTCCCACTTTTATCCTCATATTGGGGCGGGTCAATCAGTCATAAAACCACTTATGCGCAAGCGCACCGTGGTTTATGACTTTTGACCCTGGCATCAGAAGAATAAGAAAACACAGGAAGGGGAGAAGTGTTTGTTAAGTGTTCAGTAACGGAGATAACAGCAAACGGGACGTTTGCAGGTGGATCGGATAACTGCAGAGTCGGAAATCTGATCCCTGATTTGGTGTACCCTTACGCCGGTGTATCTGCCTTACGAATGCTTACGACACACTCCCTTTTTGATTCGCAGACCTTTTGGGCAGGAAGGATTTCGGCAGCCATACAGGAGATGTATGGCCAGGGATCCTGGAAGCTGCGGATCCTGACAGGAGACAGCGGAAAGCATGGTTGTATGGCCATGCTTTTTTTCTGCCCGTACAGGGTCCTGCGGGCAGGACATCGGTATGGAACCACAGAAAGAAAATGCGGGAACAGAATGCAGAAACGAGATGCAGAAACAGAAAGGTTTGACAGGAAATGATCAATATAGAAAAAACATTGGAATTTGACCAGATAAAGGAAAAACTGGCAGGCTATGCCTGTTCGGAAAAAGCGAAAGAAATGTGCAGGGCGCTGGAGCCGAGCCTGTCTGAGACGGAGGTGGAAGCCAGACTCCGGGATACGACAGAAGGAAAGTGGATGCTGGAACGCTGCGGGAATCCGCCTGTGGCAGCCCTTCAGGGTGTCCGTGAATATCTGATCACTGCCGGACAGGGTGGTTGTCTGATGCCGGAGCAGCTGGAAGAGATTGCATTAACCTTGACTGCAGTGAGGCGGATGAAGGATTATCTGAACCGTGGCAAGCGTTATGAATGGAGCCTGCCCTATTACGAAGAGAATCTGAATGACCTTGAGGATGTCCGGGAAGAAATCAGTCTGAAAATCCGAAACGGACAGGTAGACGACTATGCTTCCAGACTTTTGAAAACTCTGCGGGAACGGATTGAAGATCTGGAAGCCAGGATGCGGGAAAAAGCGGAGCAGCTTTTGCGGACGAATAAAAGCTGGATGTCGGACAGCTTCAGCACGGTACGAAACGGCCATATCTGCATTCCGGTGAAAAAGGAATACAGAAATAAAATAGCGGGGAATGTCATTGATAAATCCGCAACAGGAAGCACTCTGTTTCTGGAGCCTTCCGCTGCGGCGAAATATTTTGAAGAACTTCAAATGGCAAAGCTGGAGGAAGAAAATGAAGAACGGCGTATTCTGTATACATTGACAGATATGCTGGCAGATAAGGAAGAAATGATCGAACAGAATTTCCGTATCATGGAGAAGCTGGATTTTGTCTTTGCGAAAGCAAAACTCAGTATGGAATACCAGGGGACAAAGCCGATTATGAACACCGGGCGCCGGATCTGTCTGGTCAGAGGGCGGCATCCGCTGATGGACCCCAGGGTAAGTGTTCCGCTGGACTTTGAAATCGGAGGAGCCGTGCAGGGGATTGTGATTACCGGGCCCAATACCGGAGGTAAGACGGTGGCCATTAAAACGGTGGCTTTGAACTGCCTGATGGCCCAGTGCGGACTTCATGTGGCCTGTGAAAAAGCAGAGATCTGTCTGAATAACTGGATTCTCTGTGATATCGGAGACGGTCAGAGTCTGTCGGAAAATCTGTCCACCTTCTCCGCGCATATCCGCAGCGTTCTGGAGATTCTGAAACGGGCAGACCGTGACAGCCTGGTGGTGCTGGATGAGCTGGGTTCCGGGACTGATCCTGCGGAAGGCATGGGAATCGCCGTTGCGATTCTGGAGGAACTCCGGCAAAGCGGGGCATTGTTTCTGGCGACCACTCACTATCCGGAAGTGAAGCAGTATGCAGAAAAGACAGAAGGCGTGCAGAATGCCAGAATGACCTTTGATAAAGAAAGTCTGCGGCCGCTTTATCAGCTTGTGCAGGGGGAGGCCGGAGAGAGCTGTGCGTTTTCCATTGCAAGGAGGCTCGGAATGCCTGCAAGAATGCTGGAAAGAGCAGAAATGGCAGCTTATGGAGAGCAAAAAGAAGTGAGAACCGTACTTCCGGAAAGAAAAAATCAGACGGAAGAGGAGAAGAAAGACGGGATGAAGCTTCAGCCGGAAGAAGCGTGTGGGAAGGGAATCCGGCAAACGCGGGATTTTTCGGCAGGTGAGCCGGTGAAACGGTACATCCGGAGAAAGGAAACCGGGAACAAGCCGCGTCTTCAGGAGAAATTTCAGCGGGGAGACAGTGTGATGGTCTATCCGGATAAAAAGAAAGGTATTGTCTGTGAGCCGGTGAATGAAAAAGGGATTCTGCGGGTGCAGCTTCCCAGGAAGAAAATCTGGATCAGTCACAAGAGAGTAAAGCTTTTGGTGGCAGCGGCAGAGCTTTATCCGGAGGATTACGATTTTTCCATCCTGTTTGATACGGTGGAAAACAGGAAGCTGCGCCATGACATGGAGCGAAAATATGTAAAGGACGGAGAAATCCGGATTACGGAGTGACGCGCTTCCGGCAGGTGTTTCTGACAGACAGCGCCGGCGGCCTATCGGCAGAAAGCCGCAATCTCTCTGATCCGTTTTTCAGCGTCGCTTCTGCCCAGAGCATAAGCTGTTCTCAGCTTTTCAGGATCCTTTTCACGGGCGCCGACCTCCAGGGCACGGCTGGGGCGAATGATCAGCAGATCACCGGACTGTTCCCGGCTCTGAATATAGGCCAGGGTTTCGTTATAGCGGATGTGGCGGTCGGCGACGGCCTGAACAGTATTTGGATATTTTCGCAGGGCTGCACGGATCACCGGAAGCATGGAGTTTTTCTGCTTTACAAAACCGGCAGGCTGGGTCAGGATTACAATGTTGTGGGTATAGCCGATGCTTTCAAAATACCGGATCGGTATGGAATCGGCAATGCCGCCGTCCAGCAGAGAATAGCCGTCAATCTGCACAATTCTGGAAACGATGGGCATGGATGCGGAGGCCCGCATCCACTGCAGGTCAGAGCCATTTCCCGTTTTACATTTGTGGTAAACGGCTTTTCCGGTATTGACGTCCGTGCAGGTGACATAGAATTCCATGGGGGAATTCTGAAAGGTTTCTGCGTCAAAGGGATCAAGCTTTTCGGGCAGCTCATGGTAGCAGAACTGTTCGCCGTAGAGATTCCCTGTTTTGAGGAGAGAGCGGAAGCTTGCGTACCGGGGATCGCGGCAGTATTTTGTGTTGTAGCGGATGACTCTGCCGGGCTGGTTGGATTTATAGTTGCATCCAAAGACAGCCCCTGCGGAGACGCCGATTGCTCCGTCGATTTTGATTTTATGTTCCATCATGACATCGGTAACGCCTGCGGTGTACATGCCGCGCATAGCACCGCCTTCCATAATTAAGCCGGTTTTCATGATTTTTCTCCCTTCTGCCGTCAGGCGGTATTGATAAAAGAAACTTCCGAAAATTGTTCCTTGGCTCATTTTATCATTCACTTAAAAAGAAAGCAAGTTGGTACGGGGCTGCTACGGGAAAAAAATGAATATGAAGGTTGCGCTTTCTGAATTTGTCTGTTATTGTAGATACCGGGCAGAATGGCGATACAGCCAGGACAGCACTTTAAACGCCGGCACCGAATCCATCAGAGGATCGGTGATGCTGAAATTAAAAAGTATCTGTTCAGGACAGGCCGAATCACCTGCTGATGAGGCCGTAAGAATATGATTCAGGTGTGAGCAAACCCCATCGGCGCAGCCGATTTTTATGGGTTTGCGAATCGTATCTGTGAAGGTACTGAACAGATACGATAGAAAAAGGAAAGTGTGAAAATATGACAGAAAAAATGAGACAGAATACAGTAAAAGGGATCTTGTATACCGTATTCGGAGGAATTCTGTGGGGATTTTCGGGGACCTGCGGCCAGTTTTTATTTATGAATTATGGGGTGGATGCCAGCTGGCTGACTACGGTGCGGATGATTGGAGCCGGGATTGTTCTGATTCTGGTGGGATTTCTGAAGGATCGGAAAGCCATGGCCGGGATCTGGAAGGACAGAAGGGATGCCCTGCGGCTGATTCTGTTTTCCGTGGCAGGCCTGATGTTCTGCCAGCTGGCATATATGAAGGCAATTTCTTACTCCAATGCGGGGACTGCCACGGTACTGCAGTATGTAGGCCCGGTTCTCATTATGGTGGTCAGCTGTGTCCTTTCCGGAAAGCTTCCGAACAGGAGAGAGGTAGCGGCGATCTTTCTGGCAGTTCTTGGAACCTTTTTGCTGGCGACCCATGGTGATATCGGAAGCATGGTACTGACCACAAAGGGGCTGACCTGGGGTCTCCTAGCAGCAGTGGGGGTTGCGCTGTATACCATGCTTCCGGTGGGGATCATCCGAAAATGGGGAAGCATTCCGGTGGTGGGCTATGCCATGCTGATCGGCGGTGCAGTCCTGGGAATCGGCGGCAGAGTATGGAGAGATGCGGTGCCTCTGGATCTGCCGGGTATGGCGGCTATGGCGGCGATTGTCATCGTAGGTACGGTGATCGCGTTTACCATGTATCTGCAGGGAGTGAAGGAAATTGGCCCGGTGAAGGGGAGTATGCTGGCCAGTACGGAGCCGGTTTCTGCCACGGTATTTATGGTGGTGTGGCTTCATTCCAGCTTCGGGCTTATGGATTTTGCAGGATTTGTATGCATTATGACAACGGTTTTCCTTTTGGCAAAGGAAGAGTAGAGAGAGCTGGAAAAGCATTGCCAGAGGAAAAGACTGAAAAAGCGGCTGTCTATAGAGACAACCGCTTTTTTTACGGACAGCTGACTGCTGCAGAACAGCCGGAAGATCTGCACTCAGGCGTACAAAGGAAAGCAGCTATACCGCAAACTGGCTGTTGTACAGCTGGGCGTAGAAGCCGTTTTGCTGCAGCAGAGTTTCGTGATTTCCCTGTTCAATGATCTGACCGTCTTTCATCACCAGGATCACATCGGCTTCGCGGATGGTGGAAAGTCGGTGGGCAACGATGAAGCTGGTTCGCCCTTCCATAAGCTTCGCGAAGGCATTCTGGATTTTCAGTTCGGTTCTGGTATCGATGGAGGAGGTAGCCTCATCCAGGATCAGCATGGGCGGATGACAGAGCATGACACGGGTGATGCACAGAAGCTGTTTCTGACCCTGGGAAAGGCTTCCGCCATCTTCGGTAATTACCGTATCGTAGCCCTTTGGCAGCCGCATAATAAAGCTGTGGGCATGGCAGGCTTTGGCCGCGGCGATGATTTCCTCTTCTGTGGCCTCCGGTTTTCCCATGGCGATGTTTTCCCGGATGGTTCCGGATTTCAGCCAGGTATCCTGGAGAACCATGCCGTATCCTGCCCGGAGGCTTCTGCGGGTAACGTCCCGGATATCCTTGCCTTCCACACAGATTTTCCCGGTGCTGACGTCGTAGAACCGCATCAGAAGGTTGATGACAGTGGTTTTTCCGCAGCCGGTGGGACCGACGATGGCCACACGCTGTCCGGGCCGCACATTCAGACTGAAATGCTCGATCAGCTTCTGTCCGGGCACGTAGGAGAAGGAAACGTCGGAAAGGCTGACATTTCCTTTGATCGGATTCAATACAACGGCATCTTCCTTTTCCGGAATCTGGGGTGTCTCTTCGATGAGGTCAAAAATCCGTCCGGCACAGGCGATGGCGTTCTGCAGCTCCGTGATGACGCCGGAAATCTCGTTGAAGGGCTTGGTGTACTGGTTCGCGTAGCTTAAAAAGCAGGAGAGCTGTCCAACCGTGAGCCGGCCCTGAATGGCAGCCAGAGCGCCGGTAATGCAGACGCCTGCGTAAGCCAGGTTGTTGACGAACCGGGTGCAGGGGTTTGTCAGGGAAGAAAAGAAAATGGCCTGGAGGGAGCATTTCTGCAGCCTGCCGTTGATTTCATCAAATTTCTCAAGGGATTCGTCTTCATGGCCAAAGGCCTGGACTACTTTCTGATTTCCGATCATTTCCTCAATGAGCGCTGTCTGTTCTCCCCGGGTTTCGGACTGGAGCTTAAACATGGAATAAGTCCGTTTGGCGATAAAGCCCGCCACGAAAAAGGAAAGGGGGGTAATCAGTACAACCACAAAGGTAATCCCTACATTGATCGAAAGCATGAATCCCAGGGTTCCCAGAATGGTGGCAACTCCGGTGAAAAACTGAGTGAAGCCCATGAGCAGGCCGTCTGCGAACTGGTCCACATCGGCAATGACCCGACTGACGATTTCTCCATAGGAGTGGGCGTCAATGTATTTCAGCGGAAGAATTTCGATTTTACGGAAGGCTTCATTGCGGATGTCCCGGACGATCTGGTAGGTCATTTTGTTATTGAAAATGTTCATAACCCACTGGGCCAAGGCTGTGACCAGAATGCAGATGCCCATCTGAATCAGAATCCGGAAGACGCCGGGAAAATCCACCTGACCTTTGGAGAGAATCAGATCGATGGCGTTTCCGGTGAGCCTGGGCAGATACAGGGTCAGAGTTACGGTAACCGCGGCCATCAGAATCGAGAGAATCAGATAAATCCGGTATTTTTTCAGATAACGGAGGACTTTTTTTAAGGTTTCTTTCTGACGGGTATTCTTTTTGATGCTCATTGTCCGATTTCCTCCTTCTTAAACTGAGAATAATATATTTCCTGGTATGTGGGGCAGCTCTTTAAGAGTTCCTCATGGGTTCCGATGCCTACGGCTTTTCCATCGTCCAGAACCAGGATCTTGTCAGCGTACTGGATGGAAGAGGCCCGCTGGGAGACGATGAAAACCGTTGGATGGCTTTCCATCTCCCGGATGGCTTTGCGCAGACTGGCATCGGTGGCAAAGTCCAGGGCAGAGGCACTGTCGTCCAGAATCAGAATTTCCGGATCGCGAACCAGGGCTCTGGCAATGGTCAGACGCTGCTTCTGGCCGCCGGAAAGATTTTTTCCGCCCTGATCCACCGGCGCGTTCAGTCCGCCCTCCTTCTTCTCCACAAATTCTCTGGCCTGGGCAGTTTCCAGAGCCTTCCAGAGCTCTGCTTCGGAGGCGTTCTGTTTGCCCCAGCGCAGATTTTCCGCAATGGTTCCCTTGAAAAGAACGGCTTTCTGCAGGACAACGCCGATGCGTTCCCGGAGGCTTTCCAGGTTCTGTTCCTTTACATTGATGCCATTGACCAGGACAGTGCCCTCTGTGGCATCATAGAAGCGGGGACTCAGGTTCACCAGGGAGGATTTTCCGGATCCGGTTCCGCCGATGATTCCGATGGTCTCTCCTCTGGCTGCAGTGAAGGAAATGTCGGTCAGCGAGGGAGCCCCTGCGCTCTGATAGGTCAGGGTGACATGGTCAAAGACAACGGCGGGTGTTTTGCCGGCATGCTGGTGCGCGGGTACTTCGCCGGGGAAGGCATCAGACTGCGAACCGATATTCCGGGAAGAAGGAATATTTTGATCAGCATACGGGTCGGTCATACTGGAACGGATTTCCAGAACGGTTTCAATTCGGTTTCCGCAGGCGATGGCCTTTGTCACGGTAATGATCAGGTTTGCCAGCTTCACCAGCTCCACCAGAATCTGGGACATGTAGTTGACCAGGGCCACCACCTGTCCCTGGGTCAGCAGACCGGCATCCACACGAATGGCGCCTGTATAAACCAGTGCGATAATGGCGCTGTTTACGATGATATAGGTGAGCGGATTCATCAGGCCGGAAATTTTTCCGACGTATTTCTGCAGAGCCGTAAGGGCTTCATTGCTTTCTTCAAAACGTTCCCGCTCGCTCTCCTCTTTGTTAAAAGCGCGGATGACCCGGACGCCGGTAAGATTTTCCCGGGTAATACCAAGAACTTTATCAAGTCCTGCCTGCACTCTTTTGTAAAGCGGCATGGTAATCAGCATAATGCCGAATACAATCACAGACAGGAGCGGGATGGCCACCACAAAAATGAGAGCGGCTTTTGCATCTACGGTAAAAGCCATAATCATGGCGCCGAATACGATAAAGGGCGAGCGCAGAAACAGACGCAGGACAAGGTTTACGCCGGACTGCACCTGATTGACATCGCTGGTCATCCGGGTAATCAGAGTGGAGGTCCCGATGGTATCCATTTCTGTGAAGGACAGGCTCTGAATATGGGAAAACAGCGTATGGCGCAGGCCGGTGGCGAATCCGACGGCGGCTTTTGCGGCAAAAAACTGGGCTGTCACGGAGCAGACCAGGCCGATGAGACCCAGAGCCACCAGCACCAGGCTCATGCGCACAACGTAGCCTCTGTTCTGCCCGGCAATTCCCGTATCGATAATGGCGGAAACCACCAGAGGCACGAACAGCTCAAAGGAAGCTTCCAGAAGCTTGAACAGCGGAGCCAGCACGGTTTCTTTCTTGTAGTCTTTCAGGAAGACGAAAAGTTTTTTCATAATCTTCTCCTTTTCTTGCATTGCAATTTCTTCTTCTATACCTTATCATAAATAAAGTTATATGAAAATAATTAGTTTTATATGGATTCCATACGAAAAAAATATGGTATATTGTTTTCTGGAGAATGGTAAGCTGCTTTCTGGAGACAGATGCAGGGAAATGTTAAGGCAAAAATCAGATTGATGGCGGGAGGATCAAATGGAGCTGAAGCAATTATATTATTTTAAGGCGGTGGCGGATGCGGGAACCATTTCAGCGGCAGCCCGGAAGCTGAATATGTCCCAGCCGCCGCTGAGCAGCCAGATGCAGCTTCTGGAGCAGGAGCTGGGATGCGTGCTTTTTGAACGGGGTTCCCGGAAAATTCAGCTGACAGAGGCGGGCCGCATTTTTTATGAAAGAGCGGGAGCCATGCTGGAGCTTGCCCAGACCACTGCCCAGGAAATGCAGGATTACCGCCAGGGAAACGCAGGGACTCTGCGCCTTGGGGTTGTGTCCTCTGTGGGGGCACTGCTGCTGAAAAAATGGATCGTGCCCTTTCATAAAAAGTTTCCGCAGATCCGGTATGAAATATACGAGGGAAATACCTATCAGATTCTGGAGCAGGTCCGGGCAAATCGGATAGAAGTGGGATTGGTGCGGACCCCTTTTTCCGGGGAGGGGCTGGAGGCGGTGAAGCTGGCAAGGGAACCGATGCTGGCTGCCGGGCATGCCGGATTTTTTACGGGAACTGCAAAAGGAGAACAGGACCTGGGGATGGAGGTGTCTTTGAATGAAAACGGTACAGCCAGAAGCAGCATGTCCGGAATCTGCGGTGTTGTCGCAATACAGGAACTGGCCGGACAGCCGCTGATCATCTATCGCCGCTGGGAACAGATTCTGACAGAGCGGTTTGCCCATGCCGGTGTGCAGCCCGTCTGTTTCTGCAAAAATGATGATGCGCGGACCTCTTTGGAATGGGCCATGTCGGGAATGGGGATTGCGATTTTTCCGGCATCGGCAGGAGGAATGCTGGATGGAAAGGAAAAAAGTGGAATCCAGGTATACCGGATTGGGGATGTCGGGCTGGAATCGGAAATTTGCGCTGTATACAATCCACATGCGTATCTTTCCATGGCGGCACGCACGCTGATCGATGGTATGAAACTGTCCGTATAAAATCCCTCCTGTCAGGATGGCTGTTTGCCCGTGTTTTGCGTGCTCCATAGATATATCCGCAGAAAAATACTGCAAAAATGCCTGGAGCATGCTAAAATAGATGAGCGTGGGCATCCACAGATAAGAAAGTCAGCAGTCCTGGGATGAGGTTGTTTTCACAGGGTGCTTTCAGCGTAAAAGGGAGGAACAAGAATGGGCACAGCAGTTGCAACACTGAAAAAAGGTGAGGGCAGGACCTTAAAGGCCGGAGGCCTCTGGGTTTTTGATAATGAAATTGAATCCGTTCTGGGTGACTTTGAGGACGGAGATATCGTAATGGTACATGATTTTGACGGCTTTGGCATGGGACGGGGTTATATCAACCGCAGCTCCAAAATCCGCATCCGGATGCTCACCCGAAACAAAGATCAGGAAATTGATGAAGCATTTATAAAGATGCGCGTCCGGGAAGCCTGGGACTACCGGAAGAAGACCGTAGATACCAGCAGCTGCCGCATCATTTTCGGAGAAGCGGATTTCCTTCCGGGAATTGTGATAGATAAATTTTCGGATGTGCTGGTGGTTCAGTCTCTGGCTCTGGGAATCGACCGGCTGAAACCGGTGATTCTGAAGACATTGAAGGAAGTATTGGCAGAAGACGGGATCCTGATCCGCGGAATCTATGAACGGAGCGACGCGAAGGTTCGGAAAAATGAAGGAATGGAGCTGTATAAAGGCTTTATCGGAGAACCATTTGACACGAATGTGGAAATCGTGGAGAATGGTGTAAAATACATGGTGGACGTAAAGGACGGCCAGAAAACAGGCTTTTTCCTGGATCAGAAGTACAACCGCCTGGCAATTCAGAAGCTCTGCCCCGGCGCAAAGGTGCTGGACTGCTTTACCCATACCGGGTCTTTTGCATTGAATGCGGGAATCGCAGGGGCAGACAGCGTTCTTGGGGTGGATGCCTCTGAGCTTGGGGTGGAGCAGGCCCGTCTGAACGCAAAACTGAACGGGCTTGAGGACAGGGTACAGTTTTTGTGCGCGGATGTTTTTGACCTCCTTCCGGAGCTGGAAGCAAAGGGAGAGAAGTTCGATGTGATTATTCTGGATCCGCCTGCCTTTACAAAGTCCCGGAATTCCGTTAAAAATGCCACGAAAGGATATCGGGAAATCAACCTGCGCGCCATGAAGCTGATTCGGGACGGCGGTTTCCTTGCCACCTGCTCCTGTTCCCATTTTATGACCTATGAGCTGTTTACCCAGACGATCCATCAGGCCGCCAGAAATGTGCACAAACGGCTGCGGCAGGTGGAATACCGGACACAGGCTCCGGATCATCCGATTCTGTGGGCCGCAGAAGAGTCTTACTACCTGAAATTTTATATTTTTCAGGTATGTGATGAAAAGTAACGACAGGCGTCGTATCCAGGAAGGAAAAGAAAGGCTTTTCGCAGCCTGGATGAGGGATAAGAATCTGCTTCAGAAGGACTGTTTTTTTGGGAAAAAACGTGGTATGATAATTCCATTGCAGGAGTAAATGACGGAGCAGAAAGAAATGTTCTCCGGCAGCGCTCCCAGAATGAAGGAGGCTTTTAGAATGGACTTAGAAACCCTGAGAAAAGATATGGTTGTCGCTATGAAGGCAAAAGATAAACCCAGAAAAGAGGCGATCTCTTCTCTGATTTCCGCAGTAAAGAAGGTGGGCATCGATGCGGGCTGCAGAGAGGATATTCCGGCAGAGATGGTGGATCAGACGATTTTAAAAGAGCTGAAGACCGTTAAGGAACAGATTGATACCTGTCCGGCAGAGCGCGCCGACCTGCTGGAGGAATACCGATTCCGTTATGATGTGATCAAATCCTATGCGCCGGTGCAGATGTCTGCGGAGGAAATCCAGGCTTATGTGACGGAGAAGTTTGCGGATATTGTGGCGACGAAGAATAAAGGACAGATCATGAAGGCCGTTATGGGCGATCTGAAGGGGAAAGCTGACGGAAAAATCATCAATCAGGTGGTAGCGAAGCTTTGCGAGTAGAAGAATTTGCAGGAAATCAGCGGGTGCAGGCAGATGTGTCCGCTGATTTTTTAAACAACAGTTATCAAAGCTGCAGGCTGTGTCCCCGGCAATGCGGGGTGAACCGGCAGGCAGGACAGAAGGGCTTCTGTCGGATGGATGCCAGGATTTTCGGTGCAAGGGCGGCTCTGCACATGTGGGAGGAGCCCTGTATTTCCGGAACCACAGGTTCCGGGACGGTGTTTTTTTCAGGCTGTACCCTGGGATGCATTTACTGCCAGAACTATGAGATTGCCAGGGCGCAGACCGGAAAGGAAATCACCACAAAGCGGCTGGCAGAGATTTTTCTGGAGCTGCAGGAAAAGCATGCGGCCAATATCAATCTGGTAACGCCGACCCATTATGCACCGTCGATTCTGGAGGCGTTGAAGCTGGCGAGAGGACAGGGGCTGACAATTCCCACAGTATACAACTGCAGCGGCTACGAAAGTGTGGAAGCACTGCGTATGCTGGAGGGCTGGATCGACATTTATCTGACGGATTTTAAATATATGGAATCGGAGCTGGCAGCCTGCTGTTCCAGGGCCTGGGATTATCCCCAGAGAGCGAAGGAGGCTTTGGCGGAGATGGTGCGCCAGACCGGGGAGGCCATGTTTGATGAGGATGGGATGATGAAGCGGGGAACCATTGTCCGGCATCTGCTGCTTCCGGGGCATGTGAAAAATGCCAGGGAAGTTCTTCGCTATGTGTATGAAACCTACGGAAACCGGGTCTGGATCAGTCTGATGAATCAGTATACGCCTGTGGAAAAGGCGGAGCGGCTGAAGGATTTTCCGGAGCTGAACCGGAAGGTAACAAAAAGGGAATATGAACGCCTTCTGGATTATGCGGTTGAACTGGGAGTGGAAAACGGATTTCTTCAGGAAGGCGAGACGGCGAAGGAAAGTTTCATACCGGCATTCGACTATGAAGGGTTATAATGGAGAAGCTTCTTGTTTCCTTGTACAGCGTATCAATGAAGTTAGGTGCGGAAAAACCTCATTCAAAGTTCATGAAACAACCCTGGATTTACACAACAATATATTGATATTTTTGGATTTGTTGTGTATAATAAAGTTGGGTGAGGTCAATGAATCTGATAATCAGTACCGTGTTGCAGGAAAAGCGCAGAATCGATTATATGTTGGAAAAGTATCAGGAGGCGCTTGCCGGATTGCCAAAGGGAACCCTATCTGAAAAGCAGGTAAACGGGAATACTTATTATTATTTGAAATACAGGGATGGAAAAAAAGTCATTTCCCAATATATCCGCAAACAGGATGTTGACGCCTTGCGCAAGCAGATCGAAAAGCGCAGACATATTGAAACGATGATCAGATCTTTGCAGGAAGAGCAGGAACTTGCGGCAAGAGTTTTGGAGGGTAACATATGATTTTATATCATGGAAGAAATGTGGTGGTTTCCAGTCCAAAGTTGATCCAGAGGGCAAGGCTTTTGACTTTGTATATGGTCCTGTTGCCAATGATGATGTATATACCACCTTTACACTCTATTCTGCCGGAATCTTGACAAAAGAGCAAACATTGGAAGCTCTGAAAATTAAGAAACTGTATAACCAGCTGGTCTTGTCATCTGAAAAAGCACTCAGCTACCTTAAATTCGTGGGCACCGTGCCGAAGGAGGAATTGTAATGGAAAAAGTGTGAATCCATAACCTGAATTTTGGGCGCACTTTCCCCTTGGTGGAAAAAGTCTTTTTTTAAAGCTTATTGGACTTGTGCAGCACACTGCTGCTGTATAAGTTTTAATGTTTCCGGGTCAGCTCCCTGCTCTCTCAGGAACTGAAGGGTGTTATCAAGAGTAAGAATAACTGTTTTCTGTTTCGGTGGATTGACAGTGGCTTCGTAGTCATCCGGATGGAAATCTTCGTTGTTTGACAGCATATGGTAAATGCTGGTAAGCATCATTCTTGCAATGGCAATGATTGCTTTTTTCTTGCCACGGCGTTTTGCGAGACGTTGATACTTGATCGCAAAATAAGGTTCGTGCTTACTTTTTAGAGATGCCAAAGCACACTGAACGAGCAGCGGTTTTAAATATTGTCCCGCTTTGGAACATCTGGTAGATTTTTTCTTGTTGGCACTCTCGTTATTCGCAGGGGTAAGTCCAGCCCAGGAGCACAGATGCCTGTCGGACTCAAAGACGGACATGTCAGTACCAATCTCTGAAAGGATGAACAGTGCGGACAGCTCCGTGATGCCGGTAACCGTTGCAATGCGTTTGATCTGAGTGTCATACTGACGGCTTCGGAGAAAAAGCTCTGCTTCAATCTCATCAATGGACTTGTTGATGAAATCAATGTGGGATTTTGCATGGGTCATTTTGAATTTTTGTTCCTCTAGGATATGATACCCATGGACAGAATCCATGACTTCGTCTTTGGAAGCTTTTACCCGGTAGTCGATCAGGGAACGGCATTTTTCTTCATCAAAAGGTTCATCGGAAAGCAGGTAATCCATGATACGGGTGGCAGAAAGACCGAAGGGGTCTGTCAGGACACAGTCAATCCGGATACGGGAAATCGTCATGCTGTTCTGGTAACGGTTTTTCTCTGCTGTACGCATGTAAGAAAGTTTCAGACGGTAACGGGACAGTTCACGGAGAGCCCTGATGTCTGCCGGGGGAATAAAAGAGGCTTTGACGATATCAAAGCGGAACAGGTTAGCGATCCATTTCGCATCACGCTTGTCGGTTTTTTTGCCTTTGATGGCTTTCACATA
>JAXEJQ010000114.1:0-19936 GCA_034101475.1 Candidatus Limivivens sp.
GATGGAAAAGGCCTGAATATCTGGGATGTTTTCTGCAGAGACGGCGGACATGTTTACGAAAATCATACGGGAGATATTGCCTGTGACCAGTATCATCGTTACGCGGAGGATGTGGCCCTGATGAAGGAAATGGGGCTGCAGGCATACCGTTTCTCCGTAAGCTGGGCCAGAATTCTTCCGGAGGGAACCGGAAAAATCAATCCCAGGGGGCTGGAATATTACGACAGACTGATTGATACGCTGCTGGAAAAAGGGATCCGGCCTTATCTTACCCTGTATCACTGGGATCTGCCCTATGAGCTTCACAAAAGGGGCGGCTGGATGAATCCGGATTCACCGGAATGGTTTTATGAATACGCGAAAGTGATTGCGGAGCATTTTTCAGACCGTGTAACAGACTTTTTCACTTTAAATGAGCCGCAGTGTACAGTCGGTCTGGGATACCAGACGGGCGAGCATGCGCCGGGGCTGAAGGTGGGCCCTACCGACTATTTCCACATCTGGCATCATGTGCTGAAGGCCCATGGACGGGCGGTGGAGGCTCTGCGGGAGTTTTCCGTGCAGGATGTCCGGATCGGACTGGCGCCCTGTGGTGCTCTGTATATGCCGGCTGCCAATACAGCGGAGGATATTGAAGCAGCCAGAAGGGCAACCTTCCGTCCGGCAGGTCCCACCATCGGAGACTGCAGCTGGGATGTGGCTCTGTGCTGTGATCCGGTATTTCTGGGACATTATCCGGAAGACATTCTGCAGCGCTTCGGACAGTTTTTCCCGAAGGTGACGGAAAAGGATCTGGCGCTGATTTCCCAGCCTCTGGATTTTTATGGGCAGAATATCTACAATGCGGTCACTGTAAAAGCGGATGAGAACGGAGATCCTGTTCGGGTGAAGCGTTATGACGGTTTCCCGCATACCTCCATGACCTGGCCGGTGACACCGGAGTGTCTGTACTGGGGACCGAAGTTTCTGTATGAACGGTATCAGAAACCTTTCTACGTGACAGAAAACGGAATGGCTGCTCATGACTGGATTGCTCTGGACGGCAAAGTGCATGACAGCAGCCGGATTGATTTCCTGCATCGTTATCTGCGGGAACTGAAGCGTGCGGCAGAGGACGGCGTGGATGTGCAGGGGTATTTCGCCTGGTCTGTTCTGGACAATTTTGAGTGGGCATACGGATATTCAGAGCGTTTCGGAATGATATATGTGGACTATGCGACTCAGAAGAGGATCATGAAAGACTCCGCTTATTTCTACCGGGATGTCATCGCATCCAACGGAGAGAATCTGTAAAAAATCAAGCTTCCGGTTTCAAACGGTAAGCAGCAGATAATGATTTCGGAAAATGGCAGAGGTGCGCGTCATAGAAGACATGGCGCGCACCTCTCTGCAAATATATTTTAGATGATCGGGTCTATCTGCAAAAAAAAACGGAGGATTCACAGCAGCAATCCTCCGGACAAATAAAAAAAGCGCGAGACGGGACTCGAACCCGCGGCCTCGACCTTGGCAAGGTCGCGCTCCACCAACTGAGCCACTCGCGCATTTTGTATCCGCATCTGCGGTACGTTTAGTATAATACCAGAGAAAAATGGATTTGTCAACAGGAAAATTAAAATTATTTCTTCTCGCTTTACAAAAGATTTACAGGAAGATGATGATAGAAAAAGAAACAGGGGATAAAATAGAAGCATAGATGGGCTGTGAATGCCGGAAATGCAGGAGGAATCATTATTGGATTATCAGGAAATCAAAAGAAATGCGGAAGTTCTTGCTTATTTACAGAAAGGGAATCAGAATCTGGGGATACTGGGATATACAGATCACTCGGCGGCTCACTGTGCAATGGTGGCAGAGCGGGCTGCTTATGTTTTGAGAAAGCTTGATTATACAGAGCATGCGGTTGAACTGGCAAAAACTGCAGGCTTTCTGCATGATATCGGAAATGTGATCAACCGATCACGGCATGCGGAATACGGGGCACTGCTGGCGAATGAAATTCTGAAAAAAACAGATATGCCACTGGAAGACCGGGTTACGGTGGTTTCGGCCATCGGAAACCACGATGAATCTACCGGGGGAGCCGTGGATGCGGTTTCAGCGGCTCTGATTATTGCGGATAAGACTGATGTGCGGAGAAACCGCGTTCGCAATAAAGAGATGGCGGCTTTTGATATTCATGACCGGGTCAACTATGCGGTAACCGGGGCAAAGCTGAAGGTGAGTAAAGAAAAAGAAACCATTACACTGAATCTGCAGATTGATGAAACGATTTGTACCATGTACGAATATTTCGAAATCTTTCTTGGCAGGATGATGATGTGCAGAGGTGCGGCAGAAATCCTGGGAGCTCGCTTCAAACTGACGGCAAACGGAAGTAAAGTGCTGTAGGCGGCAGCAGCTCCGCCTTTGACGTATGTGGAGATCTGCACGTATTAATAGGAAGATCCGGGATTCCTGCCCGGTCAGATGAGAGGAATGCTGTATCAGTTGGGCTTATCAGGTGCGATACCTGGCAAGCCCGTTTTTGATGATAAAGGAAATTACAGTTTTCCGGTTTCCGCATTCCCCCAACTGTGGTATAATGTCCGCGTAGGCCATGAGCCATGCGCTCTCCGACAGAGCCGGAGGGTCTGCTTGCAGACGCACCCGGCGTCGTCGGAGAGCATAGGGCGAAGCCCGCGAACGAGGGAGCCGAAGGCGCCCGAGTGGGGCATGGCGAAGGAAGAGAAGAGCGCCAAAAAACTTATTTCGTGCATGGCGAAAGCGCAAGTGAAGAGGATCTGTTCATGAAAATTTTACTGATTGCCATCAATGCAAAATATATTCATTCCAATCTGGCCGTTTACGGCCTGAAGGCCTATGTGGACGCCGGAAACCATGGATGCGGCCTGCAGGCCTGTGCGGACACCGGAAGCCCCACAGATGGCCTGCAGGCCTGTACAGGTGGCTCCGACGCGGATATTTCTGCTGCGCAGGTTGAAATTGCGGAATATACCATTAATCATCTGCGGGAGACTATTCTTGCGGATCTGTATCGAAAAAAACCGGACATCGCGGCTTTTTCCTGCTATCTCTGGAATATCGAATATGTCCGGGCGCTGATTCCGGAGCTGAAGCAGGTGCTGCCAGAGGTGCGGATATGGGTCGGAGGCCCGGAGGTTTCCTATGATTCCGGACTTTTTCTGCAGGAGTTTCCCCAGGTGGAGCTGGTTATGAACGGCGAAGGAGAAGAGACCTTTCGGGAGCTGGTTTTGGGGGCAGATCCGGCCGGGACGGCGGGGATCACCTGGCGTGATAAACGGGGCAGGATCTGTGTCAATCCGTCCAGACCGCTTCTGTCCATGGATGAGCTGCCCTTTATGTATCAGGATTTAACGGCTTTTCAGAACCGGATTATTTATTATGAAAGCAGCAGAGGCTGTCCTTTTTCCTGCAGTTACTGCATGTCTTCCATCGATAAGCGGGTGCGCTTTCGGAGTGTCTCCCTGGTGAAGGAGGAGCTGCAGTTTTTCCTGGATCATGGAGTTCCCCAGGTGAAATTTGTGGATCGGACCTTTAACTGCAGGCATTCCCATGCCATGGAAATCTGGCGTTATATCAAAGAACATGATAATGGAATTACAAACTTTCATTTTGAAATCTCAGCGGACCTGCTGAATGAGGAGGAGCTGGCGCTTCTGAACAGCTTCCGTCCGGGATTGGCTCAGCTGGAAATCGGCGTACAGTCCACGAACCCCAGAACGCTGGAAGCAATTTCCAGAAATGCGGATTTTTCAAAAATCGTTCGGGCGGTGTGCAGGGTGCAGCAGGGGCAAAATATTCATCAGCATCTGGATCTGATTGCGGGACTTCCCTACGAGGATCTGGAAAGCTTCCGGCGTTCCTTTAACGATGTGTATGCGCTGAAGCCCCAGCAGCTTCAGCTGGGATTCCTGAAAGTACTGAAAGGCTCCGGAATGCATGAGAAAGCGGAAGAATTCGGAATTGTGTATCGGGCGCGGGCGCCTTATGAGGTACTGAAATCCGGCTGGATTTCCTATGAGGACCTGCTGAAACTGAAGTCTGTGGAAGAGATGGTGGAAGTATACTATAACAGCAGCCAGTTTGCCCATACCATGGAATATCTGGAGCCACTGTTTCCGGATGCTTTTTCCATGTATGAAAGCCTGGCGGCATTTTATGAAGAGAAGGGCTATACCGGGCAGAGCCATTCCCGGATGGGCCGTCTGAACATTCTCCGGGAATTTGCTCTGGAAGTGCCGGGATGCAGCCGGGCAGTCTGTGAAGACTGTCTCCTCTATGACCTGTATCTGCGGGAGAACAGCAAAAGCCGTCCGGAATGGGCCGGAAGCCCCTGCAAGGAGAAAGATGCGGTTTATGCCTTCTATCAGAAGGAGGCCAGAGAACACCGTTACCTGAAGTATGAGGAACCTTATCAGGCAAGACAGCTGATGCACATGACACATCTGGAAATTTTCAGTGATGGTGCCTGGGTGCTGTTTGATTACCGCAGACGAAATCCGCTGAACGGGGATGCGGCTGTCTGCCGGGTTTCCTGCCCGGACCCTGAGGGCTGACAGAGAATACGGAGGAATTATGACCAAGCGAACAAAGGCGATTCTGGATCTTCTGGATGAAGCTTATACGAGAGAATACAAATGTTATCTGAACTATGAAACACCCTGGCAGCTTCTGATTGCCACCATGCTGAGCGCCCAGTGCACGGATGCCAGAGTGAATCTGGTGACGGCAGATCTGTTCCGAAAATATGATACGGTGGAGAAATTCGCAAATGCAGATTTGAAGGAACTGGAGCAGGATATTCATTCCACGGGATTTTATCACAACAAGGCGAAAAATATCATTGCCTGCTGTCAGGCCCTTCTGGAGCGGCACGGAGGTGAAGTTCCGGAATCCCTGGAGGAGCTCACTGCGCTGGCGGGAGTGGGCAGAAAAACAGCAAATGTGATCCGGGGCAATATTTTCAATCAGCCCAGTGTAGTGGTGGATACTCATGTGAAGCGCATTTCGAAAAAGCTGGGGCTTGCCAGAGAGGATGATCCGGAAAAGGTGGAGTACGAGCTGATGAAGGTTCTGCCGAAGGATCACTGGATTTTGTATAATATCCAGATCATTACCTTCGGACGGCAGATCTGCTTTGCAAGAAGTCCGAAATGTGAAGAATGCTTTCTGACTGAGTACTGCCTGGAATATAAAGAAAAATATAAAGAAAAAAGGTAACTGGCTCTGAACGGTTACAAAAAAGAAAAGAAGCGAAAGAAAGCGGAGAACAAGCAATGAAAACAGCTTATATTGCCGTGGATCTGGAGACCACAGGACTGGATCCGAAGGAAGATCAGATTCTGGAAATCGGCGCAGTCCGGATGGAGAACGGCCGGGCCACGGAAATCTATGAAGTCTTTGTAAACAGCGGTGTCCCGATTCCGGAAAAAATTCAGGCCCTTACGGGGATTACGCCGGAGATGGCAGCTTCCGGGCTTCCGGTCAGGGAAGCCATGGAGGGCTTTCTGGAATTTTGCGGGGACTGGGATATTCTGGGCCATAACATTCTGTTCGATTACAGCTTTTTGAAATGCAGTGCCTGCCGGTTGGGAAAGGAGTTTGAAAAGAGCGGAATCGATACCCTGAGAATTGCGCGGAAGTTCATGCCGGATCTGCCAAGCCGGAGGCTGGATGCCTTATGCGCGTATTTTTCCATTGCGCAGGAGAAAAAGCACAGGGCCAGCTATGACGCCATAGCAGCAGCCAGGCTGTACCAGGAACTGGGACGGCGCTATGAGGAGCTGGAACCGGAGGCGTTTCTGTCCCGACCGTTGATTTACAAAGTAAAAAAAGAGGCTCCAATCACAATTTCACAAAAACTTTACTTGCTAGATCTGGCAAAATATCATAGAATAGACTTGGATGTTTCTGTGGACTCCCTGACGAAAAGTCAGGCATCAAAGATGATTGACAGAATCATTCTGAATTATGGCCGAATAAAGAGGTGAAGGATTGATGATGAATTTCAATAACAATAAAACAAAGCGGATTATTGCAGGGGTGATCTGTGGCCTTCTGGTAATTGCGATGATTGTTCCCATGATCATTGGTTATCTGATTTAGTGCATAGAAGGAGTATGAATATGAAGGGAAGAGCGTTGGTTCTGGCTGCTGCAGCCGGCTTGTTTGCCGTCTCTGTTTTTCTTGGAGATGTACAGGCGTATGCAGCTTCGGACACGGATACGATCAGTCAGGGCGTATGGATCGGGGATGTGGACGTATCCGGCATGACAGCAGAGGAGGCGAAAGCTGCTGTCAATCAAAAAATCAGGGACTCCCAGGGTGAAGGCTTCCGGGTGAAGGTGGGAGACCAGGAACTGACAGCAACGGCGGAGGATTTCGGACTTACCTGGAAAAACACCG
The DNA here is from genome assembly GCA_034101475.1 of Candidatus Limivivens sp. Lineage (GTDB taxonomy): Bacteria > Bacillota > Clostridia > Lachnospirales > Lachnospiraceae > Limivivens. Next base: position 6,430 of record JAXEJQ010000114.1, read on the forward strand.
GGGTTGTGGAAGAAGCAGTGAGCCTTGGAAAGTCAGGGAATATTGTCAGACGGTATAAAGATACAAAGGATCTGCAGCATGAAACGAAAAAGTATGAGCTGACCTATGAGCCGGATCAGACGGCTGTGGAGGATTTCGTGGAAAGGGTGGCTCAGGAATTTGACAGTGAGGCTACCGAAGGGAGCTTAAGCAGGGACGAGTACGGAAATTTCGTGATCAGCGGCGGTGAAACCGGGATTGTGGTGAATCAGGAAGAATCCGTCCGGACAGTGATGAATTATCTGGAGGAGAACCAGGGAGCCGCTAATGGTGAGATTGTTCTCTCTGCGGTGGTGGACGAACCGGAGATTTCTGAGGAGGAGCTCAGCAAGGTTACGGATCTGCTTGGCAGTGCCACGACTTATTATGGTTCCAGCTATGGGCGGAATGTCAATGTGGAAATAGGAGCTGCGAAGCTGAACGGTCATCTGCTGATGCCGGGAGAATCTTTCTCTGTGACGGCAGCCGTTACGCCCTTTACTCCGGAAAATGGTTATGAGCTGGCGCCCTCCTATGAGAGCGGCCAGGTGGTGGACAGTTATGGAGGCGGTATCTGCCAGGTATCCACGACGCTGTACAATGCAGTTCTGAAGGCAGAGCTGGAGGTTCTGGAGCGCCATAACCATACCATGACCGTGAGCTATGTGGATCCGTCGAAGGATGCGGCCATTGCCGAGGGCCTGATGGATTTTTGTTTCCGGAATAATACGGATGCCCCCATCTACATAGAAGGATGGGCCTGGGGCGGAGAGCTGACCTTCCAAATTTTCGGTCAGGAAACCCGTCCGGCAGACCGATACATTGAATTTGTCAGCGAACCGCTGAGTTCCGTGCCGGCATCCGGTGTGAAGCTGGTGGCGAAGTACGATCAGAATGTCGGGTATCTGAACCAGGTACAGTCGCCTCATGACGGACTGGAAGCGGTTCTTTGGAAATATACCACCTATAATGGTGAGACAACGGTGGAGCAGGTGAATTCCAGCAGTTACCAGCCTACCCAGGCTACCTATGAAGTAGGAGTCCTTTCGGATGATCCCAATGTGGCGGCTGCCATGCAGAATGCCATTGCCAGCGGAGATCTGGACGCTGTACAGAATGTGATTCAAAACGGGGCGGGTACCCGGGAGACAGAGCCTGTGACAGAAGCGCCGGTGGATGAGCCTGTGACAGAAGCACCGGCCCAGGAGCCGGTACCGGAGCCTGTGACAGAGGCACCGGTTCAGGAGCCTGTGACGGAAGCGCCCCAGGAGATTCCGGCAGAGGAACCCGCGGAGGAGCCGGCGGAGGAACCTGCAGAAGAACCGCCAGCGGAGAGCGGCGAGATGATTGAGGAATTCTTCTAAAGGAGCGGGCAGCGTTTCTCAGAACATTGACAGGAAAGAACAGGGCGAAAAGCCGGTTGTAAGGAGCCAGCCTCATTGCAATTGGCTTTTCCTTATCCCTGTTGACAGAAATACCGGGAGGAAGCATGAAAAAAACAGAAAAATCCCTGCTGGAGCCGGGAATGGAGCTGATTCTGACGAAATGGATCGGTCTTTCCGGAACCGTGCAGGCGGTCAAAAACCGGGAATCTCTGCTTCTGACAAGGTTTCCCGGGGCGATGATCCGGCAGGCCGGCGAGTTTGCGTCCCTTATTGATACCACGAAGGAGCTTGAGGAAGCCAGAAAGGCTGGAGCGGCTGCGATCTTTCCGCTGGGATCCCAGGGAGTCTTTTCCGGGCTCTGGCGTATGGCGGATGCGGCGGGTGTGGGACTTATGGTTGATGTCCGGAGGATTCCTATCCGTCAGGAGACGGTGGAAATCTGTGAATTTTTTGATATGAATCCTTACTATCTTCAGTCCTATGGAGCGCTTCTGGTGGGAACCCATGACGGATACGGAGCAGCGGACCGGCTGAACCGCGCAGGGATTCCTGCGGAAGTGATCGGCAGGACCACGGACGGGAATGACAGGATTTTATATAATCAGGGGAATTGTCGTTATCTGGACAGGCCCCAGAAGGATGAAATTTATAAATTAGGAGATTGCATAAAATGAGAGAGCAGATTTTAACATTTTTGGAGAGAAACAGCCGGATTGATCTGAAGGAGCTGGCTGTGATCCTGGGAACGGATGAAGTGACCATTGCAAATGAAGTGAGCAAAATGGAGCAGGAAAAGGTCATCTGTGGATATCACACCCTGATTGACTGGGACAAGACCAGTGCAGACAAGGTGACAGCTCTGATTGAGGTTCGTGTGACACCCCAGAGAGGGCAGGGATTTGACAGCATTGCGGAACGGATTTACAATTATCCCGAGGTGCGCTCGGTATATCTGATTTCCGGCGCCTATGATCTGATGGTGATTCTGGAGGGCAAAACTCTGAAAGAGGTATCCGGTTTCGTTTCCGACAAGCTTTCCACACTGGATTCTGTACTGAGTACTGCCACCCACTTTATTCTGAAAAAGTACAAGGACCACGGCACGATTTTTGCCAAGAAAAATAAAGACGAAAGGATGCTGGTGACACCGTGAGAAATCCACTTTCCGACAAAGTTGTTCAAATCGAACCCTCCGGTATCCGGAAATTTTTCGATATTGTAAATGAGATGGATGACGTGATCTCCCTGGGGGTGGGTGAGCCGGATTTTGATACGCCCTGGCACATCCGGGACGAGGGTATTTACAGCCTGGAAAAGGGACGTACCTTTTATACCTCCAATGCCGGTCTGAAGGAACTGCGTCAGGAAATCTGCCGTTATCTGAAACGTCGGTGCAACCTGGAATATGATCCGGATCATGAGACCCTGATTACGGTGGGCGGCAGTGAGGCCATTGACATTGCCATGCGTGCCCTGCTGAACCCGGGAGAGGAGGTTCTGATCCCGCAGCCCAGCTATGTTTCCTATCTGCCCTGTGCAATTCTGGCAGACGGTGTGCCGAAGATCATCGAATTAAAGGCGGAAAATGAATTCCGTCTGACTCCGGAGGAGATTCGGGAGGCTGTTACCGGGAGGACCAAGCTTCTGGTGCTGCCTTTCCCCAATAATCCCACCGGAGCGATCATGACCAGGAAGGATCTGGAGGCCATTGCGGAGGTTATTATTGAAAAGGATCTGATTGTTCTCTCTGATGAGATTTATTCGGAGCTGACCTATGGTTCAGAGCATGTTTCCATTGCCAGCCTTCCGGGCATGAAAGAGCGGACTCTGACCATTAACGGTTTTTCAAAGGCCTATGCCATGACCGGCTGGCGTCTGGGCTATGTCTGCGGCCCCTCTGAGATCATCAAACAGATGACGAAGATTCATCAGTATGCCATCATGTGTGCCCCCACCAACAGCCAGTATGCCGCCGTTGAGGCGCTGCGCCGAGGGGACGGGGATGTGGCTGAGATGCGGGAGGCCTATAACGGCCGCCGCCGCTATCTGATGCATGCGTTCCGGGAAATGGGCCTGCCCTGCTTTGAGCCTTTCGGTGCTTTTTATGTGTTCCCATGTATCAAGGAATTTGGCATGACCTCGGAAGAGTTTGCCACCCGCCTTCTGGAGGAGGAACGGGTTGCAGTCGTTCCGGGTTCCGCCTTCGGTAAATGCGGCGAGGGATTTCTGCGTATTTCCTATGCGTATTCTCTGGAGGATCTGAAGGTGGCGCTGGTGCGTCTGGGAGATTTTGTGCGGAGACTGAAAGAAGAACAGAACCATGAGTAGAATCAATATTGTCCTGCTGGAGCCGGAGATTCCTTCCAATACGGGAAATATCGGGCGGACCTGCGTGGCGACAGGCAGCAGGCTTCACCTGATTGAACCGCTGGGCTTCCGCCTGAATGAGAAGGCACTGAAGCGTGCCGGGATGGATTACTGGAAGGATCTGGATGTGACGACGTATATTAATTATGAGGATTTCCTGGAGAAAAATCCGGGGGCGAAGATTTATATGGCCACAACAAAGGGGCCTCATATTTATTCCGATGTGCATTTTGAACCGGACTGCTACATTATGTTCGGAAAGGAGAGCGCCGGGATTCCGGAAGAGATTCTGGTGGAGCATCAGGAAACAGCCATTCGGATTCCCATGATGGGAGATATCCGATCCCTGAATCTGGCGAATTCCGTATCGGTTGTGTTATACGAGGCCCTGCGCCAGAATGGATTTGAACATATGCAGACGGAGGGCCATCTGCGTAATTATCAGTGGAAATAAAAACAGAAAGAAAACAGACAGAAAGAAGAACAGACGGAAAAGACGATAAGAACAGACAGAAAGAACGAGGCTCCGCGCGATGAGAATGGATTCGTGCGGAGCCTTTCTGACTTTACTTTGCTTTACGGAGCGAGAAAGTAAATTCCGTGCCGGTGCCGTCGGTACTGACCACATTGATATGTTCACCGTGGGCCTGAATAATTTCCCGGGTAATGGAAAGCCCCAGACCGGTTCCCTTTTTGTCACGTCCTCTGGAGGAATCACGCTTATAAAAGCGATCCCAGATTTTGTCGATAATCTCCGGTGGAATGCCTTCTCCGGTGTCTTTTACGGATATCAGCACCTTCTCATGGTGCTCGGAGGTTTCCAGATAAATGGTGGAGTTCGGAAAGCTGAATTTAATGGCGTTGTCCATCAGGTTGTACAGAACCTGCTGAATTTTGATCATATCGGCGGAAACCAGCAGACTCTTATTGTCGAAGGTGAGCTGAATGCGGATTCCCTTGTCCGCGCATAGAACTTCAAATGCGGCTGCGGTGTCCCGGACTACCTGGTTGATGTCGAAATCGCTCAGATCCAGCAGCACTTTTTTGTCATCAAAATTGTTCAGGGTCAGGAGGCCGCTGGTGAGCTTGTTCAGCCGCTCTGTTTCAGAAACCACGATTTTCAGGTAGCGCTCCTGCATTTCCGGAGGAATGGTTCCGTCCAGAATGGCCTCCACATAGCCCTTGATGGAGGTCAGAGGCGAACGGAAATCGTGGGAGATATTGGAAATAAATTTTCGCTGGTATTCTCCGGATTTGTTGATTTCCCCGGCCATATACTGGAGACTTGCCCCCAGATAACCCATTTCATCATCTGTTTCCACCGGAAAGGTATAATTCAGGTTTCCCTTTGCGTATTCGTCTGCGGCGGTGAGAACCTGCCCCAGAGGCCGGTACACCAGAATAAAAAAAGCGGCCAGAATGATCAGGGAGAGCAGCAGCAGAATCAGCAGCAGGATATAGCAGATATTCATCAGGGAATAACGCTGGGAATCCAGTCGGCTGAGCGCATAATGCAGCACCACATAGCCTCTGGTTTTCAGACCGGAGGTGATGGGAGCCACCACAGTCAGCACATCTTCAGAGAAGGAACCATAAAAATTGTCTTCCTGATAATAATTACCGGCCCAGTCGCCGGGGTTGAAATCCTTCAGCCGGATGGCGGTATTGGGAGAGTAGGGGATGGAAGTATCCAGTACGATTTCTCCCTGATTGTTGATCAGCCGCACAGTAATCTTCTGGCAGGCTGCCAGGGCGGACAGATTGGCGTAAACGTCGGTCAGGTTGGTTTCATCTCCCACACTCTGAGCCAGCCGTCCGACAGCGATCTGATTCGCCTCCCGGTACATGCCTTCAGAGGTTTCCCGAATCAGGTGCGCCCGCAGAAGACTGTTGGCTGCCACGGAAAACGTGATAAAGCCCAGAATGAAATAGCAGCAGAAAATCAGCAGAAATTTTGGGAGAAGAAGGCGTCTCATGGATTCTTCACCTCGAATTTATAGCCGATACCCCAGACGGTGGCCAGGGACCAGCTGGCATGATCCTTGATTTTTTCACGGAGACGCTTAATGTGAACGTCTACGGTACGGGTATCTCCAATATATTCGTACCCCCAGATGTGGTCCAGAAGCTGCTCCCGGGTGAATACCTGATTGGGAGAGGAAGCCAGGAAATAAAGGAGCTCCAGCTCCTTGGGCGGCATGTCCACGGTTTTTCCCTGGTAGATTACCGAGTAATTGGTCAGATTGACAACCAGATCGGGGTACTCCACGATCTTTCCGGTGGCTTTGCGGGCAGGCGTTTTATCGGGCTGAAAACGGCGCAGAACGGCCTTTACCCGGGCCACCAGCTCTTTGGAATCAAAGGGCTTGATGATATAGTCGTCCGCGCCCAGTTCCAGGCCCAGAACCTTGTCAAAAATCTCGCCCTTGGCGGAAAGCATGATAATGGGAACATTGGATCGCTGGCGCAGCTCCCGGCATACCTGATAGCCGTCGATACCGGGGAGCATCAGATCCAGAAGAATCAGGTTTGGGGCGTAAGTATCGAATTCCCGGAGGGCAGCTTCGCCGTCAGCGACGATTCTGGTATCGAAACATTCTTTTGTCAGATAAAGGGATATCAAATCTGCAATATTCAGATCGTCATCCACGATCATAATTTTCTGTCGTGTTGCCATCAAAGGCCTCCTGTTCTTTCCTTTGCTGCTGTTTGTTTTTTGGAATGGTTATTTTTTAAAGTTTACGATGGTTACCCCGGCATCCCCTTCTCCGAATTCACCCAGCCGGTAGGTATCGACTGTTTTCAGGCGGCGGAGGTAATTGTGAACGGCTTTGCGCAGGGCGCCGGTGCCTTTGCCGTGCACGATACGCACCTGGGGAATGTGGGCGATGTAAGCGTCGTCCAGATATTTATCCAGCTCAGACAAAGCTTCATCCACAGTTTTTCCCAGGAGATTGATTTCCGTGCCCACAGACGCGGATTTGGACATCCGGATCTTTCCGCTTCCGGTCCGGTTCAGGTTTGGTGTGCTGATGACGGTTTCATCCAGCTTTTCCAGATCTTTGATATTGACCTGGGAACGGAGGATCCCCATCTGGACAAAGAGATCCCCTTTGGCGTTGGGGAGGGTGCTGACGGTACCGTTCAGATTCAGGGTCAGTACCCGGACACTGTCACCCAGCTTCAGATCCCTGGCTGTCAGGGTCTTATTGGCCTTTTTCTGATTTTTCAGAGCCAGCTTCTGATCCACGGAGGACATTTTGTCACGCAGCCTGGAGCGCTCCTGCTCCATGGCTTTGGCTGTCATGCCTTCCTTGCCGTATTTGTTGAAGTTTTTAATGGTTTCATCAGCGTAGTCCTTGGCTTCCTGGAGAATTTTCCGGGCCTGTTCGTTTGCTTCCCGCAAAATCCGGTCTCTGGAGTCGTTGAGTCTTTCCGTCTTCTGCTCCAGCTGGGCTTTCAGATTCTTGATTTCTTCCTTGTAGCGGGCCAGCTCCTCCTGCTCCTTCTCAATGGTCACACGGCTGTGCTCCAGATCACTTAAAAGATCCTCAAAACTTTCATCCTGTTCTGTCAGCCGTCCTCTGGCGTCTTCAATGATTTCCGCGGGCAGTCCCAGCTTTCCGGAAATGGCGAAAGCGTTGCTTTTCCCGGGGATACCGATCAGGAGGCGGTAGGTGGGACGGAGGGTCTCCACATTAAATTCGCAGCAGCCGTTTTCCACACCGGGAGTAGTCAGGGCGTAAACCTTCAGCTCACTGTAATGTGTGGTAGCCATGGTGCAGATGCCCTTCTGATGCAGGCTGGACAGAATGGAGGTGGCCAGGGCCGCACCCTCTGTGGGATCAGTTCCGGCACCCAGCTCATCGAAAAGCACCAGGCTGTTTTCGTCTGCTTCTTTTAGAATCGAGACAATATTTTTCATATGAGAAGAAAAAGTACTTAAGCTCTGCTCAATGCTCTGTTCATCTCCGATATCCGCAAAAACATCATGAAAAACGGAAAGCTCCGAGCGGTCAAAAGCGGGAATATGGAGACCGGCCTGTCCCATGAGAGTGAACAGTCCCACCGTTTTCAGGGACACGGTCTTTCCGCCGGTGTTCGGGCCCGTGATGATCAGAAGACGAAATTCCCTTCCTAAATGGATATCAATGGGGACCACTGTCTTCCGGTCCAGAAGCGGATGGCGGCCTTTTTTGATGTGGATCCAGCCCTCTTCATTGAAAATGGGTTCGCTGCCGTTCATGGAGCGGGAAAGCTGAGCACGGGCGAAGATAAAGTCCAGGTCTGTCAGAAGGGCAATATCCTCATGGAGTGCTTCCAGATTGTCGCCCAGCAGGTCGCTTAGAGAGGCCAGAATTGCCTCGATTTCTTTTTCTTCTTTCAGTTCAAGCTCCCGCAGATCGTTATTCAGCTTAATTACCGCCATGGGCTCCACAAAAAGCGTGGAACCGGTGGAGGACTGGTCATGAATCATGCCGGCGACCTGGGATTTATATTCTGCTTTTACGGGAATACAGTAGCGTCCGTTGCGCATGGTAACCACCGGATCCTGGAGATAGGTCCGGACAGAGCCATTTACCATGGAGGTAAGCTGGGCGTGAATTTTGTCATTTATGTTTTTCATGGCCCGACGCACCTGACGAAGGCCGGGACTCGCATCGTCACTGATCTCTTCCTCAGAGGGAAGGCAGCGGCGAATCTCGGCGGCCACATTGGCCAGGGGCTGGAGGGCATCAAAACGTCCGTCCAGAGAATCTTCGGTGTCAACGGAATTCTCCCGGCGGCCGTAATTTTTCACCCGGGCGCAGATTTCCAGAACCCGGCAGATTCGCACCAGCTCTTCCGGACTGATGATGCTGCCCACCTCCAGCCGTTTCAGAGAACCGCGGATATCTGTGACTCCCTGGAAAGAAATACTGCCTTTCTGGCAGAGACGGCTGACCGCATCGCTGGTTTCCTTCTGAGCAGCCTGGATTTCGAACAGATTGCAGGAGGGCAGGAGATCCCGGCATCGTTCTTTCGCCAGAACTGAACCAGCAAAGCCTGTGAGCTGTTCAATGATTTTTGTATATTCTAATGTCTTCAAAACTTTTGGATTCATTGTATACCACCTTGTTTTTATTCATTCCCCTGTACGTTTTTAATGACTGAACTGTCCGGAGCCGTCTTCCGGAATCACGGAAGAGGCAGAAACTCTGAACAGTTTCATTTTAACCTATTTTAGAAGAAATGAAAACATATATTTGTAAAAACGGGAGCTTCCATTCATAAATTGTTCATAACTTCCTGCTACAATATCGAAGACTAATATGGTATGAGCCAAGGGACCAATGGACATGAAGCTCCGGATGAATTTTCAGGAGTTGAAGGAGTATCTTTTTATGCAGGATAAGGATAAACAGGAATATACATTTATCAGCGAGCAGATACGAAAGAAGCCTTTTTATCGAAAACAGTGGTTTCAAAGAAGTGTAATTACTCTTGGACTGGCCGTCCTTTTCGGAGGAGCGGCAGGGGTGGCTTTTGCTGTTGTGAAGCCATGGGCGGAGAATCTGTTCGGAACTCCTGAGGAGCCTGCCCGTATTATGGTGCCTCAGGAGCCTGTGGAGGATGCGCAGGAAAAGCCGGAGCTGATTACGGAGATCGGGGAGCAGGAAAGCAGTGGGACAGACAGCGCGGGAGAATACATAGATATTTCGGACTATCGGGAGCTCTATGCCCAGATGGCAGAGGTAGCCATGGATGCAACACAGTCGATTGTGACAGTGACCGGAGAAGTCAGTGATCTGGATCTGTTTCGTGAGGCAGATGAGCGGAGTATTCAGTGCGACGGTCTGATCGTAGCAAAAAACAGCTCTCATATTTATATCAGCACCGAATGGGAGACCATTTCAGACGCGAAAAAAATCATGGTTTCTTTCCGGGACGGCGTTACGGCGGAAGCGAAGCTTCAGAAAAAGGACAGCATTCTGGGAACGGCCGTGATAAAGGTGAGTCTGGATTCCCTGCCTGAGCAGACTGCTCAGGACGTTGCGGTGGCCGTTCTGGGAAATACCGGAAAGATCGAAGCGGGGATGCCGGTGATTGCGGCCGGAAGCCCTCTGGGCTACAGCGATTCCCTGGCTTTCGGTATGATTACGTCTGTAATATCTTTGTCTGTCACAGACGGACAGTATGGACTGCTGACCACAGACATGATTGGAAGTGATCAGGGCAGCGGCGTTTTGCTGAATCTGGATGGAGATATTATCGGGCTGATTGCCCAGCGGTTTAGTGGAGGAGATAATGATGCCATGCTCTGCGGGCTTAATATCAATGATCTGCAGGAAAGCATTTCAGATCTTTCCAACGATACCACCAGGGCATTTCTGGGGCTTCGCGGCAGAGACATCAGTGACACGGTCAGCGCAGAACTGGATATGCCGGCCGGGATGTTTGTCCGGGAAGTCATGGATGGTTCTCCGGCTATGCATGCGGGGGTGCAGAAGGCGGACATTCTCACGGAAATTGACGGTGAAGAGATTACAAATGTATCTGACTATGTACTGGCGCTCAGAAAGTGCAGCCCGGGGGATGTGGTGCGTCTGACGATTCAGCGCAAGAGTATGGATAAATACGTCAGCCTTGATATTGATATCGCGCTGGGAGGAAGATAGCGAAAGAGATGTGGAAGAAGCAAAGAGGCTGGACATTGGGAGCGGTAGGAGAAAGAAAAAAACCACTTATGCGCAAGCGCATTGTGGTTTATGACTTCTGACCCTGGCATCATAAAATTTTGCATGGCGCTGAAAAGTTACAGGAAGAAATCGATAACAGAAGAAATCAATAACAGAAGAAATAGAGAATAGAAAATGGGAAGGAAACGGAAGTATGAAATATATTGAAAGCCTGCGGGAAGGTGAGCGCGTAGGAGATATTTATCTGTGCAAATTTAAACAGTCTGCTGTGACAAAGAACGGAAAACCTTATGAAAATGTGATTTTACAGGATAAAACAGGAACCATTGATGCCAAGATCTGGGATCCGGGTTCCGCGGGAATCAATGAATTTGATACCCTCGACTATGTGGATGTGGTGGGAGATGTCACCAGTTTCCAGGGGACCCTGCAGCTGAATATCAAACGGGTGCGGGTGGTTGCAGAGGGAGAATATGATCCCAGGGATTATCTTCCGGTGAGCAGCCGGGACCTGAATGAGATGTATGCAGAGCTGATACACTATGAGTCTGCCATTCAGAATCCGCATCTGAAAAAGCTGGCAGATTCCTTTTTCGTGGAAAATGCCAATTTTATCAAAGCGTTTAAAAATCATTCCGCGGCGAAGAGCGTACACCATGGCTTTATTGGCGGGCTGCTGGAGCATACGCTGAGCGTGGTGAAGCTTTGCAGCTTTTTTGCGGATCAGTATCCGTTCCTGAACCGGGATCTGCTTGTATGTGCGGCGATGTTCCATGATATTGGAAAAATCAAGGAGCTTTCTGAGTTCCCTGAAAATGATTATACGGATGACGGACAGCTTCTGGGGCATATTATCATGGGCGTGGAGCTGGTAGGTGTCGGGATCCGCCGGATTCCGGATTTCCCCAAAAAGCTTGCCAGTGAGCTGAAGCATTGTATTCTGGCCCATCACGGGGAGCTGGAGTACGGATCCCCGAAAAAACCGGCTCTGCCCGAGGCGCTGGCTCTGAATTTTGCGGATAATGCAGATGCGAAGATGGAGACATTCCGGGAAGCACTGAACGCTTCCGGAGGAAGCGGCGAATGGCTGGGCTATAACCGGTTCTTTGAATCGAATATCAGAAAATCCAGCCTGTAAGGAATGATGTATGAAGAAAGATGATATTGTAAGATTAAAAATAGAGGATATGAGTGCGGAGGGCTCCGGTATCGGAAAGCTGGAGGGGTTTGCCCTGTTCGTGAAGGACGCGATTATCGGCGACGAAGTGGAAGCGAAAATCATGAAAATGAAGAAGAATTACGGCTATGCCAGGCTGCTTCGGATTCTGTCTCCTTCCGCTGACCGCACAGAGACTCCCTGTCCGGTTGCCCGCCAGTGCGGCGGCTGCCAGATTCAGGCCATGAATTACCAGGCACAGCTGCGCTTTAAGGAGAACAAGATTTTCAATAATCTGCAGCGGATCGGTGGATTTGACCGCGCGTTTCTGGAATCCATCCGGGAGCCTTTTATTGGCATGGAGGATCCCTGGCGCTATCGAAACAAAGCGCAGTTCCCGGTGGGAAAAAACCGGGATGGACGAACGGTCACCGGATTTTATGCAGGCAGAACTCACACGATTATCGAAAACCGAAACTGCCTGCTGGGCAGGGAAGTCAATGAAGAGGTTCTGAATGCAGTTCTGGACTGGATGGAACGCTCCGGCGCGCAGCCCTATGATGAAGAAACCGGAAAGGGTCTGGTGCGCCATATTCTGATTCGCTGTGGCTTTACCACCCAGGAGGTTATGGTCTGTCTTGTTATCAATGGCAAAGAGATTCCAAAGCCGGAGCTATTGGTGGAAAAACTGAAGAACATTTCGGGAATGACCAGCATTACGCTCAATGTGAACAGAGAACGTACCAATGTCATTCTTGGCAGACAGATTCTTCCCTTATGGGGAAAGACATACATTGAAGACTGTATCGGTGATATCCGCTATCAGATTTCACCATTGTCCTTTTTCCAGGTAAACCCTGTTCAGACCCGGAAGCTCTACAGCAAGGCTCTGGAATATGCCGGTCTTACAGGAAAAGAAACTGTGTGGGATCTGTACTGCGGCATTGGAACCATCTCTCTCTTCCTGGCTGGAGCTGCAGCCAAAGTTTATGGGGTGGAGATCGTCCCGGCAGCCATCGAGGATGCCCGCCGGAATGCGGCTCTGAACGGCATTGAAAATGTCGAGTTTTTCGTCGGGAAAGCAGAAGAAGTTTTCCCAGAAAAATTTGCAAGAGAAAAAATTTCAGCAGATGTGGTTGTAGTGGACCCACCGAGAAAAGGATGTGAAGAAAATCTGCTGGAGACCATTGTGGAGATGGCACCGGAGCGGATCGTGTACGTAAGCTGCGACAGTGCGACTCTGGCGAGAGATTTAAAGTTCCTTTGCGAAAAAGGATATGAGCTGCGCAGATGGTGCGGAACGGACCAGTTTCCTATGAGCGTTCATGTTGAGACGGTTTGTTTATTATCACGGAAATAAGCGGTTTTCCATGAAATCCTGATTAAAAAAGTCGTATCTGCCCACGATTTGTCCACGGTAAAATTAAATGTGGGCAGATACAGCTTTTTCGAAAGCTTCTACAGCAGAATCTTCCATTTCGGGCGTTTCGTGTACATATGTCTGTAGCGTGGTCTTTATATCTGTATGCCCTAGACGCATTTGTACACTTTTTGGGCTAACTCCAGACTCAATCAGCATAGTTGCATGCGTATGACGAAAATGTAGTGCTCTACATTTCCGCCATTACTTTGCCATCCATTCTTTTGCACAGGCAGAGAAAAAAGGACGTCCGGTAAATGATTCTGTACCGTTCCTGTCCGTTTATCTTGGACACCATGACATGGATGAGACTGAGAAGTACCTGAAATTCAGCAGCGATATGTTCCCCGAATACACGGAATTGTTTGAAGATTATGCTGCAAGCGTATTCATGGAGGTGGGCGATGAGGAAAAATAAACTTCCCGACTTCATGCTTCTGCTGGAACAGTTTTTTACGGAATATATGCCACTCTCATCAGG
>JAXEJQ010000115.1:0-2929 GCA_034101475.1 Candidatus Limivivens sp.
ATCCTGAAAACACAGGAAATATCAGTGTTTTCTTAATGTTTCCCTTAATTACAAGGTTCATGAGACCGATGGAGAACATGGAAGTCATGGTCAGCAGCCACGCAGCCATATACGCAAACACATTGCCCGGCATCCGGTAGCCGAAAACCACCACCGCGGCAAACGTCAGGATCAGGGTCGAAAGCACCGCAATCACCCCACTGGCGATGGTATCGCAGGCCAGAAGTCTTGCAGGGGAGCAGGGACTGCAGTACATCCGCCGTAAAATCCCCTGTGACCGGTACTCGACAATGGTGATGGGAATGCTCATAAACGCGCTGCAGCAGATCCCCACAGTGGACAGTGACACATAGGCACTTTGCAGATAGGTAAGGCCCGAATCTGCGGCACTTTTCCCGCCGGCAATCATTGTAATCAAAAGGAATACCACCATGGGCATCGAAAGGCAAAACAGAATCACATCCGGTGAACGGAAAAAAATCTTCTGCTCCACCTGGTACATTCTCAAAAACCGCTTCATAACAGCTCCTCCTCTCCCATAAAGAACAGATACGCCTCCTCCAGATTGTCCTTACGGGAAGCAGCGATTACTTCATCAACGGTGCCTTCCGCAACCTTTTTTCCCGACCTGATGATGCATACCCGGTCGCAAAGGGCCTCCGCTTCTTCCATATAATGGGTGGTAAGGAAAATCGTGAGTCCCTGACTCTTCAGCTGTTTCAGGGTTCGCCATACCTCACGCCTCGCTGCAACGTCCAACCCGGTGGTCAGTTCATCCAGAAAAACAATCTCCGGGCTGCCGATCAGCGCCAGAACAACGGAAAGTTTCTGCCGCTCCCCGCCGGAGAGCCTGGATACAAAGTTCTTTCTGAGTGTGCCAAGTCCAAATTGCTCCAGAAGCTGCGGATAGTCTGACGGGGCTGCATACAAAGAGGCATACTCGATACACGCCTCTTCCACGGTAATGCCTGTTTGATATTGGGTATTCTGAAGCTGCACGCCAACCCGCTCAAACACCTGTTTTCTGTTTTTGACGGCATCCATTCCCAGAATTTTCGCAGAGCCTCCATCCGGTGTCTTCAAACCCAGAATCAAATCGATGGTAGTGCTTTTGCCTGCTCCGTTATGTCCCAGCAGGGCAAAGACCTCGCCCTTCTCCACATCAAAGGACAAATCATCCACAACTCTGCGATTTGCAAAGGTTTTTGTCAGATTCTTTACGCTGACAGACAGTTCCTTCATATCAAAAATCCTCCTTGCTTTTCTTTACAGGGAGGATTGTATCATCTCTCCTTAAGGGGAGAGTCAAGTAGTATTTTTGCTGTGCCAATCGGATTTGCCGTTCTCAGAACAAATGACCGACCACCGGCTGCCGGAGCGGCCATCCATACGCCCGTCATTCTCCATTTGGCCGGGAAAATCATATGTTGGGAAGTTTCGCTGCCGAGCAGAACTTACTTCCTGTAGATCTTAAAAAACTGCTGAATATGCCTGTTTACCAGCTCCATAACTTCCGGCTCTCGATCCGGTTCTCTGTCACAGAGGTTGATCCATGTGGAAATGGGCAGACATAGCTGGGCAGCCATGATCTCGGGATCATCTCCTACCAGAACACCATTCCGAATCAGATATTTCACAAAGCCGGTAAAATATAGCAGCACATCGGTATAATTCTGCTTGGTCTGCAGCTTCGCCAATTCCGGGTTCTTGAACTGCTCCATCACCAACATTTTTCGCGCCTTGCTGATATGGGGGTCATGGAGAATGTAGCAGATTTGCCCCAGGATCATTTGCGCTGCTTCATCAGGCGTCTGCGCCTGCTTATCCACTGTCTCATCGGATTTATCCCAATCCACCCGTACAAAGATGGAATGTTCCGCGTATTGATCCAAAACATCCTTCACAAGCGCGTCCAGAATCGCCTGCTTGTTCTCAAAATGGCTGTAAAGAGAAGCCTTGCGAATGCCAACGGCGTCCGCAATCTGGGAGATTGAGGTGGCTTCAAATCCCTGCACGGAGAACAGTTCAAGTGATGCTTCCAGAATTTCCCGCTTTGTATTTCCTCGCTCCATAAATATACTCCTTTACTCTGAACCCAAACGTATCACTTACATGATTCTATTATAGTAACCTATCGTTCGTTAGTCAATAAAGATTATTGAAGTCAGGTACCACAATTCTCTTCAAAAACAAAGGCGGCAAACCGCACGGATAGCATTTCGCTGCGGCCTGCCTGCCTCTTTTTTATAGTGGGGTGAAGCATGTTAAGGATGGTTTTCCAAGCCATCCGGTTCTGTTATTTTTTCTGAATGTAATTGCAGAGCTTCGTCCATCCAGCTCGTCACCCAGATCCTTACAGGTAAATTTCAGATAATCCAGATATTTGCACGTCACAACTCCGCCTGAAAATTCCACACTCTCAAAGATCGTCCCAAGATCACCGATGAGCTGCCCCCAAAGAGTGTCCAGTACCTGGCTCTTGAATGAAATACCTTATTGTTTCGGCGAGGATGCTTTTTCGAGAGTCCATGTTTAAAAACGCAGGCGTAGCGGGCTACACTGAGGATTTTACACCTGTGCTATCGGGAAAGCAGACCAGCGAAACATAAGGTTATTTCCCTGCCTGCTTCGAAAATCACTCCGGTTTCAATAACAGTTAGCACATTTTATGTTTTCTGTCAATAGGGGAAACTTTAACATTTTGGCAAATAATTGAGTAAGCAGCCCGTCCATGTGCAGCCGGCCGGTATTCTGCTCTGTAGAACATAACCGGAAGAACTGATAAGAAATACCAGAAAAGATTATCTGCATAAGATATCCCATGAGATTATCAGCGAAAACCAAGTGATAGTTACTGAGAATCTGCAGATAAAAAATATGGTAAAATAGACATGTTCTATGCCAGCAGCCAGTTATGCTCAGCCTGTGG
>JAXEJQ010000116.1:0-19240 GCA_034101475.1 Candidatus Limivivens sp.
TTTTTTTAAAATTTTTCAAAAAAAGGCTTGCATTCTTCGAAAAGGTGTGTTATGATCTAAGAGTCTTAAGGATACGGCTCGTTGGTCAAGCGGTTAAGACGCCGCCCTCTCACGGCGGAAACAGGAGTTCGATTCTCCTACGAGCTGCTTGGTAGAGTCCCGGAAATCAGCAGGAATGTTGGATTTTCGGGATTTTTTTTGTGCCTGGGGGATGATCCTGCCGGACGGAGAGAACCATTCCGTGGTTAACGTTCGACGGCAGCTGTCCTGCGAAAATATGTTCGATAAAAAAACTTGCAATTTTTCCGGTTCAGCTGTTATAATGGGCGCAGCGCCTTTTGTTCATTGGCGCCTGGAGAGAAAGGAAGAAAAAACATGGCAAAAAATGTCACCTATGATGCCAGCAGTATTTCTGTTCTGGAAGGTCTGGAGGCTGTCAGAAAGCGTCCGGGCATGTACATTGGCAGCGTGTCCCGCAAGGGACTGAACCATTTGATTTATGAAATTGTCGATAATGCCGTGGATGAACATCTGGCGGGCTTCTGTGACCGGATCGAGGTTACACTGGAAGCAGACGATTCTGCGACGGTCAATGATAACGGCCGGGGAATCCCGGTTGGTATGCACGAAAAAGGGATGTCCGCAGAGCGTCTGGTGTTTACGACCCTTCACGCGGGAGGGAAATTCGACGATTCTGTTTATAAAACCAGCGGCGGTCTTCACGGCGTGGGTTCTTCCGTGGTGAACGCGCTGTCTGCTTATCTGGAGATCAAGGTCAGCAGAGAGGGCGGGATTCATTATGACCGGTATGAAAGAGGGGTTCCCACGGTAGAGCTGGAAAACGGCCTTTTGCCGGTGATCGGGAAAACGAAGAAGACCGGGACCTGGATTCATTTTCTGCCGGATGCGGAAATTTTTGAAAAGACCCGGTTTTCCGGCACGGAGGTCAAGAGCCGTCTTCATGAAACCGCTTACCTGAACCCCAATCTGACTATTGTCTATGAGGACAAGCGGGAGGGCAGCAGGGAGAAAATCGAATTCCATGAGCCGGAAGGGATTATCGGTTTCATCCGGGACCTGAATAAAAATAAAGAAGTGATTGCCGAGCCGGTGTATTTTTCGGGAGAATCTGAAGGGATTACGGTGGAGTGTGCCTTTCAGTACGTGAATGAATTTCATGAGAATGTGCTGGGCTTCTGCAACAATATTTTCAACGCGGAGGGTGGGACCCATCTGACGGGCTTTAAAACCACCTTTACAACGGTGATGAATACCTACGCCAGAGAACTGGGGATTCTGAAGGAAAAGGATGCCAATTTCACCGGGGCGGATATCCGAAACGGAATGACGGCAGTGATCTCTATTAAGCATCCGGCCCCGCGGTTCGAGGGCCAGACCAAGACGAAGCTGGATAATCAGGATGCGGCGAAGGCCACGGGAAAGGTCACCGGAGAAGAGGTCGTGCGCTACTTTGACCGGAATCTGGAAAATTTAAAGAGTGTGCTTTCCTGTGCGGAAAAGGCAGCCAAAATCCGGAAAACCGAAGAAAAAGCCAGGACCAATCTGCTGACAAAGCAGAAATATTCCTTCGATTCCAACGGGAAGCTGGCCAACTGCGAGAGCAGGGATCCCTCCATCTGCGAGATCTTTATTGTAGAGGGAGATTCGGCGGGAGGTTCGGCGAAGACGGCCAGAAACCGGAATTTCCAGGCTATCCTTCCCATCCGCGGAAAGATCCTGAATGTGGAGAAGGCCAGCATTGACAAGATCCTGGCAAACGCGGAGATCAAAACCATGATTAATGCCTTTGGATGCGGATTTTCGGAAGGGTACGGCAACGATTTCGATATTTCCAAACTGCGCTACGACAAGATTATTATCATGGCGGATGCCGATGTGGACGGTGCCCATATCTGTACCCTGCTTCTGACACTGTTTTACCGGTTTATGCCGGAGCTGATCTTTGAGGGGCATGTGTACATTGCCATGCCGCCGCTGTACAAGGCCATGCCGTCCAAGGGAGAGGAAGAATATCTCTATGATGATAAAGCCCTGGAAAAGTACCGGAAGACCCACAAGGGCCCCTTTACGCTCCAGCGCTACAAAGGTCTCGGTGAAATGGATGCTTCCCAGCTCTGGGAGACGACCCTGAATCCGGAGACCCGGATTCTGAAACGGGTGGAGATCGAAGATGCCCGGATGGCTTCCGATGTGACGGAACTGCTGATGGGTACGGAGGTTCCTCCCAGAAAGGCATTTATTTACGAACATGCCCGGGATGCGGAGCTTGATATTTAGGAAGGGAGTGGATGAAAATGGAAAATGAACAGATTATCCGGACAGAATATTCGGAGGTCATGCAGAAATCCTTTATCGATTACGCCATGAGTGTCATTATTGCCCGTGCCCTTCCGGACGTGCGGGACGGCCTGAAGCCGGTTCAGCGCAGAACGCTGTACGATATGTATGAGCTGGGGATCCGCTATGACCGGCCATATCGAAAATGTGCCCGTATTGTAGGCGATACCATGGGTAAATATCATCCCCATGGAGACAGCTCCATCTATGAGGCCCTGGTGGTGATGGCCCAGGATTTCAAAAAGGGACTGCCGCTGGTGGATGGCCATGGCAATTTCGGTTCCATTGAGGGAGACGGGGCGGCGGCCATGCGTTATACGGAAGCCAGGCTGCAGAAGATTACCCAGGAGGCGTTTCTGGCGGATCTGGATAAAGACGTGGTGGATTTCCAGCCGAATTTTGATGAGACAGAGAAGGAGCCCTCTGTGCTCCCGGTGCGTCTGCCGAACCTTCTGGTCAATGGTTCCGACGGGATCGCAGTGGGGATGGCCACCAGCATTCCGCCTCATAACCTGGGGGAAGTGATCGATGCGGTAAAAGCCATGATCAAGGACAGCAAAATCTCCACAGAAGAGCTGATGGAGTATGTGAAAGGCCCGGACTTTCCCACCGGCGGGATTGTGGTGAATAAAGACGAGCTGCCGGAAATCTACCGGACCGGCACCGGAAAAATTCGCCTCAGAGGCAGGGTAGAGGTGGAAAAAGGGAAAAACGGCCGGGAACGCCTGGTGATCACGGAGATTCCCTACACCATGATGGGGGCCAATATCGGAAAATTTTTAAACGATGTGGCCGGCCTTGTGGAGACAAAGAAGACCAGCGACATTGTGGATATTTCCAACCAGTCCTCCAAGGAAGGGATCCGGATTGTGCTGGAGCTGCGAAAAAATGCGGATACAGAACAGCTTATCAATATGCTGTACAAGAAGACACGGCTGGAGGATACCTTCGGTGTCAATATGCTGGCGGTTTCTGACGGCAGGCCGGAGGTGCTGGGACTCCGGGAGATTCTGGAGCATCATATCGATTTTCAGTTTGAGGTCAATACCCGGAAGTACCGGACGCTGCTGAATAAGGAGCTCGCCAGGAAGGAGATCCAGGAGGGGCTGATTAAGGCCTGTGATGTTATTGACCTGATTATCGAAATACTGAGGGGCAGCAAGAATCAGAAGCAGGTGAAGGACTGCCTGGTAAACGGCATCACCGAAGGCATCCGCTTTAAAACAAAGGCATCGGAGAAGGCGGCGAAAAGCCTGCGCTTTACTGAAAATCAGGCCACGGCGATTCTGGAAATGCGTCTTTACAAGCTCATCGGTCTGGAAATCGAAGCGCTGATGAAGGAGCATGAGACGACGCTGAAAAACATCGCGTCCTATGAGGATATTCTGAACAACTACAAATCCATGGCAAAGGTGATTATCAAAGAGCTGGATGCATTGAAAAAGGAATACGCGGTTCCGCGAAAAACGGCCATTGAGAATGCCCGGGAGGTGGTCTATGTGGAAAAGGGACCGGAGGAGATGGAAGTTGTCTTTCTGATGGACCGCTTCGGTTATTCCAAGACCATCGATAAGGGAACCTATGAGCGGAATAAAGAAGCGGCGGACAGCGAAAACCGTTACGTGATCACCTGTATGAATACAGATAAGATCTGTATTTTTACGGACAGCGGAAAACAGCATCTGATCAAGGTCATGGATGTTCCCTTTGGAAAATTCCGGGATAAGGGAACGCCCATTGACAATCTGTGCAATTACTCCGCGTCGGAGGAGCAGTTCCTGTTTGCGGACAGTCTGGAGCATGTTCGCAGCTGCGTGCTTCTGTTTGCCACGGCTCAGGGTATGCTGAAACAGGTGGAAGGCCAGGAATTTGACGTGGCTAAGCGGACCATTGCAGCCACCAGGCTTCAGGAGGGTGATCAGGTCCGGGCCGTTCTGCCCATGGATCAGGTCCGCCAACTGGTTCTGCAGACGAAGCAGGGGTATTTCCTGCGTTTTGAAGGGGAGGAGATCCCCGGAAAGAAGAAAACGGCGGTGGGTGTCCGGGGAATCCGCCTGTCGGAGAATGACAGTCTGGAGGCCGTCTATGCGCTGGACGGCACCGGGGATCCGGTGGTTCTTTACAAAGAAAAGGAGGTTCATCTGAATCGCCTGAAAATCGGAAAACGCGACGGAAAAGGGGCTAAACCCCGAAACTGAGAAAAACATACGGTGCCGGGTCAATCAGTCATAAAACCATTTATGCGCAAGCGCACCGTGGTTTATGACTTTTGACCCTGGCATCTTGAAATGATATTGGGATCAAAAGATGCCATACGGATTGTTCCGTGCTTCGCACTCCCACAATCCTGGCATCTTGCAATATAATTATCAGAATATTTCGATGATTTAAATGCGAAAAATATTAATTTTAAAAATATAAAAATAATAGTTGACAAATCAAAGGATGAATGATATAGTATAGACAACAAAACAAAAGAAAAGAAATTAAAAAAACAAATCTCTAAGGAGGAGATTCCAATGAGAAGGTAATCGCTCATTCAAGTTCAATTGTTTAAGAAGGCGAATGAAAAGAAAACCAAATATCAGGGAAAGCGAGGTACGGACCGCCGAAAACGTAAAGTTTCAAAGCCAAAACGATAAAGAAAGAAAGGAAGGTACGGACCACCGAGAACGTAAAGTTTCAAATTCATAGTTAAAGAAATGAGAGGTATTGTCCAATGGATCACGAAAATAAATAGCGGTTATGAATTCAGAAAGAAAGAATTCATAACCGCTATTTTTTTTGGCATATTTTGAGAACGGGCTCATATATTTCCTTTAAAGGAGGAAGGAAAGCAGTGGAAAAGGACGAGTTTCTGAAAATATTCTCCATGGAAATCCGTTCCGTATTAAAAAGGATTCCGGTGGATTATGAGGACATACAGGAGATCCGGCTGCGGGCCTGCCAGCCCATGCTGGTTGTCTGCGGAGGCCGGGAATATTTTGTGACGGAGGAAGGCGTTCTTACAGAGGATGAGCAGAAGGGATACCAGATCAGCAAAGAGGAATTGATGGCAACCATGGAATACATCGGAAATTATTCCCTTTATGCCTATGAAGAGGAATTAAAGCAGGGTTTCCTGACTGTGAAGGGAGGTCATCGGGTGGGAGTTGCCGGAAAAATCGTGATGGAGGGGAACCGGATTCAAAGTATTAAATATATTTCCTTCCTGAACGTGCGGCTGGCCCATCAGAAAAAAGGGTGCGCGGATTCCATTCTGCCTTATCTTTTCCGGAATGGGCAGATCTGTCATACCCTGATTATTTCCCCTCCAAGGTGTGGGAAGACCACGATTCTGCGGGATCTGATCCGTCAGATTTCCAATGGGAGCAGCTACTGTCAGGGGCAGACTGTGGGAGTGGTGGACGAACGCTCGGAGATCGGAGGCTCCTATCTGGGGATCCCTCAGAATGACCTGGGAATCCGCACAGACGTACTGGACTGCTGCCCCAAAGCTCTGGGAATGATGATGCTGCTGCGGTCCATGTCTCCGGCTGTGATTGCGGTGGATGAACTGGGCGATTACAATGACATTCATGCCATTGAGTCCGTCATCCATTGCGGCTGTCATCTGCTGGCAACAGTCCACGGCAGCTCCATCGAAGACATCAAACGAAAGCCGCTGCTGCAGAAACTGGTGACGGAACGGTTTTTCGAGCGGTATATCCTGCTGTGGAATCAGGAGAAAATCGGAGAAATTAAAGGGATTTTTGATGAGCGGGGAACGGCCCTCTACCGGAGCGGGGGAATGTCATGCTGAAAGCAGTCGGAATCTGTCTGATGTTTCTGGGCTGCACCGGGGCGGGACTTGCCGCCTCCGGTGCGCTTAAGGAGCGGGTACGGGCCCTGGAGGAGCTGAAGCATATGCTGAAGATGCTGGACGGAGAAATCCGTCATACCCACGCTTCTCTGCCGGAGGCCTTTTTACGGACGGGAAAGCGGAGCAAACCGCCGTTCTCTGATTTTCTTCTCCGGGCTGCCGTAATGATGGAAGAGTCTGGCGGAATGGATCTGCCCGCGATCATCCGCGCCGCCGGGGAGGAAACGCTCAGAGAAAGTGTCCTGACGCCGGAAGACCGGGAAATTTTGCTGGCGCTGGGGGATCGGCTCCGGGCGCAGGATGTGGAAAGCCAGCTGGGAATTCTGCAGCTGGCCTGGGACCAGACGCAGGTGCAGACAGGTAGAGCCAGGGAGGAATATCAGCAGAAGGCCAGGGTCGTCCGGTATCTGGGAGTCCTTGGAGGACTGTTTCTGGCAGTGCTGTTTATCTGAAGGAGATGGGTATGAGTGTCAATCTGATTTTCAAAATCGCAGCGGTGGGGATTCTGGTTTCGGTGCTCTGTCAGGTTCTGAAACACAGCGGACGGGAAGAACAGGCTTTCTTAACCAGCCTTGCGGGACTTCTGCTGGTGCTGTTCTGGGTGGTGCCCTATATTAACCAGCTGTTTGAGAGCATAAAGGAGCTTTTTTCTCTGTAGGAGGAGAGACATGGTAAAAATCGGCATTCTGGGGCTCACCGGAGTTCTCACGGCACTGCTGTTAAAGGAGGTGAAGCCTGGATTTTCCGCTTTTCTCAGCATGGCAACCTGCATTCTGATTTTTTACTATACGGTAAGCAAGCTCTCCTATGTGGCAGATACGGTGGAATCGCTGAAGCAGTATATGGATTTGAAAGATGCCTATCTGAAAATTCTTCTGAAAATGGTTGGAATCACCTATATTGCGGATTTTTCCTCCAGCCTGTGCCGGGATGCCGGATATTCGGCGGTGGCAGGGCAGATTGAATTTTTTGGGAAAATTTCCATTCTGGCTCTCAGTACGCCGGTGCTGACAGCCCTTCTGGAAACCATTCATGAATTTCTGATATAGGAGGCGGATGTGAAAATCTGGATTCTGGTTTCCGTTTTTCTGATGCTGGCCGGGATGCGGGTGACGGCGGCGGAGGAGATCACGGAAGAGGAGGCGTCCCTTCTCCAGCAGCAGTTTCTGGACGAGCTGGAGCTTCAGGAGGCAGATGAGGCGCTGCAGGAGATTTTCGGGGAGGAACAGGTGACCCTGCAGGCCTATGTGCTTTCTCTGATCAAAGGGGAGATCCCACTGGATTTTGAGGAACTGGGTATCAGGATCCGTTCCCAGGCCTTCGGAGCTCTGGCGCAGCAGCAGAAGACGGCTGTCTATGTGCTGGCGCTGGTGGTGATTTCCTGCGCTTTTGCAAATTTTGTAAACGTTTTTGAAAAAAGCCAGGTGTCGGATGTGACCTTCTATATGATGTATTTCCTGCTGTTTGCGGTGCTGATCCGGGTTTTTTCGGATATGAGCAGCCTGACCCGGGAAACGGTGGAGAAAATGATCGGATTTATGAAGGTATTGATGCCGGCCTATCTGGCGGCGTCGGTTCTGGCAGGGGGCTCTTTAAGCGGAACCACCTTTTATGAACTGATTCTGGGAGTGATCGGACTGATGCAGTGGCTTCTGTGTTATGGAATTATTCCGGCAGCGAATCTGTTTCTGATCTGTACCATGATGAACCAGCTTTCCAGGGAGGATTATCTGACAAAAATGAGTGAGCTTCTGAAAAATCTGGTGGACTGGTCGCTGAAAACCATTGCTGCCGCGGTGATTGGCCTGCAGGCGGTACAGAGTCTGATTCTGCCGGCAGTGGATTCACTGAAAAGAACCTTTCTGCAGAAGGCGGGGAGCAGTATTCCGGGAATCGGAGGAATTTTCAACAATGTAACAGAGGTGGTTTTCGGTTCTGCAGTCCTCATCAAGAATGCAGTGGGGGTGGCCGGCCTTCTGGTCCTGGTACTGCTGTGTCTGGCGCCGCTGATCCGTCTCGGGGTCTGTGCGGTTCTTTACCGGCTGATCGGCGCGGTTCTGCAGCCGGTGGCGGACAAACGGATGACGGAATGTGTGGGAGGTGTGGGAGAAGGCGCTTTTCTGCTGTTTAAGATTGTAGGGGCCACGGGCATGCTGTTTTTTCTCTCCATCGCCATGGCGGTGGCTTCCGTGAAAGGAGGATAGGCAGATGGGGCATTGATGGAATGGGTCCGGACAATTGTGTGCTACGTGTGCGCCTTCCAGCTTTTTCTCCATGTACTTCCGGGGGAATCCTACCGGAAATACGTGGAATTTTTTGGCTCACTGATTCTGCTGCTTCTGGTGGTTCAGCCGCTGGCGAAGCTTTCCGGTACGGTGGAAAATTTTGAACAGGAGGTACAGCTTCTGGGAATCCGGGGAGAACTGGAAGAGCTGGAGCGGAATCTGGACGGGATGGCCGGGCTTCGGAATGAAGCCATTGAGGAAGCCTTTCAAAAAGAGCTGATTCGGCAGATCGAGGCGGTTGCCGGGGCATACGGGCTTACGGAGGTGACAGCGGAGGCGGCCTTTGGCAGGGAGGAGGACGGGACGCCGGTATTGGAGGAGGTCCGTATTCGGGCCAGAGGAGAGCAGGAAGGGGCTGAAAAGGCGGCGGCGGAAATCAGCCAGGTTTACCAGATACCGGACGGACAGGTTTTGGTGCAGCTGTTTTAAGGAGTGGTCATGGAAAAGCTTCTGGAAAAAAAGAATCAATGGGTGATCTGGCTGCTTCTGGGAATTCTGCTGGTGGTGATTGCCATTCCGGGCGGTGGGGGAACCGGAGAGAAGACCGGGCAGGCCCAGACCGAGGCGGCAGCAGATCTGCAGGAAGAAGGGGAGGATGAGGTGGAAAAGCTGGAAAAACGGTTGGAAAATGCCCTTGCCAGAGTGGAGGGCGTGGGGAAAACCAAGGTGATGCTGACCATGGAGGCCACCGGAGAAAAGATCGTGGAAAAGGACCGTCAGGTATCGGAAAACAGCACATCGGATAACAGCGCGGAGGGAAGCATCGGCAGCAGCAAAAGTCAGGAAAGCTCGGAAAACACTGTGTATCAGAAGGAGAAGGACGGAAGAGAGGTTCCTTATGTGACCCGGGAAACCGCACTGAAGATCCGCGGTGTTCTGGTGGTGGCAGAAGGGGGAGACAATCCGGTGATTGCCCAGAACATAACGGATGCGGTGATGGCATTATTTGGAGTGGAAGCGCATAAAATCAAAGTAATGAAGATGAGTTAAGGAGGAGAAGGGTTGAAACATATCTTCAAAAAAAACCAGATCGTCATTACGGCGCTTGCCGTCATGATCGCAGTGGCAGGCTACTTAAACTATTCCGGAACCAGATTCGGGGAGGATGGGAAGGAAGAGGCTTCGGCCACGGTGGGGGAAGAGTCCGGTCTACTGGATATCGAGAGCCTGGATGATCCGGAGGAAGGAATCTCGGCAGAGGGAACCCTCACGGTAAACGATACGGTGGATCTGACGGCAGAGGCAGGGAGCCAGTCCGCAGAGCTTCAGGATCTTTCCGAGGATGATATTTCCGGGACCCCTGGGGAAGCGGTTCTCACCAGCATGTCTGCCGGTTCAGGCTTTGCCGCGGAAGCAAAGCTGACCCGGGAACAGGTACGCGCCCAGAACAAAGAAACGCTTCTGGAGGTTATCAATAATGAAAACATTACCGAGGAGCAGAAGCAGAACGCAGTGGACAATATGACAGAGCTTACGGAGATCGCGGAGCGGGAGGCTGCGGCAGAGCTTCTGCTGGAGTCCAAGGGCTTTCAGGACAGTGTGGTCAGTATCACCGACGGGACGGTGGATGTGGTGATCTGTCAATCGGAAATCAGTGAGGCGGAACGGGCGCAGATCGAGGATATCGTAAAGCGAAAAACAGGGGTTTCCGGCTCATCTATCGTCATCAGTCCCATGTCAGTCAATGATTGAAGGAAAAGGCTGTTCCGCCTGGCGGAGCAGCCTTTTCCGGTCTGAGATTTCTCTTTACTGGAAAGAGATATTTCGCTATAATAGTAAGGTCGCAATATGGCAGCAAAATCGTAAAGAAACAGAAATGACAAATACGGAAAGGAACAGGAAAAGTGGATAAAATAGCTGTGTTAATTCCATGCTATAACGAGAGTAAAACCATCGAAAAGGTTGTGACCGATTTCCGGAGAGTCCTGCCGGAAGCAGTGGTTTATGTTTATGATAATAATTCGACAGATCATACGGATGAGATTGCCGGAAAAGCGGGAGCGATTGTGCGGTATGAATACCAGCAGGGGAAAGGAAATGTCATTCGAAGAATGTTCCGGGAGATTGATGCCCAGTGTTATCTGATGGTGGACGGAGACGATACGTATCCGGCGGAGGCTGCGCCGGAGCTGGTGTCACGGGTGCTGGAGAGGCAGGCGGATATGGTCATCGGTGACCGCCTTTCTTCCACTTATTTTCAGGAAAACAAGCGGCCATTTCACAATTTCGGGAATGCGGTTGTCAGAAAACTGATTAATGGAATGTTTCAGACAGATATCCGGGATATTATGACGGGATACCGTGCCTTCAGCTACCAGTTTGTGAAGTCTTTCCCGGTTCTCTCCAAGGGCTTTGAGATCGAGACGGAAATGAGCATTCATGCAGTTGATAAAAACATGCATCTGGAAAATGTGGTGATCGAATACCGGGACAGGCCTCAGGGGAGCCAGTCCAAGCTGAATACCTATTCTGACGGCTGGAAGGTGCTGCGAACCATTGTCCGCTTATTCCGGAATTATAAGCCCATGGCATTTTTCGGTCTGCTGGCCGCGCTGTTTTTTCTTCTTTCCGCCGTTTTTTTCCTGCCTGTTTTTCTGGAATACATGAATACCGGCCTGGTTCCGAATTTCCCGACGCTGATTGTCTGTGGTTTTGTGGCGCTGGCGGGTATTCAGGCACTGTTTGCCGGGATGATTCTGCAGAATTTGATTCAGAAAAACAGGCAGGATTTTGAAATACAGCTGCAGAGCATCAGCCGCTGTTATAAGAGACTGATGGCGGAAGAAGGGAGCGAAGAGAAAAAATGAAAAAAACACAGGGGTTCTGGAAGAGAAACCGACAGATTTTACTTCTTCTGGCTGTTCTTCTGGCAGCCATGTTTCTGGTGGAAGATTCTCTGCTGAAGGATGAGACTTTTACGTGCTTCAGTCCTGCCTATGGGGCAAAGGAGGAGCGTCTGTCCCTCAGAGGGCAGGAATCCTTCTCTCAGAAAATGATTCCGGAACATGACCGGATTGAGGAGGTCTATCTGAACGTTGATACAGCAGGCAATGAAAATTCGTCTGTTCTGGAGCTGCGGATCCTGGACTGGGATCAGAACTGTCTGCTGACAAAAGAGACAGAGATCGCGCCGGGTCTCAACGGCCAGGAGATCGGGATCAGTCTGGAAACAGATTTTGAGAATATTAAGGGGAGAAAGCTGACCTTCGAACTGAAAAATGTTTCGGAAGATCCGGACAGCACCATCCGGCTGGCCACTGCCGCCGGGAAGGGCGGAATTCTCAGAAATTCGGATCAGAACTGTCTGGTGCGTATACTGTATTATGATTTTGACGAGGACACTGTCCGGGCTCTGGTGAAGGCCGTTTCTGCTCTGTGCCTGCTGGGGCTGGCTGCTGTGGTAGTCATTGCCGGCCGGCGAAAATGGAAAACGGAAAATCTGTTTTTGATCCTGTACGGCGTCATCGGTCTGCTTTATTTTATGATCATTCCTATTTCCGGGGTCCCGGACGAGATGGCACATATGAGCCGGGTATACGGGATTACGGAGGGAGATCTGATTGCCTCCGTGGATGAAAAAGGAAGAAGCGGGAGCATGCTCCCCTCGAATCTGCTGTATGACTGGAAAGGCTCGAATATGAAGCTGGTGGATGCGGCGGAGAACGCGGATGCGCTGCTGACGGATGAGCGGGTATTTACCGCCTATTCCAACACAGCTCTGTATTCGCCTTTTACGTATGTACCCCAGTGTATCGGGGTTGCGGCGGGGAGAATCCTGAGTGACCGGATTTACGGGATTGCCTATATCGGCCGGTTCCTTTCCTGGCTGATTGTGGGAGCTATTCTGTACTGGAGCATCCGGATTCTGCCCTTCGGGAAAAATACGGCAGCACTGATTGTAATGCTGCCCATGAGTATGCAGGAGAACATTTCCCTGGCGGGAGACAGCTTTACAACGGCAGTTGTGATTGCCTTTGTGTCTTATGTCCTGTATCTTCGCTATGGAAAAGGACTTTTGAAAAAGAGGGACTATGCGCTGCTGTTTCTTCTGTTGTTTTTCGTAGCTTCCTGCAAAATTGTCTATGTGCCAATCTGCCTTCTGGCCTTTCTGATTCCAGTCAGCCGGTTCCCGGGCCGCCGGAATTATCTGGGGACAGTAGCTGCCGCTGCCAGTATGGTGCTGGTGCTGACTCTGGGCTGGCTGATGATCAGTTCCCGTTCCCTGATGGAATTCCGGGAAGGAGTGAATACGGCAGAGCAGGTACGATACATTCTCTGTCATCCGGGAGAATTTCTCGGTGTTCTTGTGAAAACGGTTCTGGAATGGGGAGACAGCTGGGTGGAAAACCTCTTCGGAACCTCTCTGGGATGGCTGACCATTGAATGTAAAGTGATGATTATCGCCATATGTGCTGTCGTTCTGGTCTATGTGGCGGTCAAAGAACAGGTTTCCTGGAAAACGGGAATCCGGTTCTGCCCGAATCTGATGCTTGTATCCTGCGGGATTATTTTTCTGCTGATCTGTACAAGCCTGTATGTTCAGTGGACGGCGGTGGGAAAGGATGTGATTGAGGGAATTCAGGGAAGGTATTTCCTGCCCATTCTCCTTCCTTTCATTCTGGGCCTGAAACGCAATGACGTACAGCAGGAGGCCGGGAAGGTCCAAAAGGGGGAAGCCTCCTGTATCGGGGCTTATCTTGTGTGGATCATGGCCCATATGCTGGTGGCGACGACCTTGCTTGGGGCCTTTCTGGTCTGATTGGCGGTAAAAATCCCCCTTCGTTTTGAAAGTGATCTGGCCTGTCCGGAATCCTTCTTTTATTTTTCGAAGCCGGACCGTTGACAGAAAAAAACAAAGTTGATAGAATAGCGAAAGGTAGCGTCGGTGCGGGTTTGAAAATGTCGGCGCTGGAATCGTATAAGAGCAAATTGGAGGAATCATCGTGGCTGACAGAACGAATGAAATAAAGAAACGCCGGACCTTTGCCATTATTTCTCATCCGGATGCGGGTAAGACGACTCTGACCGAGAAGTTCCTGCTCTACGGAGGAGCCATCAACCTGGCCGGGTCGGTAAAGGGAAAGGCGACCGCGAGACATGCGGTTTCCGACTGGATGGAGATTGAGAAGGAGAGAGGTATTTCCGTCACCTCTTCCGTACTGCAGTTTAATTATGACGGATACTGTATTAATATTCTGGATACTCCGGGGCATCAGGATTTCTCGGAGGATACCTACCGTACACTGATGGCGGCAGACTCTGCGGTGATGGTCATTGACGCGTCCAAGGGTGTGGAGGCCCAGACCCGGAAGCTGTTCAAGGTCTGTGTCATGCGCCATATTCCGATTTTTACCTTCATTAACAAGATGGACCGGGATGCCAATGACACCTTCGAGCTCCTGGATGATATAGAGAAGGAGCTGGGGATCGCCACCTGCCCCATTAACTGGCCCATTGGCTCCGGAAAGAGCTTTAAGGGAGTCTATGAGCGGGGAAGCGGGAAGATTACCGTGTTCTCTGATACGGAAAAGGGAACCAAAGAAGGAGAAGCACGGGAGATTCCCCTGGATTCTTCGGAAATTGACGAAGTGGTGGACGAGTATCAGAAGGAGAAGCTGCTGGAGGAGATTGAGCTTCTGGACGGCGCCAGCGCGGAGTTTGATCAGGAGCTGGTCAGCCGCGGCGAACTGTCACCGGTCTTTTTCGGCTCCGCTCTGACGAATTTCGGTGTGGAGATTTTCCTGAAGCATTTCCTGCAGATGACCACCTCACCCCTTGCCAGGACGGCGGACTGCGGAGTGGTGGATCCCATGAAAGAAGAGTTTTCCGCCTTTGTCTTTAAGATTCAGGCGAATATGAATAAAGCTCATCGGGACCGGATTGCTTTTATGCGGATCTGTTCCGGAGAGTTTGACGCGGGCATGGAGGTTTACCATGTCCAGGGTGATAAGAAAATGCGGCTTTCCCAGCCACAGCAGATGATGGCACAGGAGCGTCACATTGTGGATAAGGCCTATGCAGGGGATATTATCGGCGTATTTGATCCGGGGGTGTTCTCCATCGGAGATACCATCTGTATGCCCGGCAGGAAATTTGCCTATGAGGGAATTCCGACCTTCGCGCCGGAGCATTTCGCCCGTGTCCGCCAGGTGGATACCATGAAGCGGAAGCAGTTTGTGAAGGGGATTAATCAGATTGCCCAGGAGGGTGCCATCCAGATTTTCCAGGAGTTCCATACGGGTATGGAGGAAATTATTGTGGGCGTTGTGGGTGTTCTGCAGTTCGAGGTGCTGAAGTACCGCCTGGAGAATGAATACAATGTGGAGATCCGCATGGATCAGCTTCCCTACGAGCATATCCGCTGGATAGAGAATGAAGAGATCGATATGGACAAGATTGTGGGAACCTCCGATATGAAGAAGGTCTGCGATCTGAAGGGCCGTCCGCTGCTGCTCTGGGTGAATGCATGGAGCATCGGCATGACCCTGGACCGGAACAAGGGGCTGAAGCTGGCGGAGTTCGGACGTTCCTGAGGACGGAAGGGGCCTGTGCGATTTCGCGAAAAGGTGTTTGCAAAACCACATTTTTTTGCTATAATAAACACAGACAGTCAAACGTGATTGAATATTATCACCAGGAGGTACCACCATGGGAAAAGAAGATAACCAGAATGGATATATGATACAGTCCGAGGAGAGCTTCGGCCAGGTGCAGATTGCCGATGAGGTCGTAGCCATTATTGCCGGACTGGCAGCCACTGAGGTTGAAGGCGTTGCCAGTATGGCAGGGAATATTACCAATGAGCTTGTGAGCAAGCTCGGTATGAAGAATCTTTCCAAAGGCATCAAGGTATCTGTAGAAGAAGGCATTGTTACGGTAGATGTGACACTGAATATTGACTACGGCTACAGTGTGCCGAAGACCAGCCAGAAGGTGCAGGAGAGAGTAAAGAGTGCCATTGAGAATATGACAGGCCTGACCGTATCCGATGTGAATATCCGGATTGCCAGCGTCTGCATGGAAAAACAGAAATAAATTCTGCGCAAGAGAAAACGGGGCTGCCGGCATATGCGGCAACCCCTTTTTACACGGGCAGCGAATGCAGAAAGGATCACGGAAATGACAAGAAGAGAACTGAGAGAACATATATTTAAGCTGCTGTTTTTGGCAGAATTTCACGAAAAAGAAGAAATACCGGAGCAGCTTTCCCTGTATTTTGAAAAGCTGCCAAAGACCAGGGAGCAGGATCAGGATTATATCCGTATGAAATACGACCGGATTCTGGAAAAGCTTCAGGAGATCGACACGCTTCTGGAGGAAGCCTCCAGGGGCTGGAAGGTTTCCCGTATGGGAAAGGTGGACGTGAGCATTCTCCGTCTGGCCGTCTATGAGATGAAATATGACGAGGACATCCCCACCGGAGTGGCCATCAACGAAGCGGTGGAGCTGGGCAAGCTCTTCGGAGGCGAGGATTCTTCCGCGTTTATCAACGGAGTTCTGGGAAAGATCGCGTAACAGCCAAAGGAGTCTTCCATGCAGAATGTATATTCCGTCGGGCAGGTAAATGCCTATATTAAAAACATGTTTACCCAGGATTTTCTGCTGAAGAGGATCTATGTAAAGGGTGAGGTGTCCAACTGCAAGTACCATTCCGCCGGGCATATTTATTTTTCACTGAAGGATGCCACAGGGACCATTGCCTGCGTTATGTTTGCCGGTTCCAGGAAGGGACTGGGTTTTCGGATGACGGACGGACAGCAGGTGGTGGTGCTGGGTACGGTGAGCGTCTATGAACGGGACGGACGGTACCAGCTCTATGCCAGTGAAATTCGTCAGGACGGCGCAGGCCTTTTGTATGAGCGGTTTGAAGCCCTGAAGAAGGAACTGGAAGAGATGGGGATGTTTGCTCCGGAGTACAAGCAGCCCATTCCGGCTTATATCCGGAAGCTGGGAATTGTGACGGCGCCCACAGGGGCAGCGGTCCGGGATATCATGAATATCTCACGGAGAAGGAATCCTTTCATTCAGCTTGTGCTCTACCCTGCCCTGGTTCAGGGGGAGGGAGCGGCGGACAGCATTGTAAAGGGCATCCGGATGCTGGACGATTATGGTGTGGATACGATTATTGTGGGACGGGGCGGCGGCTCCATCGAGGATCTCTGGGCCTTCAATGAGGAGAAGGTGGCCAGGGCTATTTTTGAATGTGAAACACCGGTGATTTCCGCGGTGGGCCATGAGACGGATACCACCATTTCGGATTTTGTGGCGGATCTGCGGGCGCCCACACCATCGGCCGCGGCGGAGCTGGCAGTGGCAGATATCCGCCAGATTCTGGACCGGATGGATCTGTACCGGAAGCGGCTGGAGGGCCTGATGGGAAACACCCTGGACGCGAAGCGCCAGAAGCTGGTTCAGTATCAGCTGAAGGTCAGTCATTTGAGTCCGCAGAATCAGATCCGGGAGATGCGCCAGCTTCTGGCGGACCGGCAGGAGGACATGGAGCGCCTTCTGACGGAACAGATCCGTCAGGCCAGACAGGATACCCAGGCGCTTCACCGGAGTCTGGAGTATGGGATGGAGCAGCAGCTGACCAGGACCAGGCACCGGATGCTGATTTATATTGAAAAGATGAAGGGGCTTTCGCCCCTGGAAAAGCTGGGTCAGGGCTATGCCTGGCTGTCAGACAGCGGGAACCGGAAAATTACCAGCATTGCTCAGGCCGGAGCCGGGACACCCATTCAGGTGGATGTGCGGGACGGGCGGATTCTGGCTACCGTGGACAGAACGGAGCCAAGGGAGGAACCATGGACGAAAAACGATTAGAGGAAATGTCTCTGGAGGAGGCATTTCAGTATCTGGAGGAGATCATTGCGAGGATGGAAAGCAGAGAAATCACCCTGGAGGAGTCCTTTCAGAAATATCAGGAGGGGATGATTCTGCTGAAAAACTGCAGTGAGAAAATTGACCGGGTGGAAAAGAAAATGCTGGTCCTGAATGAGAATGGTGAGGCTGATGAATTTTAGAGAAGAACTGAAAGCGGAAACTGCGAAAACAGAGAACATCATCCGGAGCTTTCTTCCGGCGGAGGAGGGTTTTCAGAAGACGGTTCTGAAGGCCATGAATTACAGTATGACGGCAGGGGGGAAGCGGCTGCGTCCCATTCTGATGGGGCAGGCCTATGGGATGTTCGGCGGACAGGGGAAGGTGATTGAGCCTTTTATGGCGGCCATGGAGATGATTCATACCCATTCCCTGATCCATGATGACCTGCCTGCCATCGACAATGACGAGTACCGCAGGGGCCGGAAAACCACCCACGTGGTTTACGGGGAGGCCATGGCCATTCTGGCGGGAGATGCACTGCTGAATTACGCTTATGAGACCGCATGCCGGGCTTTTGAGATGGAGCCTGGGAATCCGGACATCGGCCGTGCCCTTTGCATTCTCACCGGGAAAACTGGGGTATACGGAATGCTGGGAGGACAGTCTGTGGATGTCCAGTACGAAGGATATGAGCCGGATCGGGAGCGGATTGATTTTATCTACCGTTTGAAGACCAGCGCGCTGATTGAGGCATCCCTGATGACAGGGGCGGCTCTTGCGGGAGCTTCCGGGGAGGAGATACAGGCCATGGAGGACATCGGACGGGATGTGGGGCTTGCGTTCCAGATCCGGGATGATATTCTGGATGTGACCAGTACCACGGAGATCCTCGGAAAGCCGGTGAACAGCGACGAAAAAAACAATAAGGCCACCTATGTGACCCTGGAGGGGATTGAAAAGGCGAAAGAGGATGTGGAGCGTATTTCCGGAAGGGCTGTGGACAGGCTGGACGCCCTGCAGGTTTCCTGCCCGTTCCTGCGTGCGCTGATTCTGGAGCTGGTGAGCCGGGAAAAATAGAAGGTGAGTACATGTATCTGGAAAAGATCAATGAACCGGGAGATGTTAAGAAACTGGAGAAGCAGGAACTGGAAAAGCTGGCAGCGGAGATCCGGAGCTTCCTGATTGAGAAAATCAGCGAGAACGGCGGACATCTGGCTTCCAATCTGGGGGTGGTGGAGCTGACCATTGCCCTGCATCTGGCGCTGGATCTGCCGGGGGACAAGCTGATCTGGGATGTGGGCCATCAGTCCTACACCCACAAGCTTCTGACCGGACGCCGGGACAGCTTTGATACCCTCCGCAAATACGGCGGTATAAGCGGTTTCCCAAAGCGCAAGGAAAGTGCGTGCGATGTTTTTGATACCGGACACAGCTCCACCTCCATTTCGGCAGGACTGGGGTATGTCCGTGCCAGAGAGATTCTGGGGGAGCACTATCGGGTGGTTTCTGTCATCGGAGACGGGTCCATGACCGGGGGTATGGCCTTTGAGGCCCTGAACAATGCTTCCAGTCTGAAGAGTAATTTTATCATTATTCTGAATGACAATAATATGTCCATTTCGGAAAATGTGGGCGGTCTGAACACCTATCTGGGGACGCTGCGCACCAATGACGCCTATACCGGACTGAAAAACGGCGTAACCAATACCCTGAACCGGATACCGGTATATGGGGAGCGGATGGTGGAGCATATCCGGAAGACCAAGAGCGGCATCAAAGAGCTGTTCATTCCGGGCATGTATTTTGAGAATATGGGCATCACATATCTGGGTCCGGTGGACGGCCACAACATTGACCAGCTTGTGAAAAATCTGAAAAAGGCCCAGAAGGTGGAGGGGCCGGTGCTTCTCCA
>JAXEJQ010000117.1:0-44496 GCA_034101475.1 Candidatus Limivivens sp.
AAGAAGTTAAAATCATTAGGCTGGAAAATGCCTGCAGCCATGGAAGCATATCCAGTTTAATTATAAATTTTGAACCAAAATCTTGTTATAGGGGTAGTTTGCGCTTTTTTATCCCCCCACAAGATTCTGTTTCATAGTAAACAGCATACCATAAATCGGAAAAATTTGAAACGTTTTTGTGTGTTTCTGCGTCTAATAGGTAAGAGTGATGTTGGGGTCAAAAGATGCCATACGGATTGTTCCGTGCTTCGCACTCCCACAATCCTGGCATCATTTACATTTTGATTACATCGCGCTGTATATTTTTGCGGGAAGGAACGGTATACTGGAAAACAGGAAAGGCAGAGTCTGCCTGTACAGGAGGGAAATCAGGAGATGCGGCAAAGCTTATTTTATTATAAAAAACTGCTGGAGGAAGCGGAGCTTCTGAAGGAGGATGGAATCCGGGAAAACGGGGAATGCCTGGTGGAGGGGCTTACCTTTGATTCCAGAGAAGCGGTAAAAAACGGGATTTTTGTCTGCAAGGGCGCGGGATTTCAGACTGCATATCTGGAATCCGCCAGGAAGAAAGGATGCCTTTGCTATATCAGCGAGAGAAGGTATGAGACAGACGGCCCCATGGACTGTCTGCTGGTGAAGGATATCCGTCATGCCATGCCCGTTCTGGCCAGGGCCTTTTATGAGAGACCGGAGGATTCCCTGATGCTGACCGGTATCACCGGGACCAAGGGGAAGACCACCACCGCGTATTATCTGAAGGGGATTCTGGATGCCTATGAGAAAGCAGAGGGACGCAAAAGCACCGGAATTTTATCGACCATCGAAAACTTTGACGGCGCAGAGAGTCAGTATTCCCGGATGACCACGCCGGAGTCCATGGAGATTTACCGCCATCTGAAAAATGCGGCGGACAGCGGACTGGACTATATGACCATGGAGGTTTCCAGCCAGGCCCTGAAGTATTCCAGAGTCCGGGGGCTTTTTTATGATGTGGGAATTTTTCTGAATATTTCCGAGGATCATATCAGCCCCAGGGAGCATGAGGATTTCGAGGATTATTTCAGTTCCAAGCTGTCTCTGTTCCGTCAGACACGGACAGCCTGTGTGAATCTGGATTCTCCCTGCTCAGACCGGATTTTAAAGGCAGCCCGGCTGGTCGGGAGGGTGGTGACCTTCGGGACCACAAAGGCGCCGGATCTCTGGGCCCACGATATCCGGATGAATCAGGGAAGGCTGTCCTTTCGAGTGAAATGCGACCGGTTCCATGAGCGTTTTACGCTGGCCATGCGGGGAAATTTTAATGTGGAGAATGCCCTGGGAGCCATTGCAGCGGCTTATGTGTATGGGATTCCGGTGGAATATATGAAGGCCGGTCTGGAGAATGTCCGGGTCAGCGGGCGCATGGAGGAATATGAAAGCAGTGACGGGCAGATTGTGGCAGTGGTGGATTATGCCCATAACCGTCTGAGCTTTGAGCGGCTGTTTGATACGATCTGTCTGGAATATCCGGGCTGGCGCATCGTATCCGTTTTTGGCTGTCCGGGCGGAAAGGGGTATAACAGGAGAAGGGATCTGGGGCTGATTGCCGGGCTTTTTTCCAACAAAGTGTATCTGACGGCGGATGATCCCGGACTGGAGAAGACAGATAAGATTTCCGGTGAAATCCGTCATTACGTGGAGATGGTGGGATGCGACTGCGAGTGCATCGAGGATCGGGGACAGGCCATTCGCCGGGCGGTATCCGAATGCAAGGAGAAGACGGTGATTCTCGTTCTCGGGAAGGGAAATGAGGCCAGACAGAAATATGGGAATACGGTGTATCATTATCCGCCGGACGCCCAGCTGGTGTGCCAGGCACTCCGGGATAACGAAAGGCGCCCCTATTCCTGGGGAGCGCCCTCTGTGGCCAAAGCGGCCGAATAAATATTTTTCAGATCTTTCAGTACATAATGGGTTCTGGTAGAGGATACGCCGGGCTGTACTTTGATCCAGCGATGGATCTCTTCCAGATGTTCCGAGGAGCGGCAGACGATTTTCAGAAGAAAATCAAAATTGGCCGCCAGATAGTAGCAGGAAATAATGTTGGGGTTTTTCAGAATGCCGTCGGTGAAGGACTCATAATATTTGGGGTGCTCCAGACTGACTTCCATCAGGGCGGTCACGTCATTGCCCAGCTTTTTCTCGTCCAGGACGGCGGTATAGGATTTGATAATACCGCTGGCTTCCATTTTCCGGATGCGTTCAATCACGGTTGAGACGGATAAATGGATTTTTTTACTGATGTCCGAGGCACTCTGCCTGGCATTGGTACGGAGGCATTCCAGTATTTTATAATCCAGTGTGTCCATTTGTCATTCTCCTTTGTTCTGACCAAATCTTTGCGCCGGCGGACTGTGTTGCCTCCCGTCTGCCGACGCTACCAGTGTAGCATAATTTTCGAAAAAAAACTACTGGAAGATGAAATTTTTCGGTGAGACCTTGTGCGCAGGGAAAAGCAATGGTACACTGAAGAAAAAAAGGATGGAAAGCAGCCCTATGAAAAAGATTATACTGGCATCGGCATCACCCCGCAGAAGAGAACTGCTTGCCCAGGCGGGGATTCCCTTTGAAGTGATCACCAGCCAGGCAGAGGAAGTGATTACCAGGGAGGCGCCGGGTGAGGTTGTGATGGAACTGGCAGAGAAAAAGGCAGAGGCAGTGGCCGACCGGATTTATACGGATGCCATTGTGATCGGATCGGATACGGTGGTGGCCATAGATGGAAGGATTCTGGGAAAGCCCGTGGATGAGGAGGATGCGGCACGGATGCTGCGGATGCTCTCCGGCAGGGAGCATCAGGTTTACACAGGAGTGGCCCTTCTGATCGGTGAGGGCGGCAGCTGGCAGAAAAAGGTTTTCTACGAGGAGACACAGGTGGAGATGTTTCCCATGACCGAAGGGGAG
The DNA here is from genome assembly GCA_034101475.1 of Candidatus Limivivens sp. GTDB lineage: Bacteria > Bacillota > Clostridia > Lachnospirales > Lachnospiraceae > Limivivens. The sequence continues at coordinate 2,944 of JAXEJQ010000117.1, forward strand.
ATCTGCCGGTATATTGCCACAGGAGAGCCTTTGGACAAGGCAGGGGCGTACGGGATTCAGGGGCGGGCCGCTGTTTTTGTAAAAAGTATCAGGGGAGATTACAATACCGTTGTGGGCCTTCCGGTGAGCCGTCTGTATCAGGAGCTGAAGGAATGGCTTACTACGGAATAAAGACGGGGAGAGAAAAACATGCAGAACCGGATTCTGGTGATTGAAGATGATGAGGCGATATCCGAGCTGATTGAGATGAATCTGACCGTGGCAGGCTATGAGGTCTGCCAGGTGTTTGACGGGGGAAAGGTTGAGAAAGCCCTGGAGATGGAACGGCGCTTTGACCTGGCTCTGGTGGATGTGATGCTTCCGGGAAAAGATGGCTTTGAACTGATGGATATTCTGAAAAAGTATAAAATTCCGGTGATTTATCTTACGGCCAAGACGGATGTGGGCTCCAAGGTACGGGGCCTGCGTTCCGGGGCGGAGGATTATATTGTAAAGCCCTTTGAGGTGCTGGAGCTTCTGGTGCGGGTGGAGAAGGTGCTGGAGAGAACTGGAAAGCAGAAGAGCGTGCTTGCCTTCGCGGACATTCAGATTTCGTTATCAGAGCATCAGGTACTGAAAAACGGGCGGGAGGTGAACCTGAAGCCTCTGGAGTATGATCTGCTGGTGCTGCTGGCGAAAAATAAAAACCGGGCGTTTACCAGAGAGCAGCTTCTGAACCAGGTGTGGGGCAGCGACTACATGGGGGAGACCCGTACCGTTGATGTACATATCGGACAGCTTCGGAAAAAGCTGGGCTTGTCCGACGTGATTAAGACCATACCAAAGATCGGCTATCGTCTGGAGGATTAACGGATGAAACTGTGGATCAAGATATCTCTGCTGACAGGCGCTGTCATGCTGTTTGCCATGGGCGCTTTTTTTGGAGCACTGATTTATGAGACATGGCAGTACAACCTGAACCAGACCATCGAAAGCAATCTCAGCCAGATGAATGCCACGGCCAGAGGAATAGCGCGGGAGATTGACAACAGCTCCCTTCCGCAGTACGGCGATGTCACCAGAAACGCCTTCCTGCGCTATCTGATGAAGCGATACGGCAGAGATGACTATATGCTTCTGCAGGAGGGTGCGGTGATCTGCAATCTGACGGAGTACGATCTTCTGCCGGGCAATGAGGGCCGCTGGCAGGAGGACCAGCCGGAGTATGTGATTCAGAGGACGGCAGGCCGTTATATTCTGGTTGTGGGGCAGACGCTGAGTACTCAGCGCAGTCAGGAGTATCAGCTGGTTCTGGTAAAGGATATTTCGGGAATTTATGAGGATGTGACCAGGAAGTCAGGGATTTTTTGCCTGATTCTGTTTCTGGTACTTTTTTTTGCGGTGGATATGATTTTCTGGCTGGTGAAGCGGCAGCTGAAGCCGCTGGGAGAACTGGAAAAGACGGCTGTGAGCATCAGTCAGGGAGACTATGGGAAGCGTGTCCGCGTGCGCACCAGAGATGAGGTGGGGAAGGTAGGAAATGCCTTTAACCAGATGGCGGAGCAGATCGAGGAGCAGATGGGGGAACTGGAAACTGTGTCAGAGCGCCGCAGGCAGCTCCTGGGAGGACTGACCCATGAACTGCGGACGCCCATGACCTCCATTATCGGATATTCGGATACTCTGATGAATGTGAAGCTGACACCGGAGCAGCAGAAGAGGGCTCTGGGCCATATCAACGCAGAATGTCACCGGCTGGAGCGTCTTTCCGGAAAGCTGATGAACCTGCTGGGAATGTATGATGACGAAAATATTATGATGGAAGAATACTCCATGCAGGAACTGTTTGGCAGGGTTGCAAAGCTGGAAACCTACCGCCTGCAGGAAGCGGGCATTGAGCTGGTGACAGACTGCCGGATGGGGAGTATGCGGATGGATGTGGATCTGATGGAGAGCCTGCTGGTTAATCTCCTGGATAATGCCATTAAGGCATCGGCACCCGGGAGCCGTATTGAGATGAAAGCCATGGCGAATGTGATTCTGGTGCGGGATTACGGAAAAGGAATCCCGAAGGAAGAAATTTCCAAAGTTACGGAGGCTTTTTATATGGTGGATAAATCCAGAAGCAAAAAAGCGGGAGGCATTGGTCTGGGCCTGGCGCTGTGTCAGAGAATTGCCCAGATTCATCACGCGGAGCTGTCCATTGAGAGTGAACTGGGGCAGGGAACCTCCGTATACGTAATGTTTCTGCAGCAGCCAGGACACCGGGGCTGACGGTGCGGTTTGCGGGAAGGGCTTCGATTACAGATTTTTGAGGGAAATGAGGAAGCAGGGATGAAAAAGCGGGCTGTTTTGCTGGGAGGAATTCTGGCAGTGGTTCTCGGGGGATGCGGGAAGGATTCTGCGGTTCAGATTGTGACACCCAGAGAAAAGGAACAGGTTGGAGTGATTACGGCTGAAAATGACAGTCAGACGCCCCTTCGGGAACAGATTGACGCACCGGAGCGGATTGCGTCAGAACCCGGTCAGGAATATTCCATTGTGGTGGATGCAAAGGTGGAAGTGCCGGATGTCACCGGGATCCAGGTGAAAAAGGTGGAGCAGGATGAGATTGATCAGGAGGATCTGAAGAAGTACCAGGAGGTTCTGTTTCCGGGGAAGGAGCTGTACCGTTATCTGGATGACAGCCTTGCGGGAGTCTGGACAAAGCAGGAGATTCGGGATCAGATCGAGATCCTTAAGGACAAGTACGATACCTGGGAGAATCCCGGGGAAGAGTCGGAGATTTCCATGGAAATTCAGCGTCTGGACTCTCTGTATCAGTATGCGCCGGAAACCGTTGAAACTCAGCCGGTGGAGCTGGAGATCGGCCCCTGGAAGGAGGAATATGAGGGGGAGGAAGAGTGGCTGAAAACGTATGGGGAAGAAAATATGGAACCGGATCCATACAATGCGGAAGAAATCATGACAGAGCCTGCCAATGAATTTCCCATCCTGATTACGGAGAATTACCAGGAAAATGAGCAGGTTGAGAATTGGGGAGTCCAGTCGTCTGGGGAAGAATGGGCCGGATTGCAGATAGAGAATGAAAGCCCGGAAATGGATGCCGGTGAAGAAGGGATTGCGGAAGGGGAGGTATCCGGTGAGGGAGAGCAGATCGGTGAAGAAGCCGATTCCGGTCAGGGCGAGGACAGTTATTATCTGGGAGGATATGTAAAAACAGAGAACCGGACATACTCTTTCTCGGCTTCCAACGGCCCGGAGTTTTCCAACGTCAGTCTGACAGATCTCAGCACCGTCTGCCATGAGCAGCATCTGTACCTGGAGGCTGACGGAGAAGTGGAAATCCAGGAAGATTACTCGAAGAAAGAGGCGCAGGAACAGGCAGAGCTTCTTCTGAAGCAGTTTCAGATGGAGGATTTTCAGAGTTTCTGCGAGATGGATGATCTGGTGAGCAATGCCGGGGAAATGGAGTTTTTGGACTGCTGGAGCCGAAGCTATGGATTTATTTTTACCAGATGTGTGGATCAGATTCCGGTGACCTATCCCGGTCCCAATGTGATGGAGCTGGTGGAGGGATGTCAGCAGAGCGAATATGCGGAAGTCATTTTTGACCGCTGGGGACTGAAGAAGTTTGAGCTGACGGCACCCTGCAGGATTTCCGATTATTCCTCGGATTCCGTATTTCTGCTTCCTTTTTCTGAAATCATGAATATTTTTGAGGGAACCATTGAGAGTCAGTTCGCGGAGCTTCTGGGCGGCCGGCAGGATCTGAGCCTTACCATTGACCGGGTGGTTCTGGGTTATGCCCGCATCCGGAATTCGGAGGAAGAAAACAGCGGTCTTTTGATTCCGGTCTGGGACTTTTTCGGAAAACTGGAGGCAGTCGACGGGGAAATGCCGGAGGAGGACTGGTATATCCTGAACTTGCAGGAGCACAGCTGGCTGACCATCAATGCCATGGACGGAACCATCGTGGACCGGATGTACCTGTGACATTGTGACTCTTTACATGAATTTTACAAAGGATCTGCCGTATATTTACATGAATGGCCTACACTGAAATCAGAGTGTGATAAGCGACAAAGAATATTGGGGAGGTATACGGTGAAGGTACAGGATGTTTCTGAAATTTATCAGAAGGAGACGCTGCGTTTCAGACCGGACTGGCCATTCCTTTTCTGCCTGCTTCTGTCTGTTATTTTACTGATCTGGCCGGGCATATCCGTCCGGAACAATGTGGAATCCGGGTGTTTTGCGGCACAGGTGGTTGCCGGGGATTCCATACAGGCCAGAATTCTGGAGGGAGAACTGGCCGGAGCTGCTGTGAAGTTAACAGAGGACGCTTTCTGGAATGCGTCCAGGCTTCCGGAAGGGGAAAAACTGTTTATTCGGATTCATACTGATGACAAGGGGCAGATTACCGGTGCTGAGGTTCTGGATTATTTCTGGACGGAGCGGTTCCTGATACTGGGAATCTTTGGGCTGCTGCTGATTTTTCTGCTGGGCGGCAGAAGGAACCGGCCAGCGTTTTTGACCCTGATTCCGGGGATTCTGCTGATCTGGAAGCTTTTGTTCCCCAGCTGGCTTTCCCAGGCTGCGGGACAGGACGCAGGAAGCTTTCCGGAAATGATTCTGGTGATTGCGCCGGGATTGACTCTGCTTTTTGGTGCAGTCCTGCTGCTGATCCGAAATGGTTTTTCAAAACGGTTTCTGATGTCCGTGACGGCTTACGCAGTCAGCATACTGCTGATTATTCTGTACAGTGCGGTCTTTGGAAGGATTCGCCAGCCGGGAACCGGGAGTATTGGAAGCCTGTTTCTGGGAGCAATGCTTCTGTGCGGAACAGGAGCCATGACGGATATGATTCAGTTTGTTTTTGACGGAATCCGCAGATCTGTGCGCTGGCAGCCGGGAATCAGACGGAGAGAAGCCTTCGAAATGGGAATGTTGTCAGCAAGAAACCACCAGTGTATTGTTGGGCTGATTTTTCTGATATCCGGTCTGTCCATAGCGCTGGTTCTCTGGATGCTGTATACCGTGGGCGGCGAGCTGACAGAGACTCTTCCCCAGGGAAAATATCTGGCAGAAGAAATACTGAATGCCATGCTTCTGGCCCCTGCCTTTCTGCTGTCGATTCCCTGCGCGGCGGCGGCAGGCGCCGTATTTTATAACGTGAAGGGAGAGAGGACCTCTCCCTGAATTTTTTGCAGAAAAAGTAAAAAAATAGTAACTGTTCAGAGCCAACCTCCAAAATGCTTCGCATTTCGTCGGTGTGGCGTATCCGCCAAATAAAATTTCAAAACAGCCTTAAAAATGCAAGCATTTTACGTCTGATTTATGAAATTTTGCCTGGCTCTGGACAATAACAAAATATTTGAGGAGGAATGAGCAAAGATCCTTACAAAGAATTTACAAAAAGCAGAAGGGATTTTTACAAAGATTTTGTATTCTGTATGTGTACTCAATCCTTAACTATACTCAAAACCGAGTGCCCGGGAGGAAGAAATAGCGGGTCTTCTTCCCGGAACCACAAGACAGGAAAACCTCTGGAGAGCCAGAGGCTTTTTTGCGTTTCAGGATATTCAGAAAGAATATAACTATTCACCTGTCCCCCAAATCTATGGTATAATGTCCAGTAGGCAATGAGCCATGCGGCTTCCTTCTCAGCCAACGAGCCCGCTGGCGGGCAGAGTTGGCTGAGAAGGAAGCCATAGGGCGAAGCCCGTGAGCCCGTGGACCGGAGGAACACGGGCGTGCATGGCGAAGGCAAGCGGCGAGGAAAGAGCCAACGAGCCCGCTGGCGGGCAGAGTTGGCTGAGAAGGAAGCCATAGGGCTTATATATTTATGGTTTTACAGGAAGGATACCGGACGGAAGGAGAAAAGGAAATGGAAGTAGCAGGCATTGTATTTCATCAGGTGGTGCTGATGTTTTGTATGATTGGCATCGGCCTGTTTTTAACGAAAAAGAAGATGGTAACGGAGGCAGCGGCCAGGAATTTCAGCAGTATTCTGCTGAAGGTGGTTTGCCCCTGTCTGCTGATTAATGCCTACCGTCAGCCGAAGACCGCAGAGCGTACGCAGGGACTTCTGTTTGCTTTCGGTCTGGCGATTGTCTTTCATTTGCTGGCCATTGGGATTTCCAGATTTCTGATCCGGAAGGATGAGCAGAACCGCTACCGCCTGGAGAGGATGGGAGCCGTTTATTCCAATTGTGGTTTTATGGCCTTTCCGATCCTGGATGCGCTGTTTGGTCAGGACGGGATTTTTTATGCAACTGCTTTTGTGGGCGTTTTTAATGTGGTACTCTGGACAGACGGCATCAAAACTCTGATGCCGGAGACAAAGCTGAATCTGAAAAAATGTATTTTGAATCCGGGATGTGTTTCTGTAATCATCGGTATGATTACTTATTTCCTTGAGATTTCGTATCCGTCTTTTCTGGGAGAAACCATCGAGTATATGGCAAGCATGAACACTCCGTTGTCCATGCTGATTACCGGAATTTTCCTGGCACAGGTTTCGGTTCCGGAAACGCTGAAGAGCGGGAGAGTCTGGAGGAGCATGGCGACCAGAGTTCTGATTGCTCCCGGAGTATTCCTTCTGCTGGAGGCGCTGCTGGGAGTGAAAAACTGGTTCCCCATCGCCGGGATGGCGAGTATTGTTACGACGATCTGTGCATCCTGCCCCTCTGCGGCTTCCATCATTCTGCTTCCCGCGTCCTTCGGAAAGGACGAGGAAGGCAGACAGGGAGCTCAGATTATGGCATTTACGACGCTGGTTTCCATTGGAACCCTGCCGCTTATGACCTTTCTGGCGTATCATCTGCTGTAGGAGCTGCTCTGATCAGAGCAGCTCCGCCAGCGGCCGGACCTGGATTCCTTCCTCCCGGAAGGTTTCCCGGATTTTTCGGACAAATTCCAGAGCCTTCGGACCGTCCCCATGGACGCAGACAGAGTCTGCCGAAATGGGGATTTCTTTTCCGGTAATGGCAGTGACGGTCTGATTTTTGATCATGCCGACTACCCGGGAGATGGCTTCGGTTTCATCGGTGATCATTGCTCCCGGTTTGGTGCGGGCAACCAGAGAGCCGTCTTCCTCATAGGCGCGGTCTGCAAAGACTTCACGAGCGGCTTTCAGCCCGGTTTTTTCAGCAGCTTCGATCATTTTGCTGCCAGAAAGAGCCATCAGGATCAGATCCGGATTGACATCATAAATGGCTTCACAGATGGCGGATGCCAGGGCAAGATCCTTTCCGGCCATGTTATACATGGCTCCGTGGGGCTTTACATGCTGCATGACCGTATGATGTGCTTTGCAGAAAGCGTCCAGAGCGCCGATCTGATAAATCATCATGGCTTTCAGCTCTTTCGGGGAAACGGCCAGGTTCCGGCGTCCGAAACCCACCAGATCCGGATAACCCGGGTGAGCACCGATCTTAACATCGTTTTCAACACAGAGTGCTGTGGTTTTCTCCATGACCAGGGGATCTGAGGCGTGGAAGCCGCAGGCAATGTTGGCAGAAGAAATAAAGGGAATGACCTGTTCATCCATTCCGATTTTGTATGCACCAAAGCTTTCGCCAAGGTCGCAGTTTAAGTCAATTGCGTACATAACTTTTATCCTCATTTGTCGGGCGACATCTTAATATTTCAGATCACTGTTTTTGACATCCGTGATGAACATGTGTCCCGGTGCATGGGTGATGACAAATGGGGGCCGGGTGTTCATGATAACGTTCTGCGGAGTGACGCCGCAGGGCCAGAATACGGGCACTTCGCCGGGGCGGATGGTGACCGGATCGCCGTAATCCGGTTTGTGGATATCCGAAATGCCGATGGCAGCCGGATCACCGATATGGATGGGAGCGCCGTGCACCCGCGGCATGGCGGCAGTGACCTGGACGGCTTTGACCACCTGATCATAGGGCAGAGGACGCATGCTGACTACCATATTGCCGGAAAAGATTCCGGCAGGCGTACAGGCGATATTGGTATTGAACATGGGAACATTGCAGTTTTCCTCAATATGGCGCACGGGAATGCCGGCTTCCAGAAGCTCTGATTCGAAGGAAAAGCTGCAGCCGATCAGGAAGCTTACCAGATCGCTGCGCCAGAATTTGGTGACATCGGTGTACTCGCCGGTGAGGATGCCGTTTTCGTAAACCCGGTATTTGGGAAAATCTGTGGCAATATTGGCGTCTTCATCTGCCATGAAGGAGAGCCTGGTGCTTCCCACGTCCGAAACCTCCAGAATGGGACAGGGCCGGGGATTTCTCTGGGTAAAAAGCAGGAAATCATAGGCCAGGTCCTTTGGCAGGATGACCAGATTGGCCTGTGCGTAGCCTGCGCACATACCCGAGGTGGGACCGGTGATCGCTCCTTTTCGGATGAGGGCACGCACTTCTCCGGGACTCATTTCTGCATAGTTCATGAATGGATTCCTCCTGTAAAAAGTGGTAATTCCTGCAGCTTTTTCAAATATTCTTTCTGGAGGTTCTGAGCCTCCTCCACGGTAACCGGAACAAAATGAATGGTATCACCGGGCTTGGTCTGGGCGATTTTAGGAAGGTCGCAGGAAATGACCGTACCGATTTTCGCATAACCGCCGGTGGTCTGATGATCCGCCATCATCACGATGGGCATTCCATTGGGAGGAATCTGGACAGAACCAAAAACAATTCCATCGGAAATGATATCCACGGTTCCGGTATTTTCCACGGGAGCGCCTGCCAGCTTGTAGCCCATGCGGTCTGCAGAGTCTGATACCCGGTAAGCTGCAGAATAGAAAGTCCGTCTGCCGTTTTCGGTAAAGAATTCCTCCTGGGGCCCTGGAACCACCCGCAGGGAAATGTCCGAATCACAGGCAATACCGGGCAGCGTGGGAAATTTCCCGGACAGGGCACCGGCTTCCCGGAAAGGAATTTCATCTCCGGCTTTCAGGGCACGTCCCTGGAATCCGCCCAGAGCACATTTTAGATTCGTGGAACGGCTTCCCATAACCGGTTCAATGGCGAAACCGCCGCGAACAGTCAGATAGGTGCGGCATCCGGCTGTGACACCGCCCAAGGACAGCAGATCCCCCGGATTCACTTCAAAGGCTGTATGCATGGGAACCGGTTTCTGGTTCAGAGTCGGAGTCATGGGTGCCCCTGCAATGGCTGCCACGGCCTTTCTGGTAAAGGTCAGAATCGGTCCCACAACGGTCATTTCCAGAACAGCCTCGCCGGGGTCGTTTCCCACCAGGGCGTTTGCCGCGGCCATGGACCAGGAATCCATGGCGCCGGAAGATGTAATGCCGTATTTCTGATATCCGATGCGCCCTCTGTCCTGAATGGAGGAAAGAGCCCCCGGAAAGATTACTTTCATGCTCATGACCGGCTTCCTCCTTCCGTTTCTTCGATGACTCTGCATTCATAGGCACCCGCTTCTGCCAGGCGGTGAATATCGTAGTAATCGTCAATGGAAATGGGAACAAACCGGATGTAATCGCCTGCTTCATAGAGAATGGGCTTTTCACGGTTCGGGTCATAAAGACGGATGGGGGTCATGCCGATGAGCCGCCAGCCGCCGGGAGAATCCATGGGATAAATACCGGTCTGCGTGCCGCCGATGCCTACGCTGCCTGCGGGAATCCGGGTTCTGGGATTCTGCAGCCGGGGCATCTGCAGGCGCTCATCCATGCCGCCCAGATAAGGGAAGCCGGGAAGAAAGCCAAGCATGTAGATCCGGTAGTCCCGGCCGCTGTGCAGTGCGATGATTTCATCGGCGGTGAGTCCGGTAAGCTTTTCGGCGTCATGAAGATCCAGGCCGAATCGGGCACCGTAGCATACCGGAATTTCAAAAATCCGTCTGGAGGTCCTCAGAGAGCTTTCGTTCAGGTCAGGCAGATTCTTCAGCTTTTCGCACAGCTCTCCGAAAGAAATCCGGAGAGGATCATAATAAATCAGAACAGAACGGAAAGTGGGCAGCGTTTCAATCACGCCTGCCCATTTTTCACGTTCCAGTCTTTGCTGCAGTGCCTGCACCCTGGCACTGACGGATTCGCTGATTTCATTTCCGAAGTCTACGGTCAGGGCGCTGTCGCCCACGGCCAGATAACGGATTTGAGACATGAAAATCACTCCTGTTTCGTTAAGGTTTATCAACCGGACGGTTCTCAGTCAGCTTTGGTGGCTGCCAGAAATTCTGCGGTGAGTGCGTCCTGAATTTTCTTCAGAAGCTCGGGAGCCCTGCCGCCCACCGGAATGCCGTCCACGCTTTCCACGCCGACAGCAAAGGTACCGGAGCTGTGTACAATGACTTCATCCGCGTCCATCAGCTCCTGCATGGTGTAATCGCACTCGTCAACGGGAACGCCCAGCTCCTTGCACATGGCGATCAGGTGGATCCTGGCGATACCCGGAAGAATCAGATGATCGGTGGGATGAGTCTTTAGTACGCCGTTTTTCAGGATGGAAACATTGCTGTGGGCACATTCTGTGACAATCTCGCCTCTGTGGAAAATACATTCTGCGCATCCGGCCTCTTCTGCTTCTTTGGCGGCCAGAACGCTGGGAAGCAGATTCAGGGTTTTCACATTGCAGTGCAGGAATCGGGTATCTTCCTTGCTGATTACTTTGATTTTCCGGGAGAGGTCGGTGATGGATGCCGGTTTAATCATCACCCAGAGGTTCCCTTTGATGCCGTCTGCCCAGGCATGGTTGCGGATTTCGGATCCCCGGGTGATCTGCCAGTATACAAACTGGGTCTGGGCATCGACCTTCTGAACCATTTCCTCAAGGATGGCGCCAACCTCTTCCTTGCTCATGCCGATATTGATCCGCATCAGACCTGCGCTGTTGAAGAAACGGTCCAGATGGTTTTTCAGGTCAAAAATCTTGTGGTTATGAGCATAGGTAGCATCATAAACACCATCACCAAAGTAGCATACACGGTCGGTCATCGGAATCATCATGTTCTCAATCAGATCATATTTCCCGTTGTAGTAGCCTAAGTTTTCCATATGATTTCCTCCAAAAATATGAAATTTGAAGCAGCTGTCCAGAGGAGCCTCCAAAATGCATTCAGAAACCGCTGGCAGGATCTGAACAGCTGCAGTTAAAAAAAGGCAGATAATCAACACAATGAAAACCCGACATCATTGTCTTAATTACCTGCGATCTCTGTGATGCTTTTATTTTAGCACTTACGGACAAAATAGTACAATTATTTTTTGAAAAACCGTAGTATTTTTTATGAAAGAAAAAATATGGAAAAATATTTTGAAAACCGGAGAATATAGACAAGAATTTTCCGGTAATAGAAGGGGCTTCTGTGTTTTGTGTCTGTACTTTGCGGGGCCCATAGACATGAAATTCCATGCTGGTACGGAATTTCATGTCCATTTGGCCCTTTGCTCCTATTACTTTCTGGTAAGCCATTTATCGGGAATTTCCGTAAGGGGTGCGGGAAGAGAAAGATTTTCTCCGATTTCTGCAAAGGCTGATATCAGATTCTCATCCAGTTTTCCGTCCGGTCTGGGGGAAAGGTTTAAAATGAAATTTACATTCTTGGGGAAATATTCTTCCATTTTCTGATATACCCATTCCCTTTCGGCAAGAGGAGTTACCGGATCGGTATGGAACCAGAACCAGCGTTTTGTCAGTTTATTGCAGCTGATGCCGGGACCGAAAAAAGCAGAATTGACTTCCTGACCGGCAGCATTTTCAAAAAATACCACATCCGTTCCCTACAGACCTTCCGCACAGCCGATATTCATTAGCAGACAATCCGGCTGGAGGGATTTTACAAGAGAATCGATTTCGGCGAAGGGCAGCATATCGTCGGACGGACCGCCCCATGGAGCATTCCATCCATCGGTAATCAGGAAAGGAATCTTTCCGTAGTATGTCAGTAATTCTGTGATCTGTCCCCGGATGATTGCCTTCTGGTTCTCTGTGCAGGAATTCCGGTTGATTCCGGCAGTTAAATCCAGAATGGAAAAGTAGAGGCCGGCCTCGATTCCTTCCGCACGGAAAGCATTCAGATACTCCGCAACGACATCTGTTTTGATGGAGGCGTTTTTCACGCAATGGGAACTGTAGGCTGTTGGCCAGAGAGCAAAACCCTCATGATGCTTGGCGGTCAACGCGGCAAAACGGCAGCCGGCACTTTTGGCTGCCTTTGCCCACTGGGCGCAGTCCAGGGAAACCGGATTCCAGTCCTTTTCGTCAAATGGATACAGACGGGGTTTCCCGGCATTTTCATGATCGAATTCCCAGTCACAAACATCACTGTCATGAAATTGAACGGTAGCGCTGTTAAAGTGAATAAAGGTTCCGAATCTAAGATTAATAAATTCTTTTTGCCTTTCTGTTAATTGTTGCTGATTCATAAAAGAACCCCTTTCATCTGCTGCTTGTCAGCAGGCGGTTATAAGGAAGGAAATTGACGGCGGCGGTTCCGTGAGAGAAGAACGGTTGCAAGGAAAACGCAAGTATGATACTATAAAAACCATCTGAAAAGAACAGAGAGATCCCGTCGGCCGTCGGCTGAGCCGTCTGCCTGCAGAAGGGCGGGAACAGAGGTGGTCAAACGTGAAGAATGTAGTATTGATTGGAATGCCGGGCTCCGGAAAAAGTACCGTCGGCGTGGTGCTGGCGAAGGTTCTGGGATATCGGTTTGTGGATACGGATCTGGTGATCCAGGAACAGGAAGGAAAGCTGTTAAAAGAGATTATTGCGGAACGTGGAAATGAAGGCTTCCTGGAGCTGGAAAATGAGGTGAACCGGAGACTTTCCGTGGAAAAAAGTGTGATTGCCACAGGCGGAAGCGTGATTTACGGAAAGGAAGCCATGGAGCATCTGCGGGAGATCGGAAATGTTGTGTATCTGAAGCTTGCCTATCCGGCTCTGCGCAGACGTCTGGGGAATCTGAAGCTGCGGGGAGTGGTACTCAAAGACGGGCAGACTTTAAAGGATCTGTATGAAGAACGGGTTCCCTATTATGAAAAATACGCTCACATCGTCATTGATGAAGCCGGGCTGGATGTGGAAGGGACGATGGAAGAAATTGTTAAAGTATTACGGGAAAACATAAATATGTAATAATTTTTATGGTAAATTTGGAAAATCTGCACAGAAACTTCAGGGAAAACTTAAGAAAAACTTATGAAATACAGGGATAATTACCGAAATCTTAATTTTTGTTTACAAAAATAGGGATTGTGGTATAATATATGTTATCAGCTTCAGGACAAAGCTGAGTTCTTTATGTTGAAGATGTACAGGATTTTTGAGAGTTTGCCATACAGTCACTGCCGATGTGAAGGGGCATATCGGCTGACGGTAAATCGAGTGAGTATAAATAATGAAAATCTGAGGTGGCCTATGGAACAGTATATCATTAAAGGCGGAAATCCGCTGGTTGGTGAAGTAGAGATCGGCGGAGCGAAGAATGCGGCGCTTGGCATTCTGGCGGCAGCCATTATGACAGACGAAACCGTTGTCATCGATAATCTGCCGGATGTACAGGATATTAATGTACTTCTGGAAGCGATCAGTGGGATCGGCGCGATTGTAGAGCGGGTGAACCGCCATAAAGTAACGATAAACGGATCCCTGATCGGCGAAGTCAGTGTTGATTATGAATATATTAAGAGAATCCGGGCTTCTTATTATTTGCTGGGAGCTCTTCTGGGAAAATATAAAAGGGCGGAGGTTCCGCTTCCGGGCGGCTGTAATATCGGCAGCAGGCCCATTGATCTTCATTTGAAAGGCTTTCGGGCTCTGGGTGCATCTGTCAGCATCCGTCATGGTTCCATTATTGCCACGGCAGAGCGTCTGCATGGCAGCCATATTTTCCTGGATACCGTATCTGTGGGCGCTACCATTAATATCATGATGGCGGCATCTATGGCAGAGGGTTATACGATTATTGAAAATGCGGCGAGAGAGCCTCATGTTGTGGATGTGGCGAATTTCCTGAACAGCATGGGCGCGAATATCAAGGGCGCCGGTACGGATGTGATCCGGATCCGCGGTGTGGAGAAGCTGCATAAGACAGAATATTCCATTATTCCGGACCAGATTGAGGCGGGCACCTTTATGTTCGCGGCAGCGGCCACCAAAGGCGATGTCATGGTGAAAAACGTGATCCCGAAGCATCTGGAAGCCACCACAGCCAAGCTGGAAGAAATCGGCTGTGAAGTAGAGGAATTTGATGATGCGGTTCGTGTTGTAGCCTCCAAACGGCTTCGCACGACCAATGTAAAAACCCTTCCGTATCCGGGTTATCCCACCGATATGCAGCCGCAGATCGGAGTTACCCTGGCACTGGCGGCGGGAACCAGTATTGTGACCGAGAGTATTTTCGAAAATCGTTTTAAATATGTGGACGAGCTGGCACGCATGGGCGCGAATATCAAGGTAGAAGGAAATACCGCCATTATTTCCGGCGTAGAGCGCTTCACGGGAGCCAGAGTCAGCGCGCCGGATCTGCGGGCCGGAGCAGCCCTGGTGATTGCCGGACTGGCAGCGGAGGGCATTACCATTGTCGATGATATCGTTTATATCCAGAGAGGGTATGAGTGCTTCGAAGAGAAGCTGAGAAGCCTGGGCGCGGAGATCGAGCGGGTTTCCACGGAAAAAGAGATTCAGAAGTTCAAATTGAGAGTAGGCTGAAAGGCTTTTGCCAAAAGCGGGCAGACACAGAGAGAAAGCAGGGCTTTCTACTTGTGCCTGCCTGTTTTTTCGCAGAATCACACTGCGGCCTTTGGAAAGCAGATCCGGATTTTGTGACTGTTCATTGCGGTGTGTCTCTGGTAAAATAGCGATAATGCTTCAGACAGCAGCCTGAATACGATGAGTGGCAAAAGAGAAATAAGACTGCAGAAGAGGACTGCAGAAGAGCGGACTGGAGGAATATTATGATTGAAATCAAGGCGATTATGTCACTGCCATTTTTAAAAAAAGAACGTTTTACCGGGAGCTATCACGGGATGCAGTACCGCCTGGAAAAGACGGGGGACGAGCTGAAAGCCACCGTTTTCCCGGGACCCTGCTGTTTTGACAAAACATCAGAGGAAAAGAAGACTTCCGCGCTGTTCCCCTTTGATGGAGACGGGCTGGATCAGGCCATTGCGTGGCTGAACCAGAAGTATGAGGAGAAAAGTGAAGAGTGGAAGGCGGGCGAAAAGCTGATGTGAGAGGAGCTTCGCCGGAAGTTTTTCCGGAAACAGACCGGAAACTTTTCCCTGGACATTTGCAGGAATTTCTATTGGTGGAAAAAGGGATCTGTGCTATAATGAAAGGCAGAAAAAATGTGTTCATGCCGCATGCAGAAACGGCTGCGGTGTGGCGGAAAGAAGGAAACAGCATGAAGAGAATTGATCCTCAGACATGGAAGCAGGATCTGCCTGCTTTCAGGGAGAAAACAGCAGCTTTTTACGCCGGTGAACTGAAGAAAGCAGAGTATAAGGGATTTTCCGGTCTTTACGGCAGTTATGCTCAGAAAGGCGGCACAGCCAGCATGCTCCGGCTCCGGATGCCGGGAGGCTGTGTGACGAAGGAGAAGCTGGCCTTTGTTGCGAAGATGATCCGGGAATATCAGGTAAATCAGGTGCATTTTACCACCTGTCAGACGATCCAGCTTCATAACCTTGGACAGGAAGCAGTCTGTGAAATCATGGAGAAAGCCCTGGATGCAGGGATTGTGACCATGGGCGGAGGCGGAGATTTCCCGCGGAACGTGATGTGTTCGCCGTTATCCGGCGTGGAAAAGGACGAGTATTTTAACGTACAGCCCTGGGCGCTGGCTGCCGGAGAATATCTGATGAATTTCATCAAAGCTGAGAAAATGCCAAGAAAGCTGAAGGTTGGATTTTCCAATTCTCCGAAGAACCTCACCCATGCCACTTACCGGGATCTGGGATTTGTGGCCAGAGAGGATGGAAGGTTCGACGTTTACAGTGCCGGTGGTCTGGGAAATAATCCGCGTTTCGGCGTGAAGGTTGCGGAAGGTGTGGAGCCGTCCAGGATTCTGTACTATGTGAAAGCCATGTGGCTGACATTTTGTGCCTACGGAAATTATGAGAACAGAGGAAAGGCACGGACCCGCTATATGCAGGAGATTCTGGGAGGCGCAGAGAACTACGCAAAGGCTTATCAGGAGAAGCTTCAGGAGGTTCTGGACTCCGGAGAAGATCTGACGATCCATGCGGAAGAGGCTCCGGTTACAAAGAAGGGTGACCAGACGATGGCAGCAGGCCCGCGGGTGATGGAACAGAAGCAGCCCGGACTCTATACGGTGGTATGGCATCCCATCGGCGGACAGCCTTCCCCGGAGGTGTTCTGCGCGTTGGCAGATGTATTGGCTGAGATTGAGGGAACAGAGCTTCGGCTGGCTCCGGATGAGACAGCCTATGTGATCAATCTGACGGGACAGGAAGCAGAAAAGGTGCTGGCAGTGACAGCAGGAGACAGCGCGGGGAGCCTGTTTGAAACCTCCGTAAGCTGTATCGGCGCCAGCATCTGCCAGGTGGGCCTGCGGGATTCTCAGGGGCTTCTGGCTGCCTGCGTACAGCAGATTCGGGAAGCGGGGATCCCGGACGGCGCGCTGCCCCAGATTCATATATCCGGCTGTCCGTCATCCTGCGGAACCCATCAGACCGGCGTTATGGGCTTCCGTGGAGCATCGAAGTCCGTGGACGGAAAGGCCAGATCCGCATTTGTGCTTTATGTCAATGGAAGCGAGATTCAGGGCCAGGAGACCATGGGTCAGGAGCTTGGCGTGATGCTGGAGGAGGATATTCCGGTATTCCTGACAGCTCTCGGAAAAACCGTTGCCGCCAGCGGGATGGATTTTGAAGCCTGGAGACAGGCGAATCCGCAGGGGCTGGAAACAGCTGCCGCTGCTTATTTGTCGGGCAATTCATAAAATGAGCCAGGGGACAAATGGATATGAAAATCCGTGCCTGTATGGAAGTTCATGTCCATTTCAAAAGAGCCGCAAAAGAGCCGATGTTTCTGTGTGTTGATTCACAGAGCAGCGGCTCTTTTTTTGGCAATATTGCGCCGCAGTGCTTCAACGCATGGATGCTTTAAACGGTGTGTTTGCATACCGGAGAAACATCTGATATGATAATCCTGATTTTGCAGATCCTTTGGATCAGCCAATGAAAAAATGAGAAAGGCAAAACAGGAGGCAGGTTATGAAGGTATGGAAGGAAATCGCAGGAATTCTGCTGGGAAATGCGTTGATTGCGTTTGGGGTTGCGGCGTTTATTCTGCCCCATGGGATGATTGTCGGAGGAGTGACCGGGCTGAGCCTGATTCTCGGCCATTATTTCAGGATCGGCATGGATCTGGCAGTGTGGGGGCTGAATATCGGTCTGTTTCTCCTGGGGCTGCTGTTTCTTGGAAAAAAATTTGCCCTGACTGCGGTTTTGAGTACGGCGGTGTTTCCGGGATTTTTAACCCTTTTCCGGGCGATGGAAGCGCTGACTTCGCTGACCTCTGACCGGCTGCTGTCTACCGTTTACGCGGGTATTCTGATCGGGATCGGAATCGGTATTGTTCTGCGCCTTGGCGGTTCCACAGGCGGAATGGATATTCCGCCGCTGATTCTGCAGAAAAAAGCAGGAATTCCGGTGGCAGTATCCATGTATGTTTTCGATTTTGTGATCCTGCTGCTTCAGGCCCTGTTTTCTGACGGAGAACGGATTCTGTACGGAATCCTGACGGTACTTCTGACTTCGGTTGTTCTGAATTACGTGATCCTTTCCGGACAGAAAAAAATTCAGGTTCTGATTATTTCCGATCAGTATGAGCAGATTCGGGAAGCGCTTTTGATGCGGATTGATGCGGGAGCTACGCTGCTCCATGTGGAAACGGGGTATGAGAAAAAGGAACAGATGGCAGTTTTGTGCGTAATTGGAAGCAGAAAACTGTATGTGCTCAAGGAAGCTGTGCAGGAGATTGATGAGAAAGCTTTTATCAGTATCGCTCAGGTAAATGAGGTGCGGGGGAGAGGATTCTCACTGGAACGATAGATCCGGCTCATCTCAGAGATAGGGCGTGCCCGGAATCTCCGGGTAGCTGCCCATGGCGATCAGGAGCTCCAGGCCGATCTGGCGGCCCTGCAGCACTGCTTCTTTCACGCCGCTGGCATTTCCGGAAAAAGCGGCAATCACTTCATTGGAATGGCTGGTACCGACATTGGGTGTCATATACCGGATCAGATCCACGGGGGCGGCTTTCATGGCAGTATCTGCCATCACCAGGCCGATGGCGGCAGGGGAACCTGCCATAAAACCAAAGGCCTTTCCGGGAACGGCTCCGAAGGCCTTCGACAGAACGCTCCCTGCACTGGCAGTATAGGCAAATTCCAGATGGCCTGCCTGACTGATATAAAGCTCACCTGCGTATTTGTTGGTGAGCTCCAGAGAAAGTTCCACAGCTCTTCGCACATCCGAAACATTCTCCCCGCCCAGAACCACATAATTTCCATGGCCGCCCCAGCCTTTGGTATCACGGGGCAGTTCAATGGAAAGTACCTCGGTATTGGTGGCCTTTACCGCATCGTCAATGGCAGTCAGCTGTCCGGCAGCGCCCGTCCGGGAACTGAAAAGTCCCAGAGAATGGTAACGCGTGCCCAGATTCATCCGGGACAGCAGAGTATCATCCACTCCGGCAATGACCAGGCCGATGGTGTCCAGTACGGCGGTTCCGACAAATTCTGTTCTTGTACAGTTCATGCTGATTGCGTGTACGTCCATAAAAGTTCTCCTCTGTGTGTTCCCTGCGCAACGGCTGACGGCCGGATCCCGGAAAACGCTCATCCGGGCTGTCTGCTTCCGATTGCTGCTTCCATTATTTTCAGTATAAAAGATTTCCGCGAAAAAAGCAAATACTTGTTGATGTGAATCCTGAAGGGCTGAACAGCTGAATGGCTGAAGCAGCGGTGGGAAGCACAGCTTGTGCTTACATAAAAAGAAAAAAGGTGCTATGATAAAAAGGAAAAGTGAAATGTGAAAGGAGCAAAGGCGAAAAAAAAGATGAACAAATATCGTGATTCCGTAAAAAAATACCTGTATTGCTTTATTCTCGGGCCCTTTTTCATGATCATTGAGGCCAGCGGGGAATTTATTCTGCCCTATCTGAACGCGAATATCATTGATAAAGGGGCGGCTGCAGGGGATGTGGCCTATATTCTGGAAAACGGGCTGTACATGGTGATTGTGGCACTGATCATGCTTGCCAGCGGCATCCTGGGAGCGCATTATGCCATTACAGGTTCGGCCCATCTGGCGGCGGATGTCCGGGGGAAAACTTTCCGGAAGATCCAGAAATTTTCTTTTAAAAATATCGATGATTTTTCAACGGGTTCTCTGATTACCCGGATTACCAATGATATCACCCAGATTCAGAACTTTTCCCAGAGCCTTCTGCGGGGCTGTTTCCGGAGTCCGGTGATGCTGATTGGGGCGATCTGCATGTCCTTTGCCTTAAATCCCCGGCTGGCGGCGGTGATCTGCGTGGTCGTTCCCTTCCTGGCTTTGGCCATTGTGCTGATTATCCGCACGGCGTCACCCCGGTATACGCAGATGCAGATCAAGCTGGACGGGCTGAATAATCAGATTAATGAGACGATTACCAATGAGCGCGTGATCAAATCCTTTGTCCGGGAGGAAAAGGAGAAGGAGAAGTTTTCCGGGGTAAACCAGGTCTTGATGGACAAAAGTATTGCCGCCCTGAAAATGATGATTCTCCTTCAGCCTGTTTCCACCCTGGCGATGAATGTTACCACCCTGGCGGTGGTGTGGATTGCAGGACGGCAGATTATGATAGGCTCCATGGCTGTGGGAACTCTGACGGCGTTTATTACCTATCTGACCCAGATTCTGACGGCACTGAATTTCCTGGCCAATATTTTTCTGCAGGGAACCAGGGCGGCTGCTTCGGACCGGAGAATTTCGGAGATTCTGGAGGCGGAAGTGGATCTGACAGACGATCATGCAGGACAGAAGGAAAAACAGGTGGAGCGGGGAGAGATCGAATTTCAGCATGTTTCCTTCCGCTATCTGAAAAAGAACCGGGAAAATGTACTGGAAGATGTGAGCTTTTCGATTCCAGGCGGGAAATTTATCGGAATCGTGGGTTCTACGGGAAGTGGAAAGACCACACTGATTTCCATGATCCCCAGACTGTATGATCCGGATGTCGGACGCGTTCTGGTGGACGGGACAGATGTACGGGAGCTTTCCATGGAGAAGCTGCGGGATGGCGTGGCCGTGGTACTGCAGAAAAATACGCTGTTTTCCGGAACCATTGCGGAAAACCTGCGCTGGGGGAAAGAGGACGCAGAGATGGAGGAGCTTATATGGGCCTGTAAGGTAGCCCATGCCGATGAATTTATCCGAACGTTTCCGGAAGGTTATGAAACGGAACTGGAGCAGGGCGGCACCAATCTGTCCGGCGGACAGCGCCAGAGACTCTGCATTGCCCGGGCACTTTTAAAGCATCCAAGAATTCTGATTCTGGATGATTCCACCAGCGCGGTGGACATGGCCACAGATGCGGCCATCCGCAAAGCGTTTCGGGAGGAGCTGCAGGGCATGACCAGGCTGATAATTGCCCAGCGGATCAGCTCGGTTATCGATGCGGATCAGATCCTTGTGATGGACCGGGGCAGAGTGGAGGATATGGGCACTCACGAGGAACTGATCAGACGCTGCGTGACCTATCAGGAAATTTATTATTCACAGAAGGAGGAAAAGTCATGATGGATCAGGAACGGGCCATGCGCCTTCAGAAAAAATATGGCAATTCTTCCGGGGGCAAACAGAAGAAAGAAATGACCGTGGGGGGACCGCCGAACAGGGGCCGTGCCATGAGTGCCCAGGGCAAGCCCAAAGATACCAGAGGGACTCTGCTGCGGCTGATGAAGTACCTGGGAAAGGAACGAAAACTGATTTTTCTGGCACTTCTTGCGATGCTGGTTTATAATGTGTCTTCCCTGACGGCTTCCTATATGCTGCGGCCGGTGATTAATCAGTTTATTTATTATGATCCGGCAGAGACGGATCTTTCCGGCAGAATTGCCGGTCTGGCAGGGGCACTGGCCATACTGGCGGCGGTTTACGGCCTGGCGGTTTTCAGCCAGTGGTTGCAGCAGCGGATCATGCTGCACGTTTCCCAGAAGTCCCTTCTGCGGATGCGCAGGGAGCTTTTCGATAAGCTTCAGACGCTGCCCATCCGCTACTTTGACAATCATGCCACAGGAGATATCATGAGCCGTTTTACCAACGATGTGGACGCTGTGGGTGAAATGCTGAATACCACCTTTGTTCAGATTATTTCCGGGGCTATCACCATTGTCGGGACGATTATTCTGATGATGTATACCAATGTAATTCTGGGGCTGATGACCATTCTGATGACCCCTGTGCTGACCATGGTAAGCAAGCTGCTGATTAAAACCGGAAGGAAAGCCTATAAGACCCAGCAGAAAAACCTGGGAATGCTCAACGGCTTTGCCCAGGAAATGATCACAGGACAGAAGGTTGTGAAGATTTTCAATCACGAGAAAACGGCTGTGGAAGAGTTTGATTATCTGAATGAAGAGCTGATGAACGCCCAGATCAAAGCTCAGTTCCGCTCCGGGATCATGGGACCGGCCACCCACCAGCTCTGCAACGTGGGCTATGCCCTGACTGCCTGTGTGGGCGCCATTCTGGTGGTGAAGCGGGGGTTTGACCTGGGCGGTCTGACCGTTTCCGTAAATTACACCAGACAGTTCAACCGTCCGATCAATGAGATTTCCATGCAGATGAACAATGTTTTTTCAGCACTGGCAGGCGCGGAGCGCGTATTTGAGGTGCTGGATCAGGAGCCGGAGCAGGAAACCGGGGAGATTGTTCCAATGGAGAAAATCCAGGGAAACATTGTGGTGGATCATGTGAACTTTGGCTATACGCCGGATGTGACGGTGCTCCATGATATTTCCCTGTACGCGAAGCCGGGCCAGAAAATTGCCTTTGTCGGCTCCACCGGAGCCGGGAAGACGACGGTGACCAACCTGCTTTCCAGGTTCTATGATATCCAGACAGGAACCATCACCATCGACGGTGTTCCCATCGAAAAAATTGAACGAAGCTTCCTGCGCAGCAACATCGCCATGGTGCTTCAGGATACCCATCTGTTTACCGGGACAGTCCGGGAAAATATCCGCTACGGGCGTCTGGATGCCACAGACGCGGAGGTGGAGGAAGCAGCCAGGATTGCTTCGGCCCATTCCTTTATCATGAATCTGGAGAACGGTTATGATACCGTTCTGGAGCAGGACGGCGCCAATCTTTCCCAGGGACAGAGACAGCTTCTGAATATTGCCAGAGCCGCCATTTCAAAGGCACCGATTCTGATTCTGGATGAGGCTACCAGCTCGGTGGATACCAGAACAGAACGCCATATTGAAGAAGGCATGGATGCTATCATGAAGAACCGGACTACCTTCGTCATTGCTCACCGACTGTCCACAGTCCGCAAATCCAATGCGATCATGGTACTGGAAAAGGGACGGATTGTGGAGTGGGGAACCCACGAAGAGCTGCTGCAGCTGAATGGCCGGTATGCGGATCTGTACCATGAGATTGCCCAGCTGGAGTGAGACGAAAACTTATGGATATAAAATCAGAGAATTATCTGCAATTTTTAAACTTGTATGGAAAAAACCTTGATTTTATAATAGATTTATCAAATCAAGGGAGGTTTTATCATGAAAAAAAAGCGTTTGATCAAGGCAATGGGAGCAGCTGCGGTAATGGCAGCAATTCTCGGAACATCGGTTTATGCGGATAATGAACCAGTAACAATCACCTGGGCTGTGTTTGAGACAGATAATTTTACGGCTGATTATTACCAGCATATTATTGATACCTTTGAGGCGGATAATCCGAATATAAAAATTGAGAAAATTCTCATGACAGGAGATTCCAGGCCACAGTTCCTGAAAACAATGCTTTCAGCGGGAAATATGCCGGACGTTAATATTGATCCTATTGATTTGGCGGATATTGAAGGGGTCTATGCGGAGGTTCCGGAGGAACTGCTGTCGAAATATGAAGACAGTTATATTGTAACAAACAATGGGAGCAAAAATCTGATACCGGCATATACAGCACTCAGAAGTCAGGTTTACTATAACAAACAGCAATTTGCGGATGCCGGTATCACAGAAATTCCGGAGACATGGGATGAGTTTGTGGAAGTATGTGAAAAACTGAAGGAAGCAGGATTTACGCCGCTTATGGGTGTGGGAGCTGCGGACAGCTGGGCAACGAGTTTTGGATACTGGAATGGAGTCGTAAATGCAGAGATCGAAGCAGTCTACCCGGAATTCAATAAACAGGTTCTGGCAGGGGAAGTATCCTGGACAGATCCTGCGATTGAAAATGCCCTTCTGAAGTGGCAGGAGCTGATTAATGCAGGTTATTATCATAAAGGAAGTATGTCCTTCAGCTATACGCAGGCAAATGCGGAATTCCTGTCCGGAAGTGCGGCTATGTTTATGGATGGTGCATGGTCTTCAGCCACAATTGATTCCAGCGAAGAATACAGAGATCAGTTTGGAGTTTTTATGATGCCGACGCCATCTGGAGTGAAGAGTTATTGTACCATGCCGGGATACTGGGCTGTTTCGGATACCTGTGAAAATAAAGAGGCAGCTTTTACTTTCTGCGAGTACGTTCTGGGAGGAAATGAAGAGTTGTATCGCTATTATCTGCAGGCTGATGGAGTCTATTCCGTAACGAAAGAGCCTGTGACCTACGAAATGGGGGCTCTGCAGACAGAATTTTTGGGAAATTATGAAGGAATCAGTGTTGTTCCGGAGATCACAAAAGTGGTTGGTGATTATAAGCTTCCTTCTGGTTTTGAAGATTATACCTGGAAATCTCTTCAGAATGTTTTCACGGGAGCAAATGTGAAAACAGAACTGGAAACCTGGGATGCAGAGTTTGAAAGAATGCTGGCGGGATGAGATAAGTTGAAACGCAGCCGGAACAAAAACCCGGCTGCGTTTTTTGAACGAGCGTTATCAGAGGAGGACAGCATGAAAAAAAAATCAATCTTATTTGTAGTACCTGCATTTCTGATTTATACGATTCTTCTGATTGTGCCGATTATCGGGGCTTTTTTTCTGAGTCTCACAGATTGGAATGGGATTTCAGCAGAAATTCATTTTGTGGGAATAAAGAACTATCTGGCAATGCTTTCTGATAAAAGACTGTTTGGTGCACTTCTTAATACGGTAAAAATAACAGTAACGGTATGCATTGCGGTGAATGCAGGAGGATTGGCACTGGCCTTTTTGCTGAATAAAAGCGGAAAGCTGACGAATTTCCTGCGGAGCATCTTCTTTCTTCCTTATGTGCTAAGTACCGTAGCGATTTCGTTTGTCTGGATGTCTATTTTATCTTATACAGGGATCCTGAATTCCTTTTTGGAATGGGCCGGACTGAGTTTTATGGTAGATGATTTTATCGGAAATGCACAGAATGCGATTATCAGTATCTGCGTGGTGGAGATCTGGCGAACCATCGGATTTTATATGGTGATTTACCTTGCTTATCTGCAGACGGTTCCAATGGAGCTGTATGAGGCCTGTATGATTGATGGAGGGAGTGCGTGGCAGCAATTTCGTTTTATCACATTGCCGCAAATCGTTCCGGGAATCACAATCTGCACGATTATGAGTGTAATGACAGAGATGAGGCAATATGACATCGTTAAGGTTATTACCAACGGCGGGCCCGGTTATTCCACGGAAACCATCACCTATAACATTGTAACGCAGGCATTTGGAAATAATATGCTGGGGTATTCGTCGGCAATTGCAGTATTTCTGTTTGTATTGATTGCCGGTCTTTCTGTTTTGCAAATAAAAGTTTCAGGCAGATTGGGGGAAGGGGAATGAATTCAGTAGTAAGCAGCAGTACAAAGATAAAGCGAATGATACTTCGTATTTTGCTTGTCATGCTGGCAGCTCTTATGGCGGTTCCGCTGTATATTGCTTTCGTCAATGCATTTAAAGAGACGAAGATGATTTCAAAATCTCCGTTCAAGTTTCCGATTCCTCCGACACTTGCGAATATTCAGAAGGTTTTAAACAGTCCCAATGTCCGACTTGGAGAAATGTACTTTAATTCGATTTGCATTGCTTTTTTTGGAACGGTGATCTGTATTGCAGTATCGGCGCTGGCAGGATATTATATATCCAGGGTAAAGAACAGAATGTCAAAAGGGCTTTATGTGTATTTTCTTTTTGGTCTGATGGTTCCTTATGTGATTGTATATGTTCCTCTGGTGACAATGTTTAAGGGGACTGGTTTTCTGGGGACCCTTCCGGGACTGATTCTGGTGTTTGTGTCCGGCAGCATTTCTTTTTCTGTTTTTATGTTTGAAGGATTCATCCGGACGATTCCCGTTGAACTAGAAGAAGCAGCGCTTCTTGACGGAGCCGGACAGTTTGGTATTTTTACCAGAGTTGTTATGCCTCTTATCAAACCATGTACGACGACCGTTGCTATTTTTATCGGACTGTCTATGTGGAATGATTTTCTGACGCCTTTGTTGATTGGACAGAAGGTGACAATTACGGTTGGTATTTATACGGCAATCGGACCATATGCATCTGACTGGGGAACGGTTTTTGCTTATGTATTATTTGCTACGGTGCCAATTGTTGTAGTTTATTTACTGGCACAGGAGCAGTTTATTTCAGGTCTGACAGTGGGAGCGGTAAAAGGATGAGACGATGTTTCAGAAATTAAAGAATATCAGTATTTTTTATAAGATTGTAATTCTTTATACGATTTTCATTTTCATTGCTGTGGCATGCAGTACCGGATATCTGGTGAGGGATAGTATGACAGCTCTGGAGGAAAAGGAAATAGCCCTTGGAAAAACCCAGTTGGATAAGGTGACGGATTATCTTCAGACGAAATACAATATGGTTTATGATTTGTCAAATCATATCCACAGCAGTGAGCTTTACCGGATTTTGAGCACGATCAATCAGGATTCTGAAAAGAGCAGAGATTATTCCAACATCAGTAATATCAATGCTTTTTTTCAGGGAGTCTGTTCTGCAGATGCAGATATCAGCGATATTATTCTGGTTACAATGCAGAATTCTGTTTTCTCTTACAGTGCAGAAGGATACGCTGAAATCAGACCAAGCTATCCCTTTGTGGAATATGAACTTCTGAAAAAACTGGAGGAATGCGGGGCTGATATGTATATCAGCCGTGAGAATCCATCGGTTTACACCCTGAAAGAAAGGGAAGATGTGATTACATTTGCTGGAAAAATTTTTGATTCATCAAAATTTCCAAAGAGAATTCAGGTTGCCTGGTATTTGATTAATGTTCCGGTGGAAAAACTGGACATTTTATTTCAGGAAAATGCAACCTCCAATCAGGGAGATATTCAGGTGGTAAACCGGTACGGGGAACTACTGTATACCTCTTCTGACAATGCAGGAGAAAAAGGGAAGGAAGCTTGCCACAGTGAACGGGAGGCAGGGACATCCGGCATGAAAGTATCCTACAGCCTTGGAGAAGAAGTCCTGAAAAAGAGTGTTCGGATCATGGACAGGCAGGCCGTTGCGATTGTACTTTTGATCTGCATCCTTGCCGTTTTCCTGGGAGTTTTGATTAGCAGTCAGTTTCACAGGAGGATGAAAGCTCTTGTGGAAGCGATGCAGAGAGTGGAACGGGGACAGCTGGACACAGAAGTTCTGGTTGCTTCTGAGGATGAGATCGGGCAGATCAGTGCTTCGTTTAATGAAATGTGTAAAAAGCTTCAGAATTACATTGACCAGGTATATAGCGCAGAGATTCAGAGAAAAAACGCGCAGCTGAATGCTCTGCAGGCACAGATTGATCCGCATTTCCTCTATAATACATTGGAAAGTATTAAATCTCAGGCATTGAAATCCGGGGATCATGAAGCAGCCAATATGGTATGTCTTTTGGGAAATCTGTTTCGGTGGAGCAGTAATTTTCAGGAAAAGATTGTTTATCTGGAGGACGAGCTGGATTATGTGAGATCCTATCTTGAGTTGATGAATTATCGTTTCGCAAATCAGCTGGATATTGATGTTTCCATAGAGGAACGGTATCTGGACTATGGG
Source organism: Candidatus Limivivens sp. (assembly GCA_034101475.1). Taxonomy (GTDB): domain Bacteria; phylum Bacillota; class Clostridia; order Lachnospirales; family Lachnospiraceae; genus Limivivens. The sequence continues at coordinate 30,097 of JAXEJQ010000117.1, forward strand.
ATACCAAAACTGATTTTGCAGCCGATTATTGAAAATACGATTCGTCATGGATTTTCCGGAACAGGAGAGAAAAAAATTGTAGGGATTGTGGTAAAACAAAAGCAGGAGAAGCTGGAAATCACGGTTTTTGATAATGGAAAGGGGATTTCAAAGGAAAAGCTTCGTAAGATTCAGGAGGGACTGGAAGAGCATCCATTGAATGAAACAGGTGCAGGGGTTGGAATACGAAATGTACATCAGCGGATTCGGCTGATGTTTGGCAGCTCCTGGGGATTGATGATTCGAAGCATTGAAAATATGGGAACTGCTATAAAAATTGTTCTTCCGGCAATGGATAAGAAGGAGATGGAGCAGTTTGTACAGGATGATTATAGTGGACGATGAAAAAAATATTCGGGAAGGAATTTTTCATATGCTGTCCTGGGAGGATTATGGAATTCGAATTGCAGGAATGGCCGAAGACGGAGAGGAAGCTCTGCGGCAGGTGCGGGAATATCATCCGGAAATTCTCATCACGGATATCCGGATGCCGAAGATGGATGGACTTGCGCTTATTGAGCAGATTCTGAAAGAAAAAGAATCCTGCAGGATTATTGTCCTGAGTGGATATCATGATTTTGAACTGGTACGGCAGGCGATGAAATTGGGTGTGGCGGATTATCTTTTGAAGCCATCCTCTCCTGAGGAGATGGCGAAAGCGATTGAAGAAATTCTGGACAACCTTACAGATCAGATTATTTCCAGATATGATAACCGGGAGCATTTCGAACTGCTGAAAAATAATGTTATGAACCGGATCATTAATCAGGGAATTTCTTCCAGAGAGCTGAGAAGCCGTCTGAGCCTTCTGGGAATGGATTTCGATGGCTTTTGTTTTACAGTGGCTGTTCTTGTGCCTGTTCTGAAAGAAGAGGAGCTGAAACGCCATGAACGGGAATTTGCGGTTTTTGAGATCTGTGAGGAAATGCTGGAAGAAACCGGGAAAGGAGTTGTATTTACGGATCATCAGTCCAGAACAGTGATATTTTTCCGAAAAAAAGAGACCCCGAAAGAATTTGAAGAAGAAAAGAAAGTTTTGTATGAATGTATCCGGAAAATCAATGAGGAACTTCAGATGCAGACATCGGTCAGTGTGGGAACCTTCTGCAGTTCTTACAGACAGCTCGCAAAATCTTATGAAGAGGCAGTGAAAACCCTGGAATATCGTTATGTTTTTGGGAATAATGTGGTGTTGCTTTGTACAGAAATAAAGGAATATTTTACAAATGTCGGTCGCGGCGTGGATCTTGATTTTCAGAGACTTTCTGACTGCCTGAGAAGTGGCAGCTTTCAGGAATGGGAAAACTATGTAAATGCCATTTTTCAAAATTATACAGAGGGTATTCAAATTTATGATCCTTATGCCATTCGGAATGCGTCATTGGAAATTTTGTTCCATGTCTTTGAAAGGTTTGAAAATTATCCGATTCGAGATCGAAACCGGATTCTGAATATGAAATATGAGGCACTGAATCAGATCGCGGAAGAGACCACGATAAACGGGATGAAAAATATCCTGTTGGCAACAGGAGAATCTCTACTGGTAGAAAAGACGTACAGCTTTTGGGTAAAAAAAGTGTTGGAGGCGGTAGAGCTCCATTATAATGACTGTAATCTATCTCTTGCTTATCTGGCAGAGCAGTTTCAGGTGAATGCCGCGTATCTGGGGCGGCTGTTCAAAAAAGAATATCAATGCAGTTTCAATGATTATCTGAATTTGTATCGTGTGGAAAAGGCGAAGGAACTGCTGCGCAGTACTGTCTGCAAGGGAATGGAAATCTGTGAAATGGTGGGGTTTGTGAATTATAATTATTTTTATGTTATTTTTAAAAAAATCACAGGAAAAAATCCGTCAGATTATCGAAAAGAAGAAAGCAAGACAGACAGGGGGATATTATGGGAATCCGATTCGAAAAAGCACGTTATCAGGAACTAGGTAAAGTATATGAAAAATGGTGGGAAGGCACGTTAGGAAGACCTTTAGTGAAGGTGATGGTAAGGGATGCCTGGGAGCCGGACAGAGAGAAACCGGAGGCTCCTCTTCTTTCTCAGGCAAACTGCAACCAGTTCCGGTATTCTCCTGAGGAAATCATTGATCGAATTGATTATGAGCTAAGCAAATGTGCTTTCCTTGGAGATGCGTTCCCGATGGTGAATTTATGGTCCTTTGGTCCTGGGGCCCTTGCAGGATTCTGTGGTGCCAGTCTGAACAATGAAACAGGATCTGTATGGTATCAGGCGCCGAAAAAAGAACTTTCGGAGATTCATATCCATTATGATCCCAAAAACATCTGGGCAGTTCGGATCAAAGAACTGTACCGTGCCGGAATGGAGAGATGGCAGGGGCAGGTTGTTATGGGAATGCCGGATCTGGGAGGATTTCAGGATGTGATTGTGAACTTTACAGGAAGTCAGGAAATGCTGTATGCTTTATACGATGAGAAAGAAGAACTCCACAGACTTCAAAAGGAGGTCTATCAGGCCTGGATGGAGGCCTATGAGGATTTGGCAGGGGTACTGGCTGAAGGAAATCATCCCGGTTTCAGCGACTGGGGCGGACTCTACAGTAAAAATCCTTCTTACATTTTGCAGGATGATTTTGCCTATATGATCAGTCCGGAAATGTATCTGGAATTCGGGTATCCGGAGATCGAAAAGGCATGCAGAAGGCTTTCTCATACGATTTATCATCTGGATGGGGTCGGAAATCTGAATCATCTGCCAGTGTTGCTGAAGAATCCGAATCTGAATGCAGTTCAATGGGTTTACGGAGAAGGACAACCCTCTGCCAGACACTGGATGGAGGTGTATGACCAGATTTACCAGGCGGGTAAAGGGATTGAGGTTATAGGCGATCTGGATGATTTTTATGTGCTTTACGAGAAATATGGAGACAGACTGTTTTATCAGTGTACCATAGACGGTGCGGATCAAATGGCTGCGAAATTAATGGATGAAAAGGACTGCATTCACAGCTATCGTGTGTTTCCGCAGGAAATGTGGAAAGACGTGAAAAAGCTGCTTACATTGATTCAGGGAGGAGAAGCATGAAAAAGACGGAATATCAGGCCGGAGACATGATTCTGCGGTTCTGCGTTCAGGATAACGGGCAGACGGGTTTTTCCATTGTACCGGAAAAGAAAAGGGAACTGTTTGCGGACAGACAGGAGCGGCAGGAGAATTGTGTGCAGGTCCGGCTGGCTGGTGAGGATTACCCAAATGGATTTTCCAACGGGCATACCTATCGAAACAGCCAGACGGCCTGTGAACTGCAGTATCGGAGACAGTTTTCGGAGAAAACTGAGGAGGGGATCCGGCTGCATACAGAGATGGAAACATCCAAAATGCGTGCAGACTTTGTGGTGGAGTACCGGGAGAAAGGGGGCTGGCTGAAGGTCTGGACAGAAGTGACCAGCCTTTCCGATGAGATCCTGGAACTGGAAATGGTCTCCAGCTTTTCAATGGGCGGGATATTTCCGTCAGGACGGGTGGAGGATATCGGCAGAGTCAGAGCCTGTCGGATACGCAGCAAATGGAGCAATGAGGGCAGACTGGAAAAAACAGCGCTGGAGGATCTTCAGCTGGAACCCAGCTGGAGCGGATACGGAGCTGCCAGTGAGCGGTTTGGACAGACCGGCTCTCTGCCGGTGAGAAAATTTTTTCCCATTGCCGGAATTGAAGATGAAGTCCGCGGAGTGTCCTGGGGAGCCAGGCTCGCAGTTCCGTCTTCCTGGCAGATGGAGTTTTACCGGCGGGGAGAGGAACTCTGCCTTTCCGGCGGACTGCCGGATCTGGATTTCGGACACTGGAAGAAAAGGCTGCTTCCGAGAGAAATCTTTGTGACACCGGAAGCGTATCTGACGGTCTGTGAAGGAGATTTTGATCGGGCCTGCCGGCGGCTGGTTCAGGCAGAGACCATGTCTGACCGGACGGGAGAGCGACCGCCAGTGATCTTCAATGAATACTGCACGACCTGGGGCAATCCTTCAGAGGAAAATATCCGGAAAATTCTTTCAGTAATCAAAGATATGGGAATGGACTATTTTGTGATTGATGCCGGATGGTATGCAGACGAGATCAGGGGCTGGGAAATGAACATGGGAGACTGGAAGGTGAATCCGCGTCTGTTTCCGTCAGGTCTGGGGCAGTGTACGGAGATGATACGGGAGGCCGGTCTGAAGCCCGGGATCTGGTTTGAGATTGAGACGGTGGGAAGAGATGCGGAGGCTTTTCAGAAGACGGAGCTGCTCCTGAAACGGAATGGCCAGGTGATTACCGTTGGGAACCGGAGATTCTGGGATATGCGGAACCCGGAGACTGTGGCATATCTCACGGAGCATGTGATTCGTTTCTTGAAGGAATACCGGTTTGAATATCTGAAGATTGATTATAATGACAGTATCGGAATGGGCTGTGACGGCGCGGAAAGTCCCGGGGAGGGCCTGCGTCAGGCAGTTCTGGCTTCCCGGGAATTTCTGAAAAAAATCCGGGAAGAGCTTCCCGGGTTGGTGGTGGAAAATTGTTCATCGGGAGGACACCGACTGGAATCCTCCATGATGGCTCTCAGTGATTTTGTTTCTTTTTCAGATGCCCATGAGGAGAAGGAAATTCCGGTGATTGCCGCCAACCTCCACCGGATTCTGCAGCCTTCAAAAAGCGAGATCTGGGCGGTGCTGAGAACAAAGGATGACAGAAAGCGCCTCTGCTACTCCCTGTGCAATACCTTCCTGGGGGTGATGTGCCTGTCCGGAGATATCTATGAAATGAGTCCGGAGGGTTGGAATATTGTGCAGGAGGCTATCCGGTTTTACCGGGAAGCGGGGGAAGTGATTCAGAAGGGAACTTCTTATCTGCAGCAGAATAGCGGAAAAAGCTACCGGCACCTGACCGGGTGGCAGAGTGTGCTGAGAGTTTCGGAGGATGGACGGAAAATCATGGTAATATCCCATAATTTCCGGAATGCATGTGCGAAAATCTGCTGGGATCTGCAGGAAGTATATCCGACCGGAGATGCATCCGGCACAAAGGCGGTGTGGCGGATTGCGGATGTCTTCGGAGAAAAAGCCGACTGGAAGGTGGAGAATGGAAAACTGTCAGGGACGTTGACGGAAGAATTTTCAGCGTCAGCGCTTCTGCTGGAGCTTTGAGTATTTGGGCACTTGCCGCAAATTGCCTAAAAAAAACACTTGCTTTCTTCAGACGGGTATGCTATGCTGTTTTCACTGCAAACAGCCTGATACAGGCTTATATAGAACATCCGGATTATTCAGAGTGGTGGAGATACAAAGGATCTGTGAAACCACGGCAACCCCTGCAGCAGGAAGGTGCCAACCTGAGCGATGAAAGTCGAACAATAAGAGGATACTTATTCGAAATAATAGAAGGTCCGCTTAATGCGGGCCTTTTTCATATCCGGAATGCCGGAAGCAGTACCGGCTTAGATACAGACAGACGCCTTTTTGGCAGACTCTTTTAAGGAGGAAAACAGATGGAGAAATTATTATTTACTTCCGAGTCCGTTACCGAAGGACACCCGGATAAAATGTGCGACCAGATTTCCGATGCGATTCTGGACGCACTGCTGGAGCAGGATCCCATGAGCCGTGTGGCCTGTGAGACAGCCACCACTACAGGGCTGGTGCTGGTTATGGGAGAGATTACCACGAAAGCCTATGTGGATATTCAGAAAATTGTCCGCGATACCGTTCGGGAAATTGGCTATACCAGGGGAAAATACGGTTTTGATGCCGAGACCTGCGGAGTGATCACTGCCATTGACGAGCAGTCTTCCGATATTGCCATGGGAGTGGACAAGGCTTTGGAAGCAAAGGAAAATCAGATGACAGATGATCAGATTGAGGCCATTGGAGCAGGTGACCAGGGTATGATGTTCGGTTATGCCACCAATGAGACTCCTGAGCTGATGCCCTATCCGATTTCTCTGGCCCACAAGCTGGCACGCCGTCTGACAGAGGTACGGAAGAATGGTACCCTGCCTTATCTGCGTCCGGACGGCAAGACGCAGGTTACCGTGGAGTACGATGAAAACGGCAGACCGGCCCGGCTGGATGCGGTGGTGCTTTCGACTCAGCATGATCCGGATGTGACCCAGGAACAGATTCATGCGGACATTAGAAAGCATGTATTTGACGAGATCCTTCCGGCCGATATGGTTGATGAAAATACCAAGTTCTTTATTAATCCCACCGGGCGTTTCGTTATTGGCGGACCGCACGGCGACAGCGGACTGACCGGCCGGAAAATCATTGTGGACACCTATGGCGGATACGCGCGTCACGGCGGCGGAGCTTTTTCCGGCAAGGACTGCACCAAAGTAGACCGTTCCGCAGCTTACGCGGCACGTTATGTGGCGAAGAATATCGTTGCGGCCGGACTGGCGGAGAAATGTGAAATCCAGCTGTCCTATGCCATCGGTGTGGCACGTCCCACCTCGATTATGGTGGATACCTTCGGAACCGGCAGAATGTCCGATGACAGACTGACAGAAATCGTGCGTGAGAACTTCGACCTGCGCCCGGCCGGCATCATTAAAATGCTGGATCTGCGCCGCCCGATTTACAAACAGACGGCAGCCTACGGACATTTCGGACGTACGGATCTGGATCTGCCCTGGGAGAAAACAGATAAGGCAGAGAATTTAAAGAAATATCTGTAAAATTAGAAATATATTATGCGGGGTGCGATATACTGCATCCCGCATAAATTTTTGAAAAAGTCAGGAATTTTGAAATTGATTTCGATATTGTTCTGGAGTCAGCTTTTCATACTTCTTAAAAACACGGAAAAAATATTTCACATTGTCATAACCGACATTTCGGGCGATCTGATAGAGCTTTTTATCTGTGTTTTTTAACTGTTCTTTTGCCTTTTCAAGACGGACGTGATTCAGATAATCGACGAAGGATACACCGGTTTTTTCCTTAAAGAGGTGGCTGCAATAGCTGCGGTTCATATAGAACAGCGATGACAGAAATTCCATATTCAGACTCTGCCGATAGTGCCGTTGTATATAAATTTGAATGTTTTTAACAACGTCGTTTTCGGAATAGATGGCGGCGCTTTTCAGAACAGCAGTAATATTGGTGTAGAACTGAGAGTAATATTCCCGGATTTCCGGGAGTGTAAACATTCCATTCAGAACATTCTGCATGCTGGCATTTGCTGATTCCGGGCTGATCTGAGGAAGGCAGGTCTGAAGGATTAGCCTTGTTTGATCGGACAGAAGAAAGCAATACATTTTTATGTCATAGAGTGTATGAAACGTTAACGTTTCAAAATAAGAGAAAAGTTCTTCAAGTAGTTTTAAGGTTTCCGGGAGGTTTCCGCTTTCCACTCGAAACAGAAATTCGCCTTCCTGATCCCAGTGTACAGGGGAAGCAGAAGGGGAAGAAACGGACGAATAAAAAGTAATAGTAGAACTATCTCCCATTTTTTTGAAATTCAAAGCGGTAACAGTTTCAAGAAAAGCTTCGTGAAGATGGGAAAGTCCAGTATGGGGGTTACTGATCCCGAAAGAGACTTTTCGTTCACTTTGAATCAGCATTCGATTCAAATGACGGATTACCTGCATACATAATTCTTCCGGCGGTAAAATGCTGTGGACAGGAAGAAAAAGGATCATAAATCCAAGGAGTGCCGGGCTGTTTAATTGAAGATATAATGCGAGATCTCCAAAGCTGTTTTCGGCCAGGAAAGACTCAATGCTGTCAGAATCCAAAATATGGTCAGACTGCAGAGTGATCATGACAAAATGGTGGGTTTGATTTGTAAAACGGAGCGTTTGAGAAGTAATACTGAGGTTTTGAATATGATACCCGCGAATCAGATCCTTCAGGAGCTGTTTGTCATAATCAAGCCGTGAGCGTTCTGTTTCTTCTTCGCTGGAGATCAGCATTTTTTGAACCTGTTCCTGATTTTCCAGGTTATCGATGACATGAAGGACAGCTTTCTGGAGCTCTTCTTTGTCCAGGGGTTTCAGAATGTAATCCACCGCCTGTGATGCAATAGCCTGTTTCATGTAATCAAAATCTTTATAGCCGCTGATTACAATAATTGGTTTAGAAGGATACTTTTCGGTTAATATGGGGAGCAGCTGCAGGCCATCCATAACAGGCATGTTCATATCGGTAATAATAAAATCCGGATTTAAGGTTTTTACGATTTCCAGCGCTTTTTCTCCGTTATCCGCTTCACCGATACAGGAGATTTTGCTTTCAAGAGGCGATATTTTTTTTCGGATTCCTTTTCGAATAATGGGTTCGTCATCAACAATGAGATAAGTATACATAATTCTCCTTAAAATTAACTGATTTTCAGCCTGGGCAGACGAAGAGTAATTTCAGTGCCGGAACCGATTTTGCTTTTTACTTCCAGTCCATAACCTTCGCCATAATAAAGAACAATTCTTGAATGAATATTTTTCAGGCCGATACTTTGATTGTTGCGGTGCCCTAATTCCGTAAATTCAGGAGTTTCGCGAAGCTTTTCACGAATTTCCTGAAGCTGTTTTTCTGTCATTCCGGCTCCATCGTCGGAGATCGTCAGCAGGATAAGCTGTTCATCTGCCTGTCCATGTATCTTGATATAGCTTCCGCAATGACAATATTGAAGCCTGTGATAGAAGGCGTTTTCAACAATTGGCTGAAGAATCAGTTTCAATACGCGAAGCTGTTTCAGGTCTTCCGGAATCTCATAGACCATACGGAATTTATTATCAAATCGAATCTGCTGAATTGCAACATAATTAGCAACGTGATGCAGTTCATCTGCAATGGGAACAAGTTCACTTTGGGTTTTGATGCTGTAGCGGAACATTTCTCCAAGAGCAAGGGATATGGTGGCAATACTGTCTACTTCCTCTATTTCTGCAATACAGTTGATCGAATCAAGAGTATTATATAAAAAATGAGAATTAATCTGGGATTCCAGGGATTTCATTTGGGAATCCAGAAGAATCAGTTTATTTTCCAACTCATTTTCAATATATTGATTGATTGCGGAGATCATCCGATTATATTCATTATAGAGTACTCCGATTTCATCGGTACGGTTTAAATAACGAGAAGCAACAATTAAGTCTGCACGATTTTGTGAGGACATTTTCTGACTCAGATAACTGATCGGTTTGCTGATGTAATTGGATGTAAAAAAGGATATAATGATAACGATCAGAATACAGAGGACGGAAATTGTCAGCATGATCGTTCGGGTGAAAGAAAATTCCTTGTACAGATATTCGTAATCTGCAGAATAAGAAAGAGTAAGTCCACCAAAATCCAGACTGCAGGAATCAGAAATGGTATTTGGTGAGGACAGGTCTGTCTTAAGCATTTTTTCGTTGCTGTAAAGGATGTTGCCGCAGCTGTCTGTTACGGTAAGGAGCATAATATCCGGCAGAGTATTGATACTGGAGAGGTCAAATACTTCCGGACTGCAGTCGATGAACAGAACACCCAGAAAGTTCTTCCCGAACACTTCATACAACGCTTCTGAAAAAGAAATGGATGGTTTGGAATTAATGATGAAATCTTTATCATACAGCCCGGAAACATATATTTTACCGTTTGAAGCGAGCGTATCCTGATACCACTCATCATTTACGGGAGAATAACCGTAGAGAATGTCCGTATCATTTCCAAAACCATACCCAAGAGTAGCTCCTGAAGGGGTAAATATATAAATACCGTTAATATATTCGTAAACGAAAGTGAGCTGCTGGCAGTTAAAAATCATTTTTTGGTTGCTTTGGAAGACATCATAAGCTGAGTAGGAGGCATTGGAGTCTTTATATTTTTGCAGATCATCAACAATAGATTCTGTAATTTCAGAATGAAAATTGAAAACATAGGAAATATTGGTTATTTCCTCCAGCTTGTTGTTAAGGAATTGCTGTGCCTGGTCAAATACCTGATCTACAACCTGCCGTGTCTGCTTTTCCGTCAGATCCGTATAGCGGCTGTAGGAAAAGGAGGAAAGAATTAAAACCGGTATAACAGAAAGCAGCAAAAACAGAAGAAAAAAGCGATATTTTAATTTCATAGTCAATTCTCCTTCCCCAAAAAAGTATACCACAAAAACAAACAAAAGTACACTTCGATTATGGTATATTATCATCATCCGAAAAACGTATAATTAAAGGAGGAACCGAAAATGAAACTGAAAAAAATACTGGCATGTGCAGCAGCCTCTGCAACAGTCCTTACATCGGTGACAGGAATGGTGGGTCATTGTGAAGAAGAAGTGACGATTACTATGATGTTTTCTGGCACGGCAACTGAAAATGATTTTGAGACGGAACAGCTGCCCAAACTCATCAAAGAAGCATATCCGAATGTGAACCTTGAGGTCACCAAGCTGCCGGATAATCAATACTTAACTTCTTTAAAAACAAAACTGGCTTCAGGAGAGTGCCCGGATATCATTTTGTGCTGGCCGGCAATGTCTGGAACAGGGGCAGTCATGGAGCTTGCAAAAGCAGGCTATCTGGAGCCACTGAGTGATTTGAACTGTATGGAATTGATTGGCCCGTCCGGGAGAGATCCCTTTACCTATGAGGGAGAGGTATATGGAATTGCCAACGGAATCACGGTGCTCGGAACGTATTACAATAAAAATGTATTTGAAGAGAACGGAATTTCTGTTCCACAAACCTGGAGTGAATTTCTGGAATGCTGCCAGACGCTGCAGGAAGCTGGAATTCAGCCCATTGTAATGGGAGATAAGGATATGTATGAAATGCAGTTTGGATTGTATCAGATCGCGGCAAGCCAGATTTATCCGTCTAATCCGGAATATGATAAACAGCTTTGGACTGGTGAAACCATGTTTACGGATGAGGGAACCTGGGATGATGTTATGAGTAAGTATTTGTCTCTGTATGAGAACGGATACATCAGTGACAATTCCCTTGGGCTTGGCGTACAGCAGGCGATCCAGAAATTTGTGGATGGAGAGGCAGCAATGATTTTTGATGGCAGTTTTAACTATTCAGCAATTGCTGCTCAGGGCGGATCCGATTTTGAACGTGGATATTTCCCGCTTCCTGGAAATGATTCCGGGGATGTTTATGTTTCTGCTTCAATGGGAGCAGGTCCGGCTGTTTATTCCGGATCTGAAAATATTGAGATTTGTAAGCAGATTCTGGATCTTTGGTTTGATGGGGAGTCTGATGTCTGGAAAGCATTTGTGGAGAGTGGAAAAATCATTCCTACATACGGATATGGCGTAGATCAGGTAGCCGAAATATTTCAGCCATTTTTGGAGCTTTACAATGCAGGAAAAGCATATCACTGGTGTAACCAGCAGTGGCCGGGAGGAACGGAAAATGAAATGGAGGCACTGTTGAGTGAGGCCATTGGCGGACAGGGCATGGATGCTGCCGGAATTGTAGAAGGCATGCAGATGAAATTTGATGAACTGACAGGAAAATAAAAAAGGGGCCGCCGTTTTACGGCGGCTTTTAAAAAATGGAGGACAGAAAATGGCTGAATATTCAAAAAAGAGCAGTTTTTCATTAACCTTTTCAAAAAAAATGTATTGCTTCCTGATTCCGGCATTGATTTTATTTACCGTGTTCTGGGTGATTCCGGTTATTCAGTTATTCTACTACAGCTTTACTGACTTTAATGGAACAGACTATCATTACCATTTTGTAGGAATCAAAAATTATATCAATATCTTTAAACGGGGAACTGCTGTTAATTCGATCAAAAATACTTTGATTTATACAGTGGTCATGGTTATCGGTACGAATTTCCTTGGATTGTTTCTGGCTCTGGCGCTCAATGTGAAGCTGAGAGGAAAAGGATTTTTTCGAACAGCTGCATTCCTGCCTGCGTTATTCAGTGCAATTGTTGTGGGCTTTATCTGGTCTTATGTGTATATGCCTGGCGATGGAATGATTGCGTCTGTCATGGAACTTTTCGGAATGGACGGAGAAATATTCAATGTTCTGGGAAATTTTGATACAGCTCTTTATGCAATCGCGTTGGTGGAGATCTGGAAGTCTTTTGGTACAACAATGATTATTTATCTGGCGGGTCTTCAGACAATGGATAATAGCCTGATTGAAGCCGGGAAAATCGATGGATGTTCCGAGTGGCAGCTGATCCGAAAAATACAGATTCCTTTGATTTCCGCCACAATTACAGTGAATGTCGTTTTAAGTGTAATCAGTGGACTGAAAGCTTTTGATTATTCTTTCATTATGACAAACGGAGGGCCCGGAAGCTCAACAAATACGTTAATGTTTACAATATACAAAATGGCGTTTACGGAGCAGTCCATGGGAAAAGCCAGCGCATTTTCCGTAATTTCTTTTATTACGATTATTGGAATCACAATTTTTATGCTTTTTTTTATGAATAAAAGAGAGGTGGAATTATGATGAAGGATACGAAGAAAAAAAATGAAGATGTTGAGAGTACAGTAAAAATGTCACCGAAGATTCTGGCATTGTATGTTTTTCTGGTACTATTCTGCATACTTGTTATTTCTCCGCTTCTGATCGTATTGTCCAGTTCTTTTCGGGAACCGGGCGATATGAGATCACCGTTGGAGCTGTTTACAGCATTTTCGCTGGAAAGTTATATTCGTGCATTTCATAAGATGAATTTTCCAATAGAGCTTCTGAACAGTATTATGACAACAGGAATATCGGTTGTTTTTGTTGTATTTTTTTCTACAATGGCTGCTTATCCTATTTCAAGAATTCGATCAAAAATCAGTCGGGGATTTTATTACTTTTTTATTGCGGGTCTGGTGATTCCGGCACAGATGGTGATTGTGCCGATTGCGCAAATGTTTGGACGTCTGAATATTCCAAATACCCGTTTTACGCCTGTTCTGATGTTTATTACCTGCAGTCTTCCGTTTTCTGTTTTCCTTTTTACCGGATTTATTAAGGGCGTTCCGACGGAAATTGAAGAGGCGGCATTTATTGACGGAGCAAATCTCTGGATGCGTTACGGTGTAATTGTTTTTCCACTTTTAAGGCCTGCAGTGGTATCAACAGTTATTACGCAGGGAATGTGGATTTGGAATGATTATTTTTTTCCGATGGTATTTGTCAGCAGATCAAATCAATATTCTCTTCCGGTAGGAATGCTGCAGTTTTTGGGAGACAGGGAAAATCCGGCTCAGTGGAATACCTTATTTGCATCCTGTGTATTATGCGCATTGCCGTTGATTCTTGTTTTTTTAGTTCTGCAAAAGCAGTTTATTAATGGAATTGCATCCGGAGCTGTGAAAGGATAAAATCATGACAAACACCATTCATTTAAAAGAAAAATGCTGTCAGACGCAAAAACAGAGAGTACGTACGATTGTTACAACAGATGGAGAATGTGATGATCAAAATTCATTGATTCGTATGTTGTTCTATGCAAATGATATGGATTTAAGGGGAATTGTTTTGACCAGCTCCTGTTTTCACTATGCTGGAAACAGAGAAAGGGGGATTAAACCGTATCGTTGGGCTGATGGACAGTGGGTGAAGAAATATGTAAATGCCTATGCGCAGATTTATCCAAATTTGAAAAGCCATGATGAAGCATATCCGTCGCCGGAATATCTGCAGTCAATTATTAAAACAGGAAACATTGACCATGTGAATGATATGGCCGAGCGGACACCGGGAAGCGAATTGATACGGAAGGAAATTCTGAGAGAGGAAAAATCTGTTTTGTATTTGCAGTGCTGGGGTGGATTCAGTACGATTGCCAGAGCATTGAAGAGTATTGAAGAAGATTTCAGGCAACAGGATGAGGATGACAGGAAACGCATTTGTGAAGAAATTTCAAAAAAGTTGGTGATTTACAGCATCATCATTCAGGATCAGTGCTATGAACAATACATCCGGAAACACTGGCCTCATATCCGTGTGATTTTTAACATGTATAGCTTTCAAACAATGGCTTTTGGATGGAAAAGGATACTGAACCGGAAAGAACGCAGAACCTATTATGCAAAGTGGCAGAATACTTACATTTTGAATAAAAATAACCCGCTGATGAGATTGTATCATACTTACTGGGATGATGTGGCATATGATGGAGAACTGGAACAATATCAATATGGAATCCGAAAAAGATCTCTGAAAAAGAGAATTCGGTTAATAACTTACCATGGCTTTCATTTTAAAAAGGGAGATTTTTTATCAGAAGGTGATTCGCCGGCTTTTTTATTCCTTCTGGATAGAGGATTAATCTGCTCAATACATTTTTCGACATTGATTACGCTTTTTCCCATCAATCTAATCTCTCCTCCAAGTTAATATTTCGGCAGAATTAATCGCTTTTCTACGACCTCAGCCACCAACTGCAAGGTGTTCTGATAGCCCGT
>JAXEJQ010000118.1:0-23573 GCA_034101475.1 Candidatus Limivivens sp.
TCGCCAAACTAAAGAGACTCATCCGTGGGGCTTTTCCTTTGCAAAGATGAGTTAATTGTAAAAGAAAAACTTCGCCAATACAATGACGAAGTTGAAAAACTATAGGAAGGCTATCACGCAGCATGCGTGATTTGGTTCAAAAATAAAAAAGGAAAAAAGCGGAATTCTTCCCGTAAATAAAGGGTTTTTCCAAGGAAAAAAGCGGAGAAAAGAGGGGTTCCGGGGTGGTCCAAACGGGCTACCGTTTTAAAGTATAAGTGCAAAGTCAGAGCTGCCTTCAGAGAGGGGAGCTTTGGTAACAGCGCATTTCCATTATCTGGAAAGTCTGCAGAAGCAGCAGGAGTTATGTATGGCAAGAACGGTAGGAATCGGAATACAGAGCTTTGAAAAAGTAAGAGAAAATCAATACTTTTATATTGATAAAACTTCTTTTATAAAGGAATGGTGGGAAAGCGGAGATGATGTGACACTGATTACCCGGCCGCGCCGTTTTGGAAAAACCCTGAACATGAGTATGGTGGAGGGATTTTTCTCAGTTGATTATGCAGATCGGGGAGATTTGTTTGAGGGACTTGCCGTCTGGGAGGAAGAGAAGTATCGGGAAATTCAGGGAACATATCCGGTGATCAGCCTTTCCTTTGCCTCCGTGAAGGAGAGAGACTATCAGGCAGCAAAATCCAGAATTTGCCAGCTTATTACGGATTTATATATTCAGTATAGTTTTGTAAGAAACTGTGATTGGATGACAGAAGCAGATAAGACTTTTTTTGATTCTGTCCGTACAGATATGCCGGAAGTAGTGGCTACGATTGCTGTTTATAAATTATCAAGTTATCTGTACCGTTATTATGGAAAAAAAGTAATCATCCTGCTGGATGAATATGACACGCCGATGCAGGAAGCTTATGTGGATGGATTCTGGGATGAACTGGTTGGATTTACCAGAAGCATGTTTCATTCCACCTTTAAAACAAATCCCTGGCTGGAACGGGCTATTATGACAGGGATTACAAGAGTGAGCAAGGAGTCGGTATTCTCTGACCTGAATAATTTGAAGGTTGTGACGACAACGTCTGATGAATATGCAGATTCTTTCGGTTTTACAGAGAAAGAAGTGTTTGACGCTCTGGATGAATATGGATTATCCGCGAAAAAGCCGGAAGTGAAATATTGGTATGACGGTTTCATTTTTGGAAAACAGGAGGATATCTATAATCCCTGGTCTATTTTAAATTATCTGGATACCGGCAGGCTTGCAGCTTATTGGGCCAACACCAGTTCCAATAGTCTGGTGGGAAAACTTCTTCGGGAAGGGAACCGAAGGATCAAAGAAAATTTTGAGGCTCTGCTTCAGGGAAAGGCTGTACGGGCGCCGATTGATGAGCAGATCGTATATAATCAGCTTGATAACGATGAAACTGCGATCTGGAGTCTTCTTCTGGCAAGCGGTTATCTGAAGGTGCTGTCTTATGACCGGGAAGAATTCCTGGAATACGGAGAAGAGGCGGAATATGAACTCACGCTTACCAACTATGAAGTGGAGCGTATGTTTTCCAATATGGTACGCGGATGGTTTCAGGATTCCAGAGCAGATTATAATGATTTTGTGCAGGCCTTACTGCTCGGTGACCGGAAAGCGATGAACGCATATATGAACCGGGTTGCGATGAATACTTTCAGCTATTTTGATACCGGCAAACGTCCTTCCGGCGAAGAACTGGAGCGCTTTTATCATGGCTTTGTTCTGGGGCTGATTGTGGATTTGCAGAAGCGATACAGGATTACTTCCAACCGGGAAAGCGGATTTGGCAGATATGATGTGATGCTGGAGCCGAAGAATCCCGGGATGGACGATGCAATCATACTGGAATTTAAAGTCCATGATCCGGACAGTGAAAAAACGATGGAAGATACGGTGCAGGAAGCATTGAATCAAATTGAAGGAAAACAGTATGCGGCACAGCTGATGAGCCGGGGAATTCCAGAGGAGCATATTCGAAGCTATGGGTTTGCTTTTCGGGGCAAACAGGTACTGATCGGATGAAGCATGCGAAACACACAGGAAAAGCAGTCCTGTGTGTTTTTTATATAGAGAAAAAATGGACTCAAAATTGTGCAGAGTATACAAAAACCGGAAAACCTGAGAAGTAAAAATAGTTTGAAAAGGGAAAGAAATGATTCGATTTTATGGAAAATATGCAAACATATTGACAGGTTATTGGAAGAATGGTAGAGTAAAATTACTTTGAATGATACATGCGTAATCGTCAAAATGAACAAAGTAACAAAATAATCTAAGGAGGATGAAACAAAGATGAAGAAAAAGTTATTCGTACTGGTGATGGCAGCCGCTATGATGTCTACCGCAGCGATCCCTGCAATGGCAGAGGAAGCAGCAGTTACCAACGTGAATGATCCGAACTACGAGTGGCCGGATTATTCCGGAGAAACCTTAAGTTTTATGTGGTGGGGATCTGATACCCGTCATCAGAAAACCATTGAAGTAATCGAAATGTACGAGAAGCTGACCGGCATCGATATCGAATATGAATATGCAGACGGCGGCAGCTACTGGACCGTATTCCAGGCAAAGATGGCAGGCAACGAGCTTCCGGATGTATTCCAGATGGGAAATAACTGGGCAACCTACTATGACACCATCGAGCCGCTGAACGCTTATGTTGAGAGCGGAGCCATTGACACCAGCGCAATCTCCGATACCATGCTGGCTACCACCACGAATCAGGCAAACGGCGATATCACCGGTATCTCCAATGGTACCAACGCCAGATGCTTTGCTTACAACCCGGCGATCTTTGACGAGTGCGGCGTAGCTTACCCCACTGAGAACTGGACCTGGGATGATTTCGCAGCAGCATGCCGCGCGATCACTGAGCAGACCGGCAACCCGGCTATCACCACCATGGAGTACAACAGCCTGGTATTCAGCGTTGTTACCCAGTGGAAAGAGGGCTACAACTTCTACGCTATGGACGGTTCTGATTTCGCATTTGAAGGCGACACCGAGCCCATCGCTTACTTTATGAACCTGTACAATGACCTGATGAACGAAGGCTGCATCGGCGACTTTGGTATCCAGAACGAGATCGGTACCAACGTAGAAGCAGACTGGATCGCTTACGGCGACGCTGCTATGATGATGCTTTCCTCCAACCAGTTCCAGGCACTGAGCAACGCGGCAGCAGAGAACGGCATCGAGCTTGAGCTCTGCACCATCCCGAGAGTATACGCAGACGGCCAGTCCGGTATGGTTGTTCGTTCTTCTCAGCAGCTGAGCATCTACTCTCAGTCTGAAAAGAAAGACATCGCAGCAAACTTCATCAACTTCTTCCAGAACAGCATCGAGGCAAACAAGATCCTGAACTGTGAACGTGGTGTTTCCATCAACAGCGATGTTCTGGCAGCATTAAAGGAAGACAGCAATCTGACAGACGCTACCACCGCAAAGGTTTATGATCTGATTGACCTGGTAGGCTCTTTCGAAGACGCTGCAAATTCCAGCCCGGCAGAACCGACTGCAAACGAGGAGATCTCTGATGTTCTGAAGAAAGAATATGCACAGGGTCTCGCAAACGGCAGCTACGCAGACGGCGAAGAAGCAGCTGAAGCATTCTGGGCAGAGGCACAGGAAATCTGGGCAAAATTCGAAGCACAGGAATAAGCCGGATCCGCAAGGTATGAAAAGTCACGCTCTGAAGGGATTCCTTCAGAGCGTATTTTTTAAAGGAGGATGACTAATGAAACAAAACAAGAAAGGCTCCCTGCGCGCATTTCTGAATAATGACAATACCGTGGGATATATTTTTGCTGCGCCGTTTATCATCGGCTTCTGCTTCCTGACCCTGGTTCCCATGGTTCTTTCCCTGTATTATTCGTTCTGTAATTACAAGATCGGCGGAAATGCGTCCTGGATCGGCCTGGAAAACTTTCTCAATCTGTTTAAGGACAAAATTTTCGGAAACTCCATTCTGGTAACCCTGCAGTACGTTCTCATCGGTGTGCCGCTGAAGCTGGTATTCGCGCTGTTTATCGCCATGCTGCTGACAAGACCCACCAAGCTTCAGGGTGTATACCGTGCGATTTATTATATTCCGTCTCTGATCGGTGGTTCCGTAGCCGTTGCGCTGGTATGGAAACAGCTCTTCGGAAGCCGCGGACCCATTGTAAGTATGATCAAGGGTCTGGGTGCCACCGGATTCAATTTCTTCGGAAGCACCACCTGGGCATTTATTCCGCTGGTAATCTGCAACGCCTGGCAGTTCGGTTCTTCCATGCTGATCTTCGCTTCCGGCCTGAAACAGATTCCCACGGACTATTATGAGGCAGCCGAGATTGACGGCGCCGGTGCCGTGAAGCGTTTCTTCAAGATCACGCTTCCCTGCCTGTCCCCGATGATTCTGTTCAACCTGCTGATGCAGCTGATTTCCGGTTTCATGACCTTTACCCAGGCTCAGATTATCACCCAGGGCGGTCCGAACCATGCGACAGAATACGTTTCCCTGTTTATCTTTACCGAAGGCTTCTCCTATGGTCATATGGGTTATGCCTGTGCCGCTTCCTGGATCATCCTGATCATTATGGCGACCGTGACCGGCATTATCTTCAAGACATCCAAGACCTGGGTATTTTATGAAGCAGATGAATGATGAATAAGGAGGCTGCAGGATGAGAACAAAGAAAAAAATTGGAACCATCTGCTATCATGCATTTGTTGTTGCATTTGGTTTATTGATGATTTATCCGGTAATCTGGATGATTTTAAGCTCTTTCAAAATGAAGAGTGAAATTCTGGGAAATAACGCACCGTTCTTCCCCACAAAATGGGTATTTGAAAACTATACAAACGGCTGGAAGGGTGCCGGGGAATATACCTTTGCCACTTATTTTAAGAACTCCATTATTATTTCCGTTCTGGCTACGCTGGGTACGGTGGTCAGCTCTGCGATGGTTGCCTACGCACTGGCACGTGTGAAATTCAGGGGCAGAAAATTCTGGTTCACCTGTATGATTATGACCATGCTTCTCCCGGGCCAGGTACTGATGATTCCGCAGTATATTATCTGGAATAACCTGCACGCGGTAGGTACGTTTATCCCCATGATCCTGCCGAAATTCCTGGGTGTTCCCTTCTTCATTTACATGATGATGCAGTTTATCAAGGGACTTCCAAAGGAGCTGGACGAGGCGGCCATGATTGACGGCTGCAACCGTTACCAGATTTTCTCCAGGGTGATCCTGCCGCTGCTGGGACCGTCCATTATTACCACCATTGTTATTCAGTTCTACTGGGTATGGGACGACTATATGGGTCCGCTGCTTTACCTCACCAAGCCGGGACTGTATACGGTTTCCTTCGCCATTAAGAATTTTGCCGATGTTCAGGGTACCAACTTCGGACCGATGTTCGCCATGTCCACGCTGTCCCTGATTCCGGTATTCCTGCTGTTCCTGTTCTTTAACCGTTACCTGATGGACGGTGTTACCGCAGGAAGTGTGAAGGGTTAACGAGAAGACAGGAGAAAATCATGATTGACAGAAAAGAACTTCTGGAACGAAATAATCCCCGGCTTACGGCCTGGGAGGCGGAGAGCCCCCTGACCGTGGGAAACGGAGAGCTGGCTTTTACGGCAGATATTACCGGTCTTCAGACTTTTTATGAGGAACAGAAGGAAGTTTTTGTGCCGCTCTGTACCATGAGCCAGTGGGGCTGGCACAGCGCTCCGGCGGGAGAAAACCGGGACCGCTGGTACCGGCCGGAGGATGTGCGGAAAACCCCCTATGAGAGTGTGAAGGGAACCAGGTATTACGCTTCCGAGGTACAGCCCGGAAATGAAGAAATTTACCACTGGCTCCGGGAAAATCCCCACCGGCTGAATCTGGCCCGGGTAGGTTTTCTCTGGGAAGGAAAAGCGATCCATCCGGATCAGATTTCGGATGCCGGTCAGGTTCTGGAGCTGTATGGAGGAATTCTGAGAAGTCATTTTACCATTGACGGCTGTCCGGTGGAGACGGAAACGGTCTGTGCCGGGAAGGGAGACGTACTGGGCTTTTCCATTCATTCCCGGGCCCTTGGGGACGGGAGACTGACGGTGCTGCTGGCCTTCCCCTACGGGAGCAGGGACATCACCGCATCGGACTGGGAACACGATCTCTGGCATGAGACCGGCGTCGAAGTTCAGGAAGAAAATCAGAAAACACAGATGCGCTTTTTCCGGACGCTGGACCGGGATTCCTATCAGGCACGTCTGACCTGTGAGACCCGGGTTTTGGTGACTCAGATCCAAAAGCACGCCTGGAATGTGGCTGCCAAAGGAGAAGAGCTGACCTTTACCCTGGCCTTTGCTCCGGGGGAGGAACCGGCAGTCCTGGATTTTGCGGGAACGGTGTCCGAAAGCCGGGAGCGGTGGGCACATTTCTGGGATACCTGCGGCGTGATGGACCTTCATGAATCGGAGGATCCCAGAGCCGCTGAGCTGGAGCGCAGAATCGTGCTTTCTCAGTATCTGCTGGCACTGCAGTCCCTGGGTTCCGTACCGCCTCAGGAAACGGGCCTTACCTGCAACAGCTGGTATGGGAAATTTCACCTGGAGATGTATCCCTGGCACTGCGCCTGGGCACCTCTGTGGAATAAGCCGGGGATGCTGAAGGGGAGCCTGAACTGGTATAAGGAGCATCTGCCCCAGGCCAGGGCCAATGCGGCCTGCAATGGCTACAGGGGCGCCAGGTGGCCGAAAATGGTGGATGCGGATGGTATCGACAGTCCTTCCTCCATTGCCACCCTTCTGATCTGGCAGCAGCCCCATATTCTCTGGATGCTGTCTCTGGTATACGCACAGACGAAGGAGGACAGCCTGCTGGAGGATTTCTGGGAGGTTATTCAGGAAACGGCCCGGTTTATGTGTGACTTTACGGCTTATGATCCGCAGAAGGGCTGCTATGACCTGCCTGCGCCGCTGATTCCGGCTCAGGAGGAGCACGATCCCCGGACCACGAAAAATCCCACTTATGAGCTGGAATACTGGGGCTTTGCCCTGGAGACCGCGGCAGACTGGGCGGACCATCTGGGGAAGGACAGCGAAAACTGGCGGGAGATTGCCGGACATATGGCGCCTCCGCCCCAAAAGGACGGGCTATATCTGGCCTGTGAGACCTGCCCGGAGACCTTTACCCGGTTTAACAAGGATCATCCGTCCATGACGGCAGCCTTTGGCCTTCTTCCTGGAAAACGGATTGAGCCGGACAAGATGAGAGCAACCCTGAAAAAGGTTCTGGAATGCTGGGATTACACCACCATGTGGGGATGGGATTTTGCCATGCTTGCCATGACGGCGGTGCGCCTTGGGGATCCGGAGACGGCCATTGAGATCCTGCTGAAGGATACGCCGAAGAATTCCTACGTCACCAGCGGAAATAATTATCAGCGGATGCGGACGGATCTGCCCCTTTATCTGCCGGGCAACGGTTCGCTGCTGCTGGCGGCAGCCATGATGGCAGCCGGATATGAGGGCTGTGAAGAGACGTTTCCGGGCTTCCCGAAAAACGGAAAATGGAAGGTAATGTTTGAGAATATCGCGCCATTCCCTTATTAGAAGAGGAAAAGGCGCAGAGAACTGTTTCGACAGAAGGAGGAAGAACATGCTTCAGAATCCGATTCTGAAAGGCTTTTGCCCTGATCCCAGTATTATCCGGGTTGGGGAAGATTATTATATTGCCACATCCACCTTTGAGTGGTGGCCGGGAGTGCGGCTCTGGCATTCGAAGGATCTGGCTCACTGGGAGCAGCTTCCTTCTCCGCTGAACCGGACTTCTCAGCTGAATATGCTGGGAGATCCCACCTCCGGGGGGATCTGGGCTCCGGATATCAGCTATGACGGGCAGCGGTTTTACCTGGTTTTCACGGATGTGAAGACAAAAAAAGGACGCTATTACAATAACCACAATTATGTTGTCTGGGCGGACAGCATCAATGGCCCCTGGTCTGAGCCGGTATACTTAAACAGCACGGGCTTTGACCCCTCCATGCTTCATGATACGGACGGCAGAAAGTATCTGGTCAACATGCGAAATGGCTTCAGGGGAGTTCTGGTACAGGAATTTGATCCCGAAAGCGGAAAGCTTGTGGGCGAGGTGAAAAATGTCTTCCGGGGGACAGAGATCGGTTATACGGAGGGCCCCCATATTTACCACATCGGAGACTGGTATTACTGCCTGGCGGCAGAGGGAGGTACCGGCTATGATCACTGTGTGACCATGGCCAGATCCCGGTCTCTGTGGGGACCCTATGAGGTGGATCCGGAGAACCCCGTTCTGACGTCTGAACGGGAGGATCTGAGTATGCTTCAGAAATGCGGTCACGGCGATCTGGTGGAAACCCAGAACGGGGAATGGTATCTGGTGCATCTCTGTGCCAGACCGCCCCATGGAGAGAAAAAATGTGTTCTGGGAAGGGAAACCGGAATTCAGAAGGTTTACTGGAATGAAGAGGGCTGGCTGCGGTTGGTCAGCGGCGGAAGGATCGGACAGAACGAGACGGAAAGCCCCTCCGGAATTGAAGCCTGCCCCCTTCCGGAACCGGCGGAACGGGATGATTTTGACAGTACGGTTCTGGGTGTCCGCTACTCGGTGCCCCGGGTGCCGCTGGGGGACTGCTGTTCCCTGAGGGAGCGGCCGGGCTGGCTTCGCCTGTATGGTCAGGAGTCCTTAAATTCTCTGCACCATGTGAGCCTGGCGGCTGTCCGTCAGACGGAATATCAGGCTTACGCGGAGACCTGCATGGAGTTTTCCCCGGACTGCCCGGAGCAGCTTGCCGGTCTGTCCTACATGTATGACGCGTCCAATTTTTATCTCTTCGGCAAAACCACTGACGAGGAAGGCCGGGAGGTGCTGACGGTGGTGAAGAGCGACTGGCTGGTCACCACGGATGAGACAGACCCCATTCTGCTGCCGGCTCATGAACGGCTCTGGCTTCGGATTGAAACCGGACGCGGGGAGGCACGCTGTTTCTACTCTCTGGACGGACAGAGCTGGACGGACACGGGAGCCGTCCTGGATACGGAGATCCTGACAGATGAGCACTGCCGGGGCTTTACCGGCGCTCACCTGGGGATGTACTGTCATGATATGACCGGGAAAAAGCGGTATGCGGATTTTGATTATTTCGCCTGCAGATCCTGGGAGGATTGAATCCCGCTACAGCTTTTCTCCGATGTAGGACTGCGGACGGACGGCAGGGTTTTCCTTTTCTTTTTCTTTCTGGCACTGTTTCCGGTATTTCAGCGGAGAGGTTTCCGTGTGCTTGCGGAAAATTTTCTCGAAGTAGGTAATGCTGTCATAGCCCAGAGATTCCGCGATTTCCGTGATATTCATGTCACTTTCCGCCAGAAGCTTCCGGGCCTGCTGGATGCGGTTTACATTGATGAATTCATTGACGGTGTAGCCGGTGTATTCCTTGAAAACACGGCTTAAGTAGCTTTTGCTCATGAAAAAGCGTCCGGCCACCTGATCCAGGGAGCCGGCCTCCGCGCAGTGGGCGGAAATATAGGAGGCGACCTCAGAAACCTTCTGATGGGTGGCTGTGGTGGAAAGGGACGCGGTGGGCTCGTTGCATTTTAAGTAGCGCAGGGAGAAGAACAGCAGACGGATCAGTTTATTCATGGTCATAAGCTTATAGCCGGGATCATGGATGTTGATTTCCCGTCCGATGCCGTCCAGAAGGGACAGAACATAGGTCTGATCCTCCGGGGTGAGTTCAATGACGCCCTGGTTGTCGGCGAAGAAATCCGAGAGCACCAGCTCACCGGTGCAGGCCAGAATCGAGGAAAGAGGCTCATCCTTCATTTCAATGACGATTCGCTCGTGATAGTTGTCTCCGAACTGACTGGTCATGTGAATGGTGTTCCGGTTGATAAAAACCAGGCTTCCGGCGCGGATGTGGTAGATCCGGTTCTCAATAAAATAAGAGCGTTCTCCCCGGATCAGATAGTAGATTTCGTATTCATCGTGGGTGTGTTTATAAGGCATGCTGTATTCATAGTTGCGGATAATGCGGCTGATGGTGATGCCGTCCATCGCCTCTTCATAGATCACTTCGCGCATGGGTACCTCCTTGAAATCCGTGTCCGGCAGTCAGAGAGGCAGAGAGTTCCATTCTGTATCCTACCGGTCTGGAAAGATAAAATAGATTGAAAACACTGAAAAAAAGTAAATATATCATGAGATTATTATACTATATTTTTGTATAATGTCTATAGCGCGCAGAAAGAACTTTGTGAAAAAAAGGAAGGGAGATAGCATATGAGATATTCAGATGGACGGGCATCCGATGTGCAGATTGCATATATTGGCGGCGGCTCAAGAGGATGGGCCTGGACTTTTATGACGGATCTGGCACTGGAGCCTTCAATGAGCGGAACGATCCGTCTCTATGATCTTGACATGGAAGCGGCAAAGGCCAACGAAGTCATCGGAAACCGTGTCAGCGAGAGAGAAGAAGCTGTTGGAAAATGGACCTATAAAACCTGTGAAAGCATGAAGGATGCGCTGACCGGAGCGGATTTTGTCGTGATCTCCATCCTGCCGGGCACCTTTGATGAGATGAATGTGGACGTCCATATGCCGGAGCGTCTGGGTATCTGGCAGTCGGTAGGCGACACCGCCGGCCCCGGCGGAATCATCCGTGCCCTGCGTACCATTCCCATGTATGTGACCATTGCGGAAGCCATCCGCGATTACGCGCCCAAGGCCTGGGTCATCAACTATACGAACCCCATGAGCCTCTGCGTGAAAACCCTGTATAAGGTATTTCCGGAGATCAAGGCCTTTGGCTGCTGCCATGAAGTGTTCGGCACCCAGAAGGTGCTGAAGGGCATTGTGGAAGAAACCTTCGGCCTCACCGGTATTGAACGGAAGGATATCCACGTGAACGTTCTGGGAATCAACCACTTTACCTGGTTTGATTATGCATCCTATCAGGGAATCGATCTGTTCCCGGTATACCGTGACTACATTGACAAACACTTCGAGGAAGGCTTTGCGGAGAATGACAAGAACTGGGCAAATGCTTCCTTCGCCTGCAAGCATCGTGTGAAATTTGACCTGTTCCGCCGTTATGGACTGATCGCAGCAGCCGGCGACCGTCATCTGGCAGAATTCATGCCGGGAGATGAATACCTGAAGGATCCGGAGACGGTGGCTTCCTGGGATTACGGCCTGACTACTGTTCCCTGGAGAAAGGAAGATCTGCAGAACCGTCTGGACAAGAGCCACAGGCTGCTGGCCGGAGAGGAGGAGGTGGATCTGAAGCCCACCGGAGAAGAAGGCATTCTGCTGATCAAAGCGCTCTGCGGTCTGGGACGTATGGTGAGCAATGTCAATATCCCCAACA
Source organism: Candidatus Limivivens sp. (assembly GCA_034101475.1). Taxonomy (GTDB): domain Bacteria; phylum Bacillota; class Clostridia; order Lachnospirales; family Lachnospiraceae; genus Limivivens. The sequence goes on from JAXEJQ010000118.1 coordinate 11,405, forward strand.
CCAACTGCCAGATCACAAATCTTCCCGCAGATGCCGTGGTTGAGACCAATGCAGTATTTGACCGGGATACGATCCGTCCGCTGATTGCCGGAAGTGTACCGGAGAATGTAAAGGCATTGATTATGCCCCATATCGAGAATCATGAATACACTCTGGAAGCTGCCCTGACCTGCAATAAGGAGCTGGTTGTAAAGGCATTCCTGAACGATCCCAACGTGATCGGCAAGAAATGCAGCGAGGCAGATGTGAGAAAGCTGGTGGATGATATGATTCAGGGAACCATCCGGTATCTGCCGGATGGCTGGAAGTAAACTTCACAGTGAAGAATGAAAAAAAGAGGCTCTGCGTATGCAGGGCCTCTTAAACATTTCACAGAGTGGTTTCGGCCTGCGTCTGTTTTATGCTGGTGTCCATGCTGATTATCGGCGTCTATTCTTATACCACCATCTGTTCCAAGCTTTTTGAGCAGAAATCTCAGGAGCTGCAGATTTATTCTCAGAAGACCGTGGAAAATCTGGAGCAGGTATTTTCCTTTGCATCCAATACCGGAATGGCTGTGGCCACGTCGGAGAGTATTCTGGAGTGGGTGGACAACCCCTCGGCTTTTGACAGCGGGGAGGCAGATTATTACAATCGTCTGTATCAGCTGAAAAGAGAAATCATGCATATCCTGACCTATTCCAATGCCTGGAAAAATGACTATCTCAGTTATATTTCGGTGTTTGTGAACGATGAGATGCTGATGTATTCCGCTGCCAAGCCCATGGCGGAAACAGCGATCCGGGACTCGGCGGCGGAGATTTACCGTCAGGCCCAGAGTCTTCAGGATGCCTGGCTGAATCAGAATAATTGTTTTCTGATCCGGGACGGCAGGATTTATCTTGTGCGCATTATGAAGCAGATTTTTGAAAGCCGGGAATCCCTGGCGATTCTCATCGCCATAGATGAACAGTCTCTGCGGAGGCAGTACAGTGAGCGGGACACGATGAAGTCCTATCTGATTGATTCCAATGGTACGATTTTTTCCTCTTCTGATGAGGAAGAATGCGGAAAGAAGTGCGATGCGGAAATGCTGGAAGCCATGGAGACCAGCGCTTCCAGAGTGAAGATCCGCGGTGTGACCTACATCTGCAGGATGGAGCCTTTGAGCGGTGTGGATCTGACATTTTTGAGTCTGACCCCCCGGTCAGAAATCATCAGGCAGGCCTTTTCCGGGCTTCCGGTTTATATTGCCATTGCCTGCATTCTGGGGATTCTCCTTTCCTGTATCGGAGTTGTGATTTCTTACCGGAGTACCAGTTTTATCCGGGATATGGCCGAAGGCATGGAAGAAATCAAAAATAAAAATTATGACGTGAAAATGCCCCACTATCAGAATGAAGCAGTGGATTATCTGAGCGATTCCTTCAATTCCATGACGGAATCCATGAAAATTCTGGTGAAGGATACCTATGAATCCAAAATTATGCTTCAGGAAATGCAGCTGGAATTTCTGCAGCAGCAGGTCAATCCGCATTTTCTGTTTAATATTCTTCTGACCATTCAGGTAAAAGCCAAAATGTGTTCGGATGAAAACGTTTATCAGATGCTGCAGTCCCTCTCCGGATTTCTACGGGCAGGTCTGTATTTCAGTAAAAATATGTTCACAACTCTGGGAGAAGAGCTGAAATGCGTACAGTTTTATCTGTATCTGCAGCAGCAGCGCTTTGAGGAGCGGCTGAGCTATGAGATTCAGGTGCCGGAGGAGTTTCGGAACTGGGAGATCCCCAGGCTGACCGTAGAACCCATGGTGGAAAACACGGTGGTTCATGGAGTGGAAAAGGCGGAAAACATGGTGACTGTGCGGATTACCGCGGAAAAGGCCGGCGAGGACCTGGAAATCCGGATTGAGGACGACGGCGCAGGCTTCTGCATGGAGGAACTGAACCTGGATGATGCCATGGACAGGGCAGGAGCGGATCTGGAACAGATTTCCAGAGAAAAAATCGGAGTACGCAATACAAACAGCCGTCTGAAGCTGCTGTACGGGGAAAAATACAGACTTCAGATTCAGAGTGCACAGGGAGAAGGCACCTGCGTCCTGATTCGGATTCCGCCCGGAAGAAGGGAAAGATTGGAGGAGAAACATGTATCAGATCGTGATCGCGGATGACGAGACATCCATCCGGAACGGGATTGCCTGCCTGATCGACTGGAAGGCCCTGGACTGTGAGATTGCAGGCTCCTGCAGCAATGGAGCCCAGGTTCTGGAGCTGGTAAAAAACCAGGATATTCAGATAGTAGTCAGTGATATCCGGATGCCGGTGATGGATGGCCTTCGTCTGGCGGAAATTCTCCACAGAGACTATCCGGATGTGGTGGTTCTGATTCTGACGGCCTATTCCGATTTTAATTATGCGAGACAGGCACTGAAATGCGGTGTCAGTGACTATATCATCAAAAATGATTTTATGAGCGAACTTCCGGCAGCCATAGAGAAGACAAAGGAAAAGCTGAAGGCCAGGGAAAAGCGGAGAGAAGAAGAAAAAAGGAATGAAAAAAACAGGAAAACCTATGTCCTGGAGGCGCTGGTATTTGACAGGATTCTTCCGGTGGAGAACGGTATTGAAGTCTTTGGCCTGGATCAGAAGCAGTACTGCGTGTGCCTGTGTGAGTTTTCCTATGAAGAAGGAGAAAAAACCAGGCCGAATATGCTAAAGGCCATGGAAAATTTTCTGGGGATGGCTTCCCATTCCTTTGAACATTATCTGATGAACACCAGCATTGACAATATGACCATTCTCTTCTGCAGGGATCAACAGGAAAAGCTGGAGATCAAGGACATTTTTATCCTTTTCAGTGAAATCCTGCATATTGCGGAGGAGTTTCTGCGGATCTCCATTAAGGTGGGAATCAGCCGGATTTTCGGAGTGAATCAGCTTCATCAGGGATATGAGCAGGCGAAAAACGCCCTGTTTCACAGTACCGAATCCGGAAATGAAATCCTGTTTTTTAATGAGCAGGAAACGGTGGACGGATGGGATGTTTCCGTTGGCAAACGGAAGCAGGAAGCCGTAAAGCTTCTTTTTGAAAAAAAATACGCGGAAGCAGAACAGAAGCTGGAGGATTGGAAGCGGCAGTTAAGAAGGGCAGGTCTTCCCCTGGAGACCATCCAGGCGAATGTGGTAAATCTGTGTTCCGCGGTTTTCCGCGCGCTGGATGAACAGTTCGAAGTGGAAGATATCCAGAGGATGGAGGTGGAGCTGTACAACCGGATTTACAACGGGCAGACGCTGTATCAGCTTTTGAAAATCTGTGATGAGAGCTTCCGGGCAGCCAGAAAGGTGCTGGAAACCAACTCGGTGGACAAGCATTATCTGGTGAATGCCATTGATGCCTATATCCGGGAAAATTACTGCAGCAACAACCTGACGCTTCAGCAGATCAGTGAAGCGGTTCATGCCAGCACCAGCTATATCAGCCGGCTGTACAAAAAGAAAACGGGCAGGACTCTGACCTCAGAAATTAACCGCCTGCGGATGCAGAAGGCGAAGGAACTGCTGAGCGGGACTACCTGCAAGATATACGAGATCGCGGAGATGGTCGGCATCGAGGATGCGGGATATTTTACAAGCCTGTTTATTAAATATGAGGGGTGCAGTCCCAGTGAATACCGGGGAATGCCCGGTGACGGACAGGAACTCTGACGGACAAAATTTTAGGAGAAACAGCAAAAAAACACAAGTTTTCCGGAGAATAAAAAAAGGGGAAGGAAAACCTGTGTTTTTTTTGGGCAAAATCACCGGATAAATGGAAATTGTCTCCATGGGAGAAAACGGGCGGGTATGCTATGATGTTGTCATAAGGCAGAAACGAAAAAAGGAAAGTTTCGAAAAGCAGGAAAACAGGAAAGCAAGGAGGAAAAAGAAATGACAGGAAGAAAGCTGAAAAAAATCACAGCCGTTCTGATGGCGGGATGCATGACCATGGGTCTTGCGGGAAGCACCGTATGGGCAGAGGAGAGCCAGGAGCCGAAGGGAGATTTTCCGGAACCGGTGGAGCTGACCATTGCAACCTTCCGTGTGGGAACGCATAACGCGGCAGCGGCAGAGGAGCGGTATTTCAGAGAGTTCCAGGAAAAGTACAACGGAATCGACAATCAGAAAATCACTCTGAAAATCGAGGAAATGCCCAGTGATGAAGAGTATTACAAACAGATGAAAATCAGAGCTACTTCCAATGATCTTCCGGATGTTTTCGAAGGAAACGGCGGAGTTCTGGAGATGGCCATTGAGAACGGAATCGCAGTGGACATGACTGAGTATGTGGATGCAGACGAAGAATACAAGAATGCTCTGGGAGCAGCCTATGATTTCGGAAAACAGTGGGAAGACGGCGGACTTTATAACATTTCCTATGGTCTGCAGGCCATCGGCTATTTCTACAACAAGGAAATGTTTGAAGCAGCAGGCATCACCCCGGCAACGACCTGGGAAGAGTGGATGTCCAACCTGGAAGCACTGAAAGAATCCGGCGTATGCAAGGCACCGCTTTCCATGATGACCGGTGAGAACTGCTGGACCACCAACCTGATCCTGGCATCTGAAATCGGAACCAACGGAGAAACCGGAAACACCTTTATGAATACAAAATATGTGGACACCTATCAGACACCGGAATTTATCCAGGCACTGACGGATATCCAGACCATGCTTCAGGAATATGCTCTTCCGGATGCCATCGGTTCTGATTACGCAACGGCTGCAAACCATTTCCTGAATGAGGAAACCGCGATTATCGCAAACGGTCCCTGGATGACTCCTGATTTCTCCAATCCGGACAAAGCGGCAGAAGGCTTTGCTGATAAAGTAGGCGTTGCCCTGTTCCCGGAAAACGGTTCCGTGTCCCAGTACGAGAGAGGCTATTCCATTTCCAAGAGCGACAAAGCTCACGAAGACGCAGCATTCAAATTTATCCAGTTCAAGACCGATCTTTACGGTCAGTCCATTCATCTGGAGGATGCAGGTGTTCTGCCTCTGACCTCTGAAGTGGAAATGTCGGAAGAATATAAGGAAAATAATCCGCTGGTAGTGGAATTTGTAGGACTTCTGGATAACATCGACTATAAGTACCAGACCATCGATACCATCAGTTATTCCACCGCACTGAATGCGTTCTCCACTCTGTACCCGGAACTGGCGAGCGGTTCGCTGACTCCGGAGGATATGGCAAAACAACTGGATGAAATGGCAGCGAAAGATGCGCTGTATGAAAAATAAAAAGTGATGCCGGAAATGCAGGAACTGTTTGAAGGGTTCCTGCATTTTTTTTCGGAGCAGCAGGGAACAGGAGGTTTTTCATGAAAATTAAGAAAAAGCATCTGGTCATATTTTTATTTCCGGCAACAGCGGTCTTCGTTTTTGTGTATGCCGTGCCGCTGATCATGCTGGTAACGACTTCTTTTGCGGACTGGAAGGTGGGGTCCAGGCCGGTTTTTAACGGAATTGCCAATTATATCCAGCTGTTTACACAGGACAGACAGTTTCTGAGCGCGTTAAAAAACACGCTGATCTGGATTCTGCTCCAGTCAACGATCCACGTGGCAATCGGAGTTCTGGTGGCGCTGATTCTTGCCAGAAAAAAGTTTTACTGGAAATTTGTGCGGACGGTTTATATGCTGCCAAATATTATTTCCAGCGCGGCGGTGGGTATGATGTTTGTCATGCTGCTGAATCCGTCTTTCGGGGCGGTTAATGGACTTCTGGCCAAACTGGGCTTTGAAAATGTGCCCAACTGGTTCATGGATACCGGAACGGCCTTCGGGACTGTGACCATCACCTGGCTGTCCTTTGCGGCAACGGTGACGATTCTGGTCATGGCGGAGATGACCTCCATTGACGAGGGAGTTCTGGAGGCAGCCCGGATTGACGGTGCCACGGAATTGCAGATGAACCTCTATGTGATTCTTCCCCTTATGAGGAATATTATCGGAACCACCACGATTCTGGCGGCTACGAGTATGCTGCAGAAGCTGGATATCATTATGATGACCACAAAGGGCGGACCGGGGGACCGGACGCTGAACCTTCCGGTTTATGTTTATCAGACGGCTTTCACGGCCAATAATTTCGGACTTGCCAATTCCATCGGCGTGATCATGATTATTCTGGGCCTGATTGTTGTGGGAATGATTAACCGGATTTACAAAATGGGAAAAAATGATTAGGAGGGCAGGATATGAGCTGGAAAAAGATCTGTACCAAAACGCTGATTTTTCTGTTTATCACATTTATTATTCTGATTTCCATTGCCCCTCTGATCTGGGTGCTGATGTCTTCCTTTAAGACAAACCGGGAAATCTTAAGCGGAGGCCTGGGGCTTCCGGAGACCTTCAGCTGGAAAAATTATGCGGATGCATTAAAGCTTGCGCCCATTGTCCAGTTTTATCTGAACAGCATCCTGGTGGCAGGCATTTCAACGGTGGCAAGTGTGTTTCTGTTTGGCATGGGAGCTTATGTGCTGGGGCATTTTGAGTGGAAATTTAAAAATCTGTTCCGCAATCTGTTTTCCATCGGCCTTCTGGTGCCGGGAGCCGCGCTTCTGCAGCCGCTGTACCAGACCTTTACAACGACAAATCTGAATGATTCGCTGACAGGGCTGATTCTGGTTTATATGGCCTTTGGTCTGCCCACCACGATTTACATTATGAGCAGTTATTTCAATACCATTCCGAAGGAACTGGAGGAATCCGCCTATCTGGACGGGGCGGGCTTCTACAAAACCTTTGTCCGCATTATTCTGCCCATTGCCAAGCCGGCCATGGGAACGGCAGCTGTCCTGCAGTTTTTGCTGTCCTGGAATGAATTTCAGTTTGCGCTGACCCTGACAACCTCGAACACCAAGCGGACCCTTCCGATTCCGCTTTATTACTTTAAAAGTCAGTTTGCCAGCAATTACGGGGCCATGTTTGCCGCCACCATTATGGTCGTGATTCCCAGTATTGTCGTGTACATTCTGCTTCAGGAACAGGTGGTATCCGGTCTGTCGGCAGGAGCCGTGAAGTCCTGAAAGGGCAGGTAACACAGCTGTTTTGGTGAAAGGGCTGTCTGTGATGGCTCTCAACGTGAAAGGAGAAGAAGAAATGAATGGATTTTTGACAGATTTGTATCAGGTAAAACCCCGGGTGAGCCGGTCCATCAGCGCGGAGAATCCCAGGGGAGAAAAGGGCAGAGGAGCCATGGCGGTTCCGGAGGATGAATCCAATCCGGCATTCCGGCTGGGACAGGGCTGGAAGGTACGGCCGTGTATTCAGATTGTGCCGGGAGAAACGGTGGAAATCGCCGATATTCAGGGAGAGGGAATTATCCGGAGCATGTGGATGACCTGCTTTCCGGAGGCTCTTCGCTGGCTGATTCTGCGGATCTACTGGGATGAGGAAGAAAATCCTTCGGTGGAAACACCCCTGGGTGACTTTTTCTGCTGCGGGTGGAGTACGCCTTCCTATGTGGCGGCCCTTCCCATCAATGTGAATCCTGCGGGAGGCTATAACTGCTATTTTCCCATGCCTTTCCGGAGACGGGCCAGAATTACCGTGGAAAATGTGGGAAAGAAACAGGAAATGTACTTTTACCAGGTGAACTATGATCTCTGTCCTGTTGAGGGAAAGGATGGGGAAATCGGCTATTTTCATGCCCAGTTCCGGCGGACCAATCCGGTGACCTACAAAGAGCCCTACGTTCTGACGGACAATATCGAGGGCCGCGGCCAGTACGTGGGAACCTTTATGGGCTGGCAGGCCAACAACAACTACTGGTGGGGAGAAGGAGAAATCAAATTTTATATGGACGGAGATACGGAATTTCCCACCATCTGCGGAACCGGAACAGAGGATTATTTCGGCGGCGCCTGGAGCTTTGAGGAGCCCAAGGGAACCTACCGTCAGTACAGCAATTTATATGCAGGTCTGAATCAGGTGCTGAATCCTTCCGGCGCTTATCAGCTGAACCAGCGATTCGGCATGTATCGGTTCCACATTGTGGATTCCGTTTATTTCGAGAAAAATCTGAAGGTCACCATGCAGGCTCTGGGCTGGAGAAACGGCTTTCAGGAATTTCTGCCGCTGCGGGATGATATTTCGTCCGTGGTTTACTGGTATCAGACGGAGCCTCACAGGCCCTTTGATCCGCTGCCGGATCGGGATGAGCTGGAAGTGATCTGAGGTGCCTGTCAATGTATATGCTGGAGACAAAAACAGAGAAAATTTCCTTTGATGAAAAAGGGAGAATCTGCTTCTTCCGGGTTTTACAGGCACCGGAGCAGGAGATGATTCAGGAAACGGAAGCGCCTGCCTTTGAACTGCAGTACCTGGAGGGAAATGACATTTATCAGATGGATGCCGGGGATGCGGAAGAAACATGGCCCCTGGGTCTATCCGGTCAGGATCCGTTTCAGATGGAGATCAAATGTGCCTGGAATTTTGTCCTGGGAAATCTGAACGGAGGCGTTCTGGATGACCGGGGGGAATTTGTCAGCACAGACAGCCGCTGGCCCTGGGGACTCTGGAAGGAGCGGATGGGCAGTCAGGAGTCAATCCGGGAACTGCTGAAAAATACCCAGGCCATGCGGCGGGGCAGCGGGAAACCCTATCTGGTTTACGGACGGATGGAACGGCCGGCGCAGATTGGGGACATTCCGGTACTCCGATGGGAATTCGGAAACAGAATCCAGGAGGCTCCGGCCCTTTTTCACAGCTTCTGGAAAAGCAGAGAGGGGCGGTATGCGGCTGTTCTGGTGAACTGGACGGATGAAAGCCGGACGGTTACTTTGTATGACAGACGGCTGTCAGAGGAGAAGAGAACGATAACTGTTCCGGCACGGGACTGCGTGCTGACAGAAGCAGAGATCTCAGGTATGTAAGAAAAAATGGAAGCGGTTTTTGTTCAAAAAACTGCAGGGCTTTTGCGGAGGCTCTGCAGTTTTTTTACCCTTTTTTGTTTAAGAAAAAAATCGCTTATTTAAGAAAAACTTAAGATTAGAAACACATAGCAGTCAAAAAGCAGTCACATTCTGCCTATATGATTAAGAAAACATCAGAGAAACCTTAAGAAAGGAGCTTTTTCACATGAGCAGGAGAAAATTTTTCAACAATAAATTGGGGGCAGGAGCGGCAGTTGCTTTGCTGACAGGAATTCTGATGGCAGCAGGTCCGGTTTCCGTTTTCGCGGCAGAGAGCGGGCTGGATATGAGTACGGATTATCCCGGAATTACCGTAAAAGCAGGCGAGAGTGTCAATTTCGGTCTGGATTTCGAGAGTTTGTCAGGGGACAGCTATGACGCAGCTCTGTCCATCGAATCCATGCCGGAGGGCTGGGATGGCTACTTTAAGAGCAGCAGCAGCCAGATCAGCAAGGTACATGTAAACGAGGCGTCCGCAAGTTCCAGTTCTTCCCTGGCGACCTTCAGCCTGACGCTGCCCGATGAGGTAACGGAAGGAACCTATACCGTGAAGCTGAAGGCGGATGCGGGAAATGGAAATTCGGACATTCTGGAGCTGGAAATCACGGTGAACGAAGTGGCAAACGGCCAGGGCAGTTTTTCTACGGAATATCCGGAGCAGCAGGGAGCAACGGGAACGAACTTCAGCTTTGACGCAACCATCGTCAACAACAAGGGAACCGAGCAGTCCTTCAGCCTGGCTGCGGAAGCACCCACCGGCTGGCAGGTGACCTTTACCCCTTCCGATGAGAGTACCAAGGTCGCAAGTATGGTGGTGGATCCGGAGTCCAGCAAGGGACTGACCATCAGTGTGACACCGCCGGAAGACGTGGAAAAAGGAGAGTATACGATTCCCTGTACGGCGATCTCCGCAAATGAGACTCTGAAGGTGGATCTGACTGTGGAAATCACCGGTACCTATGGTGTGAGCCTGTCCACTCCCACCGGAAGACTGAGTCTGGACGCTTACGCAAACGATGAAAAGGCGCTGACCCTGAGCATTGAAAATACCGGAAATGTGGATCTGGAAAACCTGAACCTGACTTCTTCCGCACCCTCCAACTGGGAAGTGCGTTTTGACGAATCCACCATCGATCTTCTGGAAGCAGGTGCTACCAAGGAAGTGACCGCTTACATCAAACCGGATTCCGATGCGATTACCGGCGATTATGTGACCTCCATCAGTATCAAAAACAGTGAAGCTTCTTCCAGCGCGGACTTCCGTGTGTCCGTAAAAACCCGTACATCCTGGGGAATCTTCGCGGTAGCCATTATCGTAGTTCTGCTGGCAGGACTGGGATACGTATTCAAGAAATTCGGGAGACGATAATGTATGAAGGGCGAAAAAAATATCATTGAAATGCAGGATCTTACGAAAAAATACGGCGAAAAGACAGCAGTAAATCATCTGAATCTGTCCATTCGCCAGGGTGAGGTCTTCGGTCTTCTCGGTCCCAACGGGGCCGGGAAAACCACCACCATTCTGATGCTGCTGGGGCTGACGGAACCATCCGGCGGACAGGCAACCATAAACGGGAAAAACTGTACGAGAAATCCCATCGGTGTCAAGAGCATGGTCGGTTACCTGCCGGATAATGTGGGATTTTACGGAGATATGACAGGGCGTCAGAACCTGCGCTTTACCGGTCAGCTCAACGGGCTGAAGGGGAAGGAGCTGGATGAACGCATTGATGCCCTTCTGGAGCGTGTGGGGATGACAGAGGCAGCGGACCAGAAGACCGGTACCTATTCCAGAGGTATGAGGCAGCGTCTGGGTGTTGCCGATGTCCTGATGAAGGATCCGCAGATTATCATCATGGATGAGCCGACTCTGGGAATTGACCCGGAGGGTATGCGGGAGCTGCTGACCCTGATCCGCCGTCTGTCCAAGGAGGATGGCAGGACCCTTCTGATTTCTTCGCATCAGCTTTATCAGATTCAGCAGATCTGTGACCGGGTCGGGATTTTCGTGGAAGGAAATCTGGTTGCCTGCGGCAATATTGAGGATCTGGGAAAACAGATTCAGCAGGAAACGCATTTTACGCTGGAGCTGAAGGTGACACCCTGCGATGATAAGCTGCTGGCGGAAATTTACCGCCATCCGGAGGTAACCCACGTAGAGCGTGCGGAAAACGTATTTACCGTTGAGTCCAAAGCGGATCTGCGGAAGGATTTCAGCGCGTTCCTGGGAAAGAACGGCTATACGATCCAGCATATGCATCAGCGCGGCGGTGACCTGGATGAGATTTATCGATTATATTTTGAAAAGGCAGGGCAGAGCGATGAAAACAGCGGCAGTGAAAAAAAGCTTGGCAAATACTTCTCACGCGGAAAAAAATCAAGAAAAGGCTAGAGCCTGGGTGGGACTGAAGGCGCTCTATCACAAGGAGCTTTCTGACCATTTGACAAGCAAACGTTTTTTTATCATTTTACTTTTGATTTATGTGTCCAGCATTGCGAGCCTTTACGGCGCGCTGTCCGGACTCAGCGACGCGATCTCCAGTGACAGCAGTTTCGCGTTCCTGAAAATTTACAGCTCCAGCGGAAATTCCATTCCGTCTTTTATGAGCTTCCTGGGGCTGCTGGGGCCCTTCGTGGGAATGATCCTGGGGTTTGACGCTATCAACAGTGAGCGGTCGGGAGGAACACTGAACCGCCTGGTGGCGCAGCCGATTTACCGTGATTCCATTATTATCGGCAAGTTCCTGGCAGGAACCACCGTTATTGCCATTGTGGTGTTTACCATCGGAATCGCGGTGGGTTCCATCGGTGTCCTGGTCACCGGTCTGGCGCCCCAGACAGAGGAGGTACTCCGGATTCTGGTCTATCTGGTCTTTACGGTGGTTTATATGGCATTCTGGCTGGCATTGTCCATCCTGTTCTCCGTGGTCTGCCGCCATTCTGCCACCTCCGCCCTGGCCGTGATTGCAGTCTGGATCTTCTTTACGATTTTCATGAGCCTGGTGGCAAGTATCATTGCGAACATTGTTTATCCGGTGGATGATCAGTTTAATGCCATGATCAATTCCTATAACAATTATACGCTGGATCTGAACCTGAACAGGATTTCACCCTACTACCTGTACAGCGAAGCGGCGTCTACCATCATGAACCCGTCGGTTCGGACCGTGAATGTGGTGACGATAACCCAGCTCCAGGGAGCAATTTCCGGATATCTCTCCTTCGGACAGAGTGT
>JAXEJQ010000119.1:0-21034 GCA_034101475.1 Candidatus Limivivens sp.
GCCTGCTGATGGACCGGCTGGCTGACCTGCGGGACCAGGGAAAAAAACTGGAAGAGGTTTATGATTGGGCTATTACCCACCGTCTGAACGTCCATCACTGGTTCTTTTCCACAGACCTCACCTTTTATATCAAAGGCGGCCGGATTTCCAGGACAGCAGGAGCCATCGGCGGTCTGCTGAGCATCTGCCCGCTTCTGAACATGGATAATCACGGAAAGCTGATTCCCCGTTATAAAATCCGAACCAAGAAAAAGGTGATCCGGGCCATCGTTGACAGGATGGAGGAATGCGCAGACAACGGCCTTGACTACTCCGGCAAATGCTATATTTCCCAGTCTGCCTGCCTTGAGGATGCCATGGAAGTGGCACGGCTCGTGGAAGAGCGTTTTCCAAAGCTGAATGGCAAAGTAGAAATCAACAACATCGGTACCACCATCGGAAGCCATACCGGCCCCGGTACGGTTGCCCTGTTCTTCTGGGGAAGCGAACGGACAGAATAACGGATTTGATACAGCACAGCAAAAAAAACGAGAGAACACTGCACGGGAGCTTCCTTCCCGCCGGTTTCTCTCGTTTTTTGACATCCGTCTGAATTATCACATTCCCGCCCCCCGGCAAAGCCGCTTTACCTTCGAAGCTGTTTCACCAGCAGCGGAATCTCCGCCAGCATCATACCGACCCACCCGGCCAGATAAGAAAAAGGCAGGGCCTCAATCCCCAAATGCAGGACAAAGACCAGCGGAACAGCCGCCAGAACCCGGACACCCATGTTTACAAAGCTGCTGATCAGCGTAATCTTCAGATCACCGATTCCCCGGAAATACCCCTGGACACCATTTGTAACTGCTGGAAGCAGATACATCACTGAAATCAGACGCAGATAGGTCACGCCATGCCCGATCACCGTTTCATCCTTTACAAACAGCATCATCAGCGGCCGTGCCAGGAAAAAGCAGGTCAGGCACACGCAAAGGCCATAGGCCAGCTCCAGCATCATCCCGCACCGAAACCCTTCCTTCATCCGTTCCTTTTTTCCCGCCCCACGGTTCTGGGCCATCAGAGCAGTCATGGCATGAGCAATATTCTGCTCCGGAGTCATGGCAAAGTCATCAATCCGGTTTACAATGGCAAAAGCCGCCATAACCGGCACACCCATGGTATTTACAATGGTCTGAATTCCGATTTTTCCAAGCTGTACCGTAGCCTGCTGCATGGCACTGGCCCAGCCGTAGGAAACCGTCTTTCTCAGCAGGCTGCTGTCAAAACAGAGCCACCTCTTTCCCAGCTGCAGCATGGGGACCTTCTTCAGGATATAGATCACACAGAACGCGCAGCTCAGGGCTTCACTGATCACCGTCGCCAGAGCACATCCATTGCTTCCCATATGCAAAACGACAACAAAAAACAGATCACCCAGGATATTGATCACCGCACTCATCATCAGAAAATACAGGGGCGTGGTACTGTCTCCCAATGCCCGCAGCGTACTGGCAAAAAAATTGTATAAAAAAGTGAATACCAGACCACAGAAAACAATCCGCAGGTAGTCCACCGCAATGGAGAAGATGGAATCATCCACCTGAATCAGCCACAGAAGCGGCCTGGCCAGGACAATGCACACCGCAGCCACTAGGATGGAAAACACCACACCGGAAAGCATGGTGGTGCTGATCTGCCGTTTCAGAACGTCATAATCCTTCGCTCCGAACTGGTTTCCCATCAGAATACTGGCTCCCATGCACAATCCGTTTAAAAACAGAATCATCAAAGTCATAATCGGATTGCAGGTTCCCACAGCCGCCAACGCTTCTTCTCCCACAAAATGACCGACAATCATACTGTCTGCAGCATTGTAGGTCAGCTGAAACAAATTCCCCAGAATCAGCGGAACCGTAAAATGAATCAGTAAAGGGGTAATTTTCCCCGTGGTTAAATCCTTTGTCATGACACACCTCTGAAAAATCGTACATAATCCCCGCAATTGAGCTGATTATTTATGGAAATGAAAGACCCGATAGGGGAGCTACCGGGCCTTTCGAGGGGAGTATAAATAATTAATAAGGGGTTGTAAAAAAAATTTTTGAAGGGTAAATCTTTTTTACAAATTGAATTATAATATAATTTGGAAAAAAAAGCAATCTTTTTTTTTATTTTTCCCATCTTTATCCTGAATTTCATTCCTGTTTCCTCCATTTGCAGCACTGCGCTTCCCAGGACAGCTGCCACTGAACCGAAACAGAATTTCCATTGCCATTCACCCCTTTTCCCTGTCATCTGCGTTTTTGCGCCTTCTTCTGTTCTGCTGAAAAACGGCAAACAGGGAGTCGGTGATAAAAATGGCCAGCGCAATCATCCCCGCAATCTGAATCGTCCGGGTGAGATATCCCCCTGCCAGACTCTGATCTCCAATCAGAAAATTGTATACGGAACGGTACAGATCCGCTCCGGGAACCAGAATCAGAATTCCCGGAATCAGAAAAACCGTCACCGGTGCCTTGAAAATCCTGGCCAGAATGTGGGACAGCAGAGAAATCGCCAGAGCTCCCAGAAAATTGGCTCCTACAGCCCCGAACCCCGGGAGCGTCAGCAGATAAACAAACCATCCCACAGCCCCGGTCATACCACAGTAGGGCAAATATTTTTTCGGTGCGTCAATCACAACGGAAAAGGCCAGGATCGCCAGGAAGGCACCCAGCACCTGAATCACTGTATCCATAAGCGGGTTCCTCCCATCAGCATCATTCCAAGGCCCACGCCAATCACAATCGCCACCGCTTTCACGAAGGATTCCAGACCTTTGGCACCGCCTGAAACATAATCTCCCTGCAGCGTATCCCGTATGGCCGTCGTGATGGCGGCTCCGGGCACAATGGGCATAATTGTTGAAATAATCACCAGATCCATGCTTACCTGAAAGGCCTCGATCCGCGACATGCAGATGGCCCCCACTGCAATGGCTGCCGCGGAAAGCATGGTCTGCAGAAAGCTGTTCAGAGAGAGACGGTCGCCCAGGCGCCCCAGCAGTACCAGCAGAATCCCGTCGATCCCTGCGGCAATCACGTCCTGAATACTCCCTCCAAACACAACCGCAAACATGGCAGCAACTCCGATGGCTGCCAGCTCCTTCTGCCATTCCGCATACTGACGGGCATCCAGATGCTTCAGTCTGTGGAATGCCGTTTTCAAATCAATCTCTCCCGCACAGAATTCCCTGGATATGGTATTTACCATGGTAATCACATTCAGATCCGTCTCCCTGCTGGGAACTCTGCGCACAACGGTCATCGAGTCAAACTTCGGATCGTCCAGAGTCACAATAAACCCGGTAGACGTCACATAGGCTTCTCTCGTTTTCAGACCGGACACCTCCAGAATCCGTTCCACCGTATCTTCCACCCGGTAGATTTCCGCTCCGCTGGAAAGCATCAGCTTGCCGGCCAGGACGGCAGTATCCAGCACTAATTTATAATCCATCGTTTCTTCCATATTTTTCTGTTAACCCTCTGATCCTTCTCTTATTCTGCTGGCAGCCCACATTCTCCGGTATCCGCACTCTGCCAGACAGCAGACAACGCTGATTTTGTTTTGATGCTGTCCTTCCCCGGAAATTCCGCAATATCACACGGATTGATATGGGATCACGCATTTTTCATTATACCACAGGAATATCTTCCAGTACAGAAAAAGAACAATCTGTTTTTCCTGATCAGTCCGGGAGAATCCTGACCGCCCAGACTGCATGTTCATAATCAATGGCAGAAATGATAATTCCGGCACTGCTTCCGGCTGCCTCCACCACCTGTCCGTTTCCAATTGCCATGGCCACATGAGAGACCTCTCCGCCTGAAGCATAAAAAATCAGGTCACCGGGAATCGCTTCGGACACGGAAATTTTTGTTCCACACCTGGACTGGGCCGCCGCCACCCTGGGAATTGCATAACCAAAATCTGCATATACCGTCTGTACAAAACCGGAGCAGTCCGCTCCTTCTGTAAGGCTGACTCCTCCCCAGACGTAAGGATTGCCCACAAACTGCAGGGCATAATTGACCATAGTCCGGCGAAGCCTGTCTGCCGCGGATTCCCTGTTCACGGAAATCATGGTGTAATAAAAAGCAGCGTTTTCCGAGGGAGGAATCAGTTCTTCCGCTGTCCGCAGTCCATTTTCTCTTGTCTCTTGCGCAGCCCGGGCTGCTTCACGGCCTCTGAGCAGATATTCGTTTTTCACAAACCCCCGTACACTCCCGGATTCCACGTATGTCCACTCTTCATCCGCATCCTCCAGCACGCAGCAGAAGGCCCCTTTCCAAAGTCTTCCCACAATCCTGGCATCCGTACCGGGCTCCTCCCGGATATTCAGGCAGTCAGCGTTCGCCAGCGCATACTCCTTTGCCACCACAGTCGTCCGCACCGTAGTTTTAGTATAGGTAAGCGCCCTGTTCTCTGAGGGAGCCACCAAAGGCTGTGCCAGGGGCAGATTCCGCTCCTGCCGTTCCTGTACATAGGCAAAGGCCTCTTCTCCCGTACAAAGCTCCGTTCCCTGTGCAAAGCCCCGTACAACTCCTGATTCCATATAAAACCATGAATCGTCCTCCTCCTTCAGAATATAGCAGATCCCTCCTTTTTTCAGACTCCCCACAGCTCTGGAGCCTTTCTTCCTCTGTTCATAAATCAGCAGAGTATCCACCTTTGCAATAGCATAAACCTTGTCCACCCTTTGAAAAAACCGGTTTTCTTCTGTAACTGTCCCAGCCAACTCCGGTATCCCGTTTTCTGCCGCCCACGCCCCCATGGAAGCAGATAACAGCACAGATACCCATACTGCCGCAGCCAGGAAATAATCTTTTTTTCTTTGCTTCATCCTGTTCTCCTCATATTACTGAAAACTCTGCCTTCAAACAAAGAAAACCATTGAACATCATCGAAAACTGTCCGGGAAAATGTCGATACTGACAGAAATGCTAAGACTGAAATCAAGCAGATATCCGTAATCTGCTTCACTGCCTGCTCGGAACCTCCGAATCCCTTCCTCTCCTGCAGGACCTATAAAAAAAATCGGAAATCCTGCCGTTCAGGATTTCCGACTCTTTTGTAATACGTGCGTTAGAGGATTCGAACCCCCGACCTTTTGGTCCGTAGCCAAACGCTCTATCCAGCTGAGCTAAACGCACACTGTGATGTACTCCGATGTGTTGTTCATCACAACGATATGTATATTACACCATTTTTCTGTTTCTGTCAACCGTTTTTTTAAATTTTTTTTTGTAATTTAAATAACCGCTGCAAAAAATGCCGTAATCATATTTGCCTTTACATTTGTTTTGTTTGTCTTCGCTGAATTTTCTTCTCCCTTTTTCATAGAGCAGCTCCTTTGCCTTTTCTGTTTCTGTCTGTTCTATGATAGCATTCATTCGGCTCCCGGCAAATATCCAGTTCTGCAAAATTTTCCCAAGCCACTTCGGTGTTATTCCCCATTCACGGCCTTCACAAGCTCCTCAACCACGGCCCAGAGCACCCCGGCCACCGGCCAGATAATCCAGGTTCTGCCCCAGTGCATGGTCCAGAAGCTCCAGCCCAGATAAACGGCGGTAACCAGGCACCAGTATATGGAGGAAATCCGATCCAGTGTTTTTTTGCTTTTCTTTTTCTTCTCCTTTTTCGAAGCAGAAAATTCTTCTTCCTGAAGAAGTATCTTATACCGCTCATCTCCCATACCGCCGATGACGAACAGAAGAACCGCAATCCCCACCAGGAAAAGCATAATGCCAACAAAAACACACCCCATAAACTCGTCAGACTCATAAAAAACACCGGAGGCAATCACCGCCAGAACGCCGATGATGCAAAGCGTCACGCCGGCAACCATCTGAGCCACGAAGGATGCCTTCTGCTGCTCTCTCTCCCGGCGTACCATCACCTCGGTCTGCACATCCATGCGGATCGTTTCCTTTTTCATCCAGTCATATTTGGATATGCGCGTTCCGTAGACAATAAACAGTCCGACTGCCACAGCAATGAACAGGAACAGGACGGCAATCCCAGCAAAGCTCAGAATATTTTCCATGGTCGGGCTGCCAAACCGTTCTCCGAAGCCTCCCAGTATGATCAGTGCCACCGGACTCCAGACGCAGAGCATCACGCCGATGGCGATCATCCTGGCATTTTTCCCGGCTTCAGCCAGATAACCTTGTACCTCATCCATGGAAATAAACAGTCCTGCTCCACAGCCGGACTCTTCCCCGCCGCCGGCAGATTCCCCTCTGTCCTGTATCTCCTCACCCAGATTCAGATCCCGGATCACCTCATCCAGACTGCCGAAATCCGCAATGACCATGCCGATGGCTTCATTCTCCGATTTCCCCTGGCTCTTCAGCTCATAATATTTATCCTCCATCATGCCGAACAGCTCTTCCTTTGCCCGGCGCACTTCCGGCGTGTCCGGAAGCTGCAGAAACAGATTGTCCAGATAGGTACGAATTGTTTCCATAATGCTCTCCTCCATCCTTTTACAGCGGTGCAATGAACTTCTCCACCACACTCTTGGTAAGTTCCCATTCCTCGCATTTTTCTCTGTAGTAACGCCGTCCTTCCGGCGTAATCCGGTAGTAGGTACGGCGCTTTCCATTGGTCTCCTCGCCGTAAAAGGACTCCACGTAACCGTTTCGCTCCAGCCTGTTGAATGCGGAGTACAGGGTCGTCTCCTTGATGACATATTTTTCTGACGACAGCTCCCGGATTTTCCGGGAAATCTCATATCCATAGGAAGGCATCTCAAGCAGCAGGTATAAAATAATCGTATCATTATATCCGCGGATCACATCACTGCTGATCATAAGTACCTCCTTTCCGTAAGTACTCCATTCATCGTACTATGTCTGTCGTAGTAATTTTATCCTACCATAATTACTACGACAGGTCAAGTAATTTTTGAATATTTTTCCCGCAGCTAAGCCTCTCTCCAAAGGGCATGGCTCCCCGTTTCGTCCCGCGTAACCAGAAGCTGATTTCCAATCTCTTCCTTCAGCTCCGTCACATGAGAAATAATCCCCACCAGACGCTTCTGCCCGGCAAGCTCATTCAAAATCCGGATGGCTTCCTGTCTGGAATTCTCATCCAGCGATCCGAAGCCTTCGTCAATAAACATGGTATCCAACTGAACTTTTCCCGCGGTGCTCTGCACAATATCTGACATTCCAAGTGCCATCGCCAGTGCTGCCATAAAAGATTCTCCTCCGGAGAGGGTCCGTACGTCCCGCGTCCGGTCTGTCACCAGACTGTATACATCCAGATCCAGGCCGGCCTCTCCCCGCTTTCCCAGATCATCCAGACTTTTGCATTCCAGAATAAACTGACCTCTGGTCATCCGCTCCAGCCTTCTGTTTGCCGCAGCAATGATCCGCTTAAAGTAGCTGCGCTGCATATAAGTCTGGAAATCCAGCCGAGCCGTCTGGAGCAGATTCCCATTGGCCGTCCGATTCAGCTGATTCACTGCCTGATACTCTTCGGAAAGACTGTGTCGCGCCCGAAGCAGCTCCTCCACATGGGCTGCCCGTTCCTGATTCGTCCGATTCAGGCCGTAAAGTTCCTTCATCCGGGCGTCCAGTTCTGCGCTCTCCATGCGCAGCTTCGCCGCCTGCTCCTGCCATTCTTCCAGATCCACAGGCTGCTGTCCGGCGGTCTGTTCCTTCAGCATTTCGGTATTAGCCTTTGCCCGCTCCAGTTCCAGGTCAAACCGGCGGCAGGCCTCTTCCTCTTCTTTTTGTTTCCCGCTGTCCATTTTTGCCAGTCGGTACTGTTCAAAATCAGAAAATCCCTGGGCTTCCAGACTCTTTGCCAATTCCTTCCGGCATCTTGCCCATTCCTCTGTTTCCCGGATCTCCCGCTGCCGTGTCTCCGCCATCTGGCCCCGCTGCTTTTCCAGTCCGGTTTCCAGTTCATAAACGAGTTCCGATGCCTTCTGTGCTCTCCCCTCGATTTTCTGCAGCTCCCCATTCAGGGCCGCAAGATGGTTTCCGGCCTCTTTCTCATCAGAATCGGGAAGCTCCGCCCGTAAAAGCTCGATTTCTTTTTCCAGACTCCGACAGGAAACCTCTGCCCCGGTAATGGAAGCTTCCCATTCCCGGCACTGACTATCCAGTTCCTGCAGCTGCTCTCTGATTTCATTCAGTCTCTCTCTTCCCTTTTCAAAAAGCGCAGTCTGCTCTCTGGCTTCCTCCCAGCGCTTCCGCGCCTCCTCAAGAAACCTTTTCCGGTTTTCCCACTCTTTTTCGGCCATCCGAAATCCTTCTGCGTCTGCCCGGAAATTCTCCTGTAAAAGCTCCCGGCCTGTTTTTTCCGCCACGGCCTTTTTCCCTTCCAGTTCCTGTCTGGCCTTCTGGCAGGCCAGCGACTGATCATTCAGGGCTTTTTCCGCTTTTTCCCGCCTCTGCTTTTCTCTCTCCACCGTGGCCTGAGAAACGGCCTTTTCCGGAAGAACCGCCCGGGCCGGATGTTCTGTAGATCCACAGACCGGACAGGGCTGGCCCTCCTGAAGCCTGGAAGCCATCACCCCCGCCTGAACCGAAAGAAATTCCAGATAGGCCCGTTCATAGCGCACACCGGCCTCCCGGTACCGGTTCGCCAGTTCCTCCAGATCCTGTTCCGCTCTTTTCAGGCGTTCCTCCAGTTCCAGAATTCCCGGCTTTTCCTGCAGAAGCTCTCCCAACCTGCGGCAGGCCTCCTCCGCCTCCTTCTTTTGCTCTCCGACCCGGTAAAAGACCGGATAGCAGTCTGCGCGCTGTTCCTGCTCCCGTTCCAGCTTCTGCTGTGCTGCCCTGCAGGTTTCCAGCTCCTGCTTCCGTTTTCCAAGCTCTTCCTTTGCCTTCTGCAGACCTTTCAGTGACCCTGTGAGCATTTGCCCGCGTTCTGCCAGAGTCCGATATCTTGGCAGGGCTTTCTCCAGCGCCAGAATCTCCTTCTGAAGCTTCGGTCCCTTTTCCTGCTTTTGCCGTTCTGCTTCTTCTTTCTCGTTTTTTCTTTCTTTCAAAAGCGTTTCCCCGGCTGCGATGGCCTCCTGCAGATCCCTGGCCTGCTCCCTGGTCTGACCCAGAGTCTTTCCGGCACTGCGATACCAGTTTTCCTTTTCTTCCACAGCCCGCGCTCTGACAGCTTTCTGAACCCGTTCCTTTCTGGCTTCCGTTTCCAAAGCTCTCTCCAGGAGCTGTCCCAGCCGCTTCTCTGCCTCCGCCTGACGCTGAAACAGCTCATTGATACTTCTTCCCCGGACAAGCTGCTCCTGAACAGCCCGGCTTTTTTCTCTGAGAACTTCCTTTTCCGCTTCCAGCTCTTTTTCCTTTTTCCAGGCCTCTGCCAGGATCTGCTTCAGGAGCTCCTGCATGGGAGTGTTGTCCGACTCGGAAAGACTTCGGAAGTTCTCCCATTCTTCTTCCAGGAGGCTTCCCGGCATACAGCGGATCGCCTCCAGATCATGCTCACACAGCTTCTTATTCTCCGCAAGCTGCCCATACAGCTTTTTTGCCCGTTCCTTTAATTCCTCCTGAACCTGGTCATAGAGAGAGGTATTGAAAATCTTTGCAAAAATCTCCTTGCGCTCCCGGGAAGGCGCGTGCAGGAGCTGCAGAAAATCCCCCTGGGAAATCATGGCAATCTGCGTAAACTGATCTGCATCCAACCCGATAATTTCCGCGATTTTCTCATTGGTCTCCTTCATTTTTCCCGGAAACAGGCTTCCATCCGGCATGGTCAGCTCCACTCTGGCCGGTTCCCGGACCTGTCCCTGACGCTTTCCCTGACGCTTCCGGTCCTTCAGCTGCTCCGGCTGACGGTAAATCCGGTAAGTTTCTCCCCGGCTGCAGAAGGTGTAATCCACAAAAGTCAGATTCTGCCCAGCCGCGTAATGGCTGCGCATCATTTCTGCTTCCCTTTTTCCTCCGCTGGTTCGTCCGTACAGCGCATAGGTAATCGCATCAAAAATGGTGGTTTTCCCGGATCCCGTATCCCCGCTGATCAGAAACAGGCCCTGATCCCTTCCGGAAAAATCGATGGTTTCCCTCCCAGCATAAGAGCCAAAGGCTGACATCACAATCTGAATCGGTTTCATGCTCCCACCCCCGTGACTTTTGCAAAAATCTCTTCCATGATTTCTTCTTCTTTTTCCGACATGGGACACTGATTCATCTCCTGATAAAAGTGAGAAAAGGCTTCCTCCAGAGTCCAGTTTTCCCGGATCTCAAAATCTCCTTCCAGCTTTGCCCGGGTTCTGGCATTGTCAATCCGGATTTCCAGAAGGGAATCATAAACCTCCTCCAGACGCTGTTTGGGGTTCCAGGGATCCCGTTCATCGGTCAGCGTCACACTCACATAGTCATGACAGATCTCCTCTCCCGCAAAATCCAGAACCTCCTCCAGCGTACCGCGCAGCGTCCGGACATCCCTGGGCGCCTGCAGGGGAAGCATGCCGATTTTCACAGGTGTCCCCTTTTCTCCCAGTTCTGCCACCGTAATCCCTTTCTGATGATGTTCCTCGCTGACCGAATATTTCAAAGGCGTCCCGCTGTAGCGCACATGGTCATACTGAACCCGCTGGGCTCCGTGAATGTGCCCCAGCGCAGCATAATCAAACGCCTTCAGCAGCCCCACATCCACCTGATCCAGTCCTCCCACAGAATACACTGTCTGTTCAGAATCACAGGTCTGCACACCCGCACCGCCCTGATAAAACTGATGGGACACCAGCACATTCCGCCTGGAAAAATCAATATTTTCCCGATCCAGCACCGCCTTCACCGCACTTGTATAGTCCGTAACCGTCCCTTCTCCAAACAACCCCCGCACATAGCCGGGTTTAAAAAAAGGAAGCAGATAGAAATCCACTTCCCCGTACTCATCCTGCAAGGTAATCTTTTTCAGATGTTCGTCACAGTTCCGGGGCGGCATCACAGACACATAAATCTGATGCTTCTCCAGAAAGCTGCTGGCAAACTGAAGTCTCTGGGCACTGTCGTGATTGCCGGCAATCATCAGCACCGGAATCGTCGGAGTCAGCTCGCCAAGCTGGTTCAGGAACTGATCCAGCACCGTATAAGCCTCCGCCGAGGGAATGGATTTATCAAAGATATCCCCCGCAATCACAATCACATCCGGTCTCTGCTCCCTGGCCTGGTCTGCAACCTGGGTCAGCACAGCCTCCTGACTCTCCCGCAGAGAATACCGGTATAAAAGCTTTCCGATATGTAAATCAGAAATATGAAAAATCTTCATCCTCTTCCTGCCTTTCTTCCTTTCCATTTCACGGATTTGTCCCGGATAACCGTACCTGCAGGCCACAATTCCCCACAGAGCAGCTTTTTCTCATCCGGCATTCAGATAGGTCTGCTCACTCTCCCGCAGAGTGTCTTCCGCCATCTCTTCCTCTGCCGCCTGAACGGTCAGGTTCATGACAACATTTGTCACCTTTCCCTCATACAGTACCGGGATCTGATACGTTCCGGGCTGTTCCAGATCACAGCCGCTCAGATCAAAAGTAAATTTTTCGTAATCCAGATTTTCTCCCGAAAAGTACTTTTCAGGATCCAGATCCGGCTCCTGTCCCGGTTCCGTCCGGGCGTACAGAGTCGTCTGTACATTTTTCTGAAACAGGCTGTTTCCGGTTCCCGGAAAAAATCCGAATCCCACACCGGCAATCACCAGAAGCGCCAGCAGACTGAACAGGCTTCTGTTCCGTTTTCTCTTTCTTCCTTCTTTTATCCGGTTTATGATCTGCTTCATCGTCAGCCTCCTTCCGCCTGGAAGGCTTCCACCGGAACCGGATGTTTCTCATGGATTCCGAGATGTTTTTCCATCCAGACACAATCATACCAGGTGTCAAATTTGTAGCCGCATTGGTGGAAATGCGCACAGATCTGATATCCCATTTTTTCGTGAAACCGCACACTGTCCAGCGTCAGATGAGAATCCTCCCGGGAAGGGTAGGCAATGCAGGCATTCAGGTTCAGAATATTCTGTCTTTTCAGCGCCTCCTCCAGAGCTTCATATAAGGCCGCTCCGACTCCGGTCCTTCGGCTGTCCCTCCGAACATAAATAGATGTCTCCACCGCCCAGTCATAAGCTGCCCGGGCATGAAAAGCGGAAGCATACGCATAGCCCAGGATTTTCCCATTCTTTTCTGCTGCCAGATACGGATATCTCTTCAGAGTGTTCCGGATTCTCCCCCGGAACTCCTCCGGATCCGGAACCTCATACTCAAAAGAAACCGCCGTCTCCCTGACATAAGGCGCATAAATCTCCAGCAGTTCTTCTGCATCCTGTTCCCGGACTGCCCGGATCCGGAACGGTACCTTTTCCTCTGTCTGCATCATCATCAATCTCCTCCTGTCACCGGGATGGATCCAGTATTTCCTCTGCCGCTTCCATCAGGCGGGCTGTACCGTCTCCACCAAGCATCACCACGGTTTCTTCATGGACAAACTCTGTAATATTGGAATCAAACAAAATATTGGCCTGAGCCGGGAATTCTTCATCCCCGTCCCAGAACAGAAAACGAATGGGCAGGCAGGAGAACGCCATGGCTTCAAACCCCACTTCCGATTCCGGTATCCTCCGAAACCCCAGCTTCCGGCCTGCCTTTTCCAGATATTCCGCTTTTCCGTCAAAAAATCTGGAAAACGGAAGGATCGTCCCGGCCTGAAAGGCTGGTGCAAAGGGATAAGCCCGCTTCACTTCCCGAAGAGGCACCCATTTTCCCGATAAGACCGGCTGATTCCCGGCCTTTGCCATCAGATTATATATATTCATCTGGGTGCCGAAGCTCAGCTTTTTTTCCGGATGCTCCCTTTCCGAAAGGCGCCCGCTCTGGGGATCCCACTCATACAATACGCCATAATACGTAATAGGAAGCGGTCCATTTTCCCTCCATCCGGGAAATCCAAGCTCTTCAAACCGTGCTTTCCAGTCCCAGCTTTTCGAGCGCTGCCGCCAGCTCTCACAGACAGCCTCGTAATTATCTCTTCGCATTCTCTTTTCTTCCATAAAAGTCTTCTGCTCCGCTCCGGAAATCATTTTTAAATACAAGTAACTGTTCAGAGCCAACCTTCAAAATGCTTGGCGCTGAACAGTTACAAATACAAAAAAGCGGGTGATGGGAATCGAACCCACGTATCCAGCTTGGAAGGCTGGTGTTCTACCATTGAACTACACCCGCAAAAAATAAATTCTGTTTTCAACGTTGATAATAATACCACAGCCTGAGCAGATTGTCAACACCCAAATTTTATGAGCCAAGGGACAAATGGACATGAAAATCCGTGCTTGCATGGATTTTCATGTCTATGGGGCCCGCAAAACATGAGCAAGAAGCCATTTTTCGCAGAAAAATGAGCGAATTGCGAATGTTTTCGTCGATTTTGGAAGTGCACAGCACGGAAAAATCGACGGAAGACTCATTTGACGGGCAACTCATTTTATGATATTGGGGTCAAAAGATACCCTACAGATTGTTCCGTGCTTCACGCTCCTCCCGGATTCAAGGAACGCCTCCATCAAAGGTTTTAAATCCCTGCCCCAGCACCTCATTGGAATTCAACACGATAATAAAAGCCTCCGGATCCAGCTCCTGAATAATCCGTTTCACCGTCACGACCTGCCGGCTGTAGCAGGCACACATCAGCACATCCCTTTTTTCGTTTTTGTAGGAACCCCGGGCTTCCAGATAGGTACAGCCCCGGAGGGTTTCCTGATCGATCTGCAGAGCCGCTTCCTCCTTCCGGCAGGTAACCGCCAGCACCACCTTGCCCTCTCCCAGGCCACACAGAACCCGGTCCACAATCACGCTGGTCACATAAGCTGTAACCATTCCCAGAATCACCGCATCGGCATTTCGGAAAACCCAGCCGCCGCACAGGATAATGATACTGTCCACCGCCATGGTTACCTGACCGATGGAAAGATGGGGCTTCAGGCGCTGAAGTGTCATCACCAGAAAATCCATGCCGCCCGTGGAACCGCCCCGGTAATAGACCGGGACCAGCCCAAGACCGGAAAAAACGCCTGTGCAGACAGACGCCAGGATCGGATTGCCAGTATAAACCGGAAAAAAGGGCATCACATAATCCAAAACCAGGGAATAGATTACCATGGTTTTTATAGAAGAAATCAAAAATTTTTTCCCGAGTACCCGGATACTGATCAGAATCAGCGGAATATTCAGTAAAATCGTAAACCAGCCCATGGGGACATTCCAGAGATGGTGGAAAATCAGTCCGACACCGCTGAGGCCTCCTGTAGCAAAATCGGCATTCATGGCAAAGCAGTAAATGCCGATATTAAACAGAACAGCACCTCCCAGATCCGAAGGAATCTCCTTCAGTAAATCCAGATACGTTTTCCTGCTGTACCACTTCACAATCCTTTTCCTCCGCATAAGAACACGTCTCCCGGCTCCTCTCAGTCATTCCTTTTTTGTTCATACAGGGCTTCCAGAATCCGAATCCCCGCCGACGTCCGGAAAATTTTCTTTTTGACGCTGGCAATGGTTTCCGCCGATGCTTCCTCCTCATACAGATTCACAAGGAAATCCGCCTCAATCAGAATCTGACAGTCCATGCCGTCGATCCCCGTATACGTATGGTGTCGTCCCACCAGCTTTGAAACCCGGCTGATAAGCTGAGCGTCATACCCCAGATCCTTCAGCAGCTTTTCCGTCACGGCAGGCCCCTCAAGCTCCTGATGCTTTCCGCTGCTGTCTCCATATTTTTCCCAGCTCACCTTAATCCCGATGTCATGAACCACCGCGGCCACCTCCAGAATTTCCTGTTCTCTTCCCGGAAGTCCCTCCTGCTGCCCGATGGTCTTCGCAAATCCATAAACCTTCAGGAAATGATTTATTTGAACAGGATATCCGGCATAATACTCCATCATGGCTGCCAGCACTTCTTCCACACATGCTCTCATCGATTATTCATCCTCCTTCGCCAGCGCCTGGCTTACAACCAGGCAGTCTTTATTATGCACACATTTCAGAAAATCACAGTCCACATGTTCCAGACACAATTCTCCGTAAGCATTCCGGGAATATTCACAGACAATCACCTGTGTCTGATTATGCGCCTTGCAGTAACCGGTAAACATCTCTTCCACTATTGTATCCATGCCCCTCGATCCTTACTCCTTCTTTTCATGAAATTCTTCCGGCAGAGCTTCTTCGATAAACCGTTTTTCTTTCGCGTCCAGCTCAAACCAGAATTCGACGCCGTTGTCAAAATTAACCACACCGCATTCCTGGTGGAACGAATCCATAATCGCCTTCACAATGGACAGACCGATCCCGCTGCCTCCGTATTCCCGGGTTCTGGCTTTATCCACCTTATAAAATTTGATCCAGATCTTTTCCAGATCCTCCTCCGGAATCGGCTGGCCGGTATTGAACACGGTTACCCGCACCTTATCCTCCAGGCGAGAGAGTTTGATTTCAATGATCCGGTCCCCTTCCACATGATTCAGGGCATTGCTCACATAATTCGTTACAACTTCCTCCACCTTAAATTCATCTGCCCAGACATAAACCGGATCCGTCTCCTGAAACAGAATCTTCGCTTCCTTCTGCTGAGCCAGGATTGAAGCGGACTGCACCACGCCCCTAATCAGTGTCACAAGGTCAAAGCGTTCCATGGTCACCGTGTCATTCCCAAATTCAAGCTGATTCAGCGTCAGCAGCTTCTTAACCATCTGGTTCATCTTCGATGCCTCATCCATGATCACCTCACAGTAGAAGTCCCGGCTTTCCGCATCATCATTGATGCATTCCTTCAGGCCTTCCGCATAGCCCTGAATCAGAGCAATGGGCGTCTTCAGCTCATGGGAAACGTTGGAAAGAAACTCCTTTCGCATCTCGTCCACCTGAATTTTCTGCTCCATATCCTTCTGCAGCTCATTATTCGCTGTTTTCAGCTCCGAGAAGGTCTTTTCCAGGTTCTCGGACATTTTATTGAAGTGTTCTCCCAGCTGGCCGATTTCATCCGTCCCTCCTCTGGTATACTTGGCGTCAAAATCCAGCTCCGCCATCCGTTTGGAAAGCTCCGTCAGCTCTTTGACCGGCTTTGTCAGCTTGTTGGAAAGCCAGATAATCAGCAGAATGCTGATCAGAACACTGATTATACTGAAATACGTCAGAAACTGGCTGGAAATCCGCACGCTGGTCCGGATACTCTCCAGCGGCATCCGCAGAAGAAACAGGCAGCCATTATCCAGAGTTCCGTAAATCTCCATATAGTCCCGTTCCATATGCTGATCCTGTGTCTTCTGAATGATATAATCATTCCCGACCTCCAGCACATCTTTCCGGGAGCTGTCCAGCTTCAGCGAATATCCCTCCAGCGTAGCCGCAATTCCGAAACTGTAGGTATCGGCCGGATAAACCCGAAGAAGATTCCGATCCAGAATCGCAACACGGATATTGTTCTCCGTACATTTTTCAATAACCTGATCCAGAAATTCCTCTTCATTATAGCTTCGCACATCCTGATACTGATTCAGGAATTCATAGGCGCTTTTCAGAACCGCCTTCTGCTTGTAGATATAAAAATCCTCCAGAAAAAAGTTATTCATCAGCCAGTTCGCTGCCAGCACAAGCAGAATCAGCCCGGTGAACAGAAACGCAACCTGCTTTGACAGAGACTTTTTCATTCCTCTTCCACCTCGAATTTATAGCCCATTCCCCAGATCGTCTTAATATACTCTCCGCATTTGCCAAGCTTGCTCCGAAGTTTTTTCACATGGGTATCAATGGTGCGGGCATCCCCGAAATAATCATAATTCCATACGTTGTTCAAAATTTTCTCCCTGGAAAGAGCCAGTCCCTGATTTTCAATAAAGTAAGTAAGAAGCTCAAATTCCTTGAAGCTTAAATCCACGGATTTCCCCTCCACCGTCACCTGATGGGCTGCCTTATTCACTTCAATAGCTCCGGCCCGGATCACATCCTCCGCAGAAACCGCATGGGTCCTGCGCAGAATCGCTTCCACCCGGGCCACCAGAATCTTAGGACTGAAGGGTTTGGAAATGTACTCATCCACACCCAGCTCGAATCCCATCAGCTCATCCCGCTCATCTCCTCTGGCCGTCAGCATGATTATAGGCACTTTGGAATATTTCCGGATCTCCCGGCAAACCTCCCAGCCGTCCATCTTGGGCATCATCACATCTAGAATCACAAGCGCAATTTCTTTATCCGCAAAAAAAAGGTCAATGGCCTCTGCGCCGTCTCCCGCTTCCAGGACCTCATAATTCTGGCGAACCAGGAAATCCTTCACCAGCTTCCGCATTCTGGCCTCATCATCTACGACTAACACCTTCAGTTTCTCCATAAACATCCCTCACTTTTTAAAAAAGAGGCAACTGTTCAGAGCTCTGAACAGTTACAAAAAGAGAATCCTGCTTTTCAGAATTCTCTGCCTGCAGACATTCATTCCTGTCCGGTTTTACGGCTATCATAGCATCCAATTATGTCAGTTCTGTGAAAACACCGATCTTTTCCCGGATATTCTGCATTTTCAGGTCTGTTTCGGCAATCACCTCGGCACATTCCTTCAGTTCTTTCCCGATTTCTTCACTGTTCTCCACATTTCTCTTATAGCGAAGCTGATGCTCCAGACTGGCCCAGAAGTCCATGGCAATGGTCCGAATCTGAACTTCCACCCGCATAGGCCGTTTTCCGCTGGAAAAGAAAACCGGAATCTCCACAATCAGATGCAGACTGCGGTATCCGTTCGGCTTCGGATTCTGAATATAATCCTTCGTCTCAATAACTACAATATCATCCTGGCTGGACAGCCACTTGGCCACATCATAAATGTCATCAATGAAGCTGCAGATCACCCGCACACCTGCCACATCGTTCAGATTTTCCACAATGTTGTCTATGGAAACCTTCATTCCCCGGGATTCCAGTTTTTTCGCAATACTGATGGGTTTTTTGAGCCGCGTGGTGATAAACTCGATTGGATTGCGGTTATAGCGCACAGAAAGCTCATCATTCAAAACCTCCAGCTTGGTCCGCACCTCCCGAATGGCGCAGGAATACATCATCATCAGTTCTTCATAGTCATCCGCCGAACGGAACATTTCCTCCATGGATTCCGGAAGTATCCGTTCGCTCAGGTAGCTTTTTATTCGTTCCATTTGTTCCTCCTTTTCCCTTTCTGTCCCCAAAAAGCCGCAGGGAATCCCTGCGGCTTTGCGGATATTTCTTTAATCTCTGAAGTACAGATCTCTCGTGTAAACCTTGTCCAGCACATCCTCAATATCTTCGCTGTAACGGTTTGCCACAATCACATCAGAAATCTTCTTAAATTCCTCCAGATCACGGATCACTCTGGAATTGAAGAAACTCTCTTCTTTAAGTGTCGGTTCGTATACCACAACCTCCACACCCTTCGCTTTAATCCGCTTCATAACGCCCTGAATGGAGCTCTGACGGAAGTTGTCGGAGTTTGCCTTCATTGTCAGCCGGTAAATCCCGACAATCTTCGGATTTCTCTCCAGAATACGCTCTGCAATAAAGTCTTTTCTGGTCCGGTTCGCATCCACGATGGCGCCGATAATATTGTTCGGTACATTATGATAATTGGCCAGAAGCTGTTTCGTATCCTTGGGCAGGCAGTATCCGCCGTATCCGAAGGAGGGGTTGTTGTAATGAGTACCGATCCGGGGGTCCAGACCAATGCCTTCGATGATCTGCTTGCTGCTCAGGCCCCGCACCTCTGCATAGGTATCCAGTTCGTTGAAGAATGCCACTCGCAGAGCCAGATAAGTATTGGCAAACAGCTTCACTGCTTCCGCCTCGGTCAGGTCCGTAAACAGGGTCGGAATCTCTTCCTTAATTGCGCCCTCTTTCAGAAGGCCCGCAAAGGTATGGGCACGCTCCACCAGACGTTCATCACCCAGCGGTGCTCCGACAATAATACGGGATGGATAAAGATTATCATAAAGAGCGCGTCCCTCCCGCAGAAATTCCGGTGAGAAAATGATATTTTCTGTGTTGTATTTTTCCCTGACACTTAAGGTATAGCCCACGGGAACCGTGGATTTGATCACCATGGTTGCTTCCGGATTTACTTCCAGAACCTTTTCGATCACCGCTTCCACAGAAGAAGTGTCAAAGTAATTCATCTTCGGATCATAGTTGGTCGGGGTGGAAATGATGACGAACTCCGCGTCCCGATAAGCTGCCTCCGCGTCTGTGGTCGCCGTCAGATTCAGATCCTTTGTCGCCAGATACTCCTCAATCTCTTTATCCACAATGGGAGATTTCTTCGCGTTGATCATCGCGACCTTTTCCGGAATAATATCCACGGCCTTTACTTCATTATGCTGGGACAGAAGAATCGCATTGGACAATCCCACGTATCCGGTTCCTGCTACGGTAATTTTCATGTTTGCTCCTCCTAAATCATTCTGCCTTTCCGGCTTCTATATTTGGTATATCATATGCCTGTCTGTTACAGTATGTCTCCTTATAGTTTCTCATTTTCCAGCCTTTTTGGCAAGTAGTTTCTTTTCTTTTTACAATAAAAGTCCCAGACATTATTGGTGATGTCTGCATCAGCAGACATTTCCATTTAATCAAGAATTGTGATGCCGGCGATGACCGGCTGATCAGCGGGCGCCACCGTTCCGTTGCCGTCCTGCACAGCAGTTTCCTCACAGATCTGATCCACGATCTCCATTCCCTCCGTCACATGGCCAAAGGCCGCATACTGACCATCCAGATAGGTACTGTCCGCCTGAACAATAAAAAACTGAGAACTGGCACTGTCCATATTGGAAGACCGTGCCATGGAAATCACGCCACGTACATGGGAAATATCATTTTTCACACCATTATCTGAGAATTCTCCTTTAATAGTCTCATCGGAGCCTCCGGTTCCGTTTCCTTTGGGATCTCCGCCCTGAATCATGAATCCGGAAATAATCCGGTGAAAAGTCAGTCCGTCGTAAAATCCCTCCCCGGCCAGCTTCATAAAGTTCCGGACTGTGACAGGCGCCGTATCCCCATCCAGTTCCACCTGAATCACGCCGTAATCCCGAACCTCAATCTGCGCATGATGAATCCCGACTCCTTCGCTGTCCTGAGTACTCTTGTTCTTTTTGCTGCATCCACTGATCACAACAGCGGAAAGAACAGATGCGATTATAATTCCGATAATCTGCTTCATCTTTATCCTCCGAATAAATATGAGTTGCCCGACAAATGAGGCTTCCGTCGATTTTCCGTGATTTGCACTCTCAAAATCGACGAGAACATTCACACTTCGCCCATAACAAAAAAACAGCCGCCCGGCAATGCTGCCGGACAGCCATGATTATACAACAAACAAACGGAAATAGCAACTGTTTACTCTGCAGTAAACAGCGGTGTGGAATAATAGCGGTCTCCACTGTCCGGAAGCAGAACAACAATGGTTTTGCCTTCATTTTCCTGGCGTTTTGCCAGTTCAAGAGCGGCATGCAGAGCAGCTCCGGAAGAGATTCCCACCAGGATCCCCTCTTTTTTCGCCAGCTTCTTCGCTTCCGCAAAGGCGTCCTCGTTCTCCACCGGAATGATTTCGTCATAAATCTCCGTATTCAGAACTTCCGGCACAAATCCAGCGCCAATTCCCTGAATTTTATGCGGTCCTCCATGGCCCTCGGAAAGCACCGGGGAACTCTTAGGCTCCACAGCCACCACCTTGACCTCCGGCTTCTGTTCCTTTAAGTATTCGCCGGTTCCGGTCAGCGTTCCGCCGGTTCCCACGCCTGCCACAAAATAATCCACTTCACCATCAGTGTCACGCCAGATTTCCGGTCCGGTGGTTTCTCTGTGTGCCTTTGGATTGGCCGGATTGGTAAACTGGCCAGGGATAAAACTGCCCGGAATCTCCGCAGCCAGCTCCTCCGCTTTGTCAATGGCTCCTTTCATGCCCTTGGTTCCATCTGTCAGAACCAGCTCCGCGCCGTAGGCCTTCAGCATATTTCTCCGCTCCACGCTCATGGTCTCCGGCAT
>JAXEJQ010000120.1:0-36344 GCA_034101475.1 Candidatus Limivivens sp.
AGTTCGATCTGACCATTCTTCTGACCCTTCAGACTCCATCGAATCGAGTCTTCATCCAGATTTATGTCTTTGATCCGGATTTCCATCCGGCCGTCCGGTTCCGGTTCCGAGATTGAAATCTCCGGTTCCGAGAAATCCAGGCTCTCTGCAGAATCACTGCCCGCCTGTCCTTCCGGTTCCGCTTCCGGAATCTGCTGTTTTATAACAGCATTTTCCACGTTCTGGGACTGATTTTCATCTTTCTCCTCCTGCTCTCCCGGAAGAATAGTAACTTCCGGCTGTTTCTTCGGGACCTTCAGTTCAAACTGATCCGCATCTTTTCCTGTCAGTTCATAGGAAACTGCCACCTTCCACGTTCCAGGCTCTGCACTCTGGGCTTTCCCTTCCGCTTTTACGTTTACACTTCCCTCTCCGGATTTCTGAACCTCCAGGCGCAGAAGAACCACATCTGTTCCATCATAGCTTCGGGTTCCATCCGGATAATCCGGATAAACCGCTGTCACTTCCACAATCCCTTTTTCTGCCTTTTTCACCTCTTTTTTTTCTTCTTTCTTTTCCGCATTCTCCTCTGCCTCCGGCTTTTTCTCCGGCTGCTTCCCTGTCTGCTTTTCCGTTTCCTTCTCTGTCCATTTTTCTGTTTCCGACTCGTACTCCGGCTCCGGTTCTGGTTCTGGTACTGACTCCGGCTCTGGTTCTGATTCTGACTCCGGTTCAAGCTCTGACTCCGGCTCAGACTCCAAGTTTCCCTCCGTTTCTCTCACCGGATCTGCTTCCGTTTCCAGCTCCGTTTCCGACTCCTTAATCGCAGACGCTTCAGTTTCCGGCTCTGTCTCTGACTCGTTTACCGGTTCTGTTTCCGTTTCCGGCTCTTTGTTCGCAGACGCTTCGGTTTCCAGCTCTGTCTCTGACTCGTTTACCGGCTCTGTTTCCGTTTCCGGCTCTTTCCTCTGGTCTCCCCCATTCTGCTCCCCGTTCTCTGTTATTTTTTCCATTTCTGTTTCTATCTCTGTTTCCGGTTCGCCCTGCAGTTCCGACTCTGTTTCTTCTTCATTCATCAACCCTTCTTCTGTTTCCTGTCCTTCGCTTGCCCGCTCCTCCGTTTCCCTTTCTTCATTTTCCGATTCCTTGCTTCCCCATTCTTCATTTCCCATTTCTTCCTTTTCCCGCTCTTCATTCCCCCATTCTTCACTTTCCAGTTCCTTGCTTTCCGGTTCTTCCGTCCCCGGCCCTTGGGTTTCCTGCAGCTCTTCCAGCTGTTCCGTTTGGTTTTCTGTCTCTGGCACCGGTTCCGATACATTGCTTTCTTCCTCTGTCTCGCATTCCCCTTCCGGTTCGGAAGATAATTCTGCTTCAGATTCATTCATCGAGTTTTTCTCGTTCATGATCTCCCAATCACATTCAGACTCTGCTGCAAAATCTGTTTCCGACTCTGTCTCAGATTCTGCTTCGCATTCTGTTTCAGATTCTGTTTCCGTATTTTTTCCGTTGTCCTCTTCCGAAGGATTTCTCTCCTCTTCCAATAACGTTTGTCCGTTCTCCTGTACCTTTTCTTCACACTCTGCTTTGCTGCGGATTTCCTGACCTTCCTGTCCCCAGACAGCGGCCACTGTCACACTGAGTGCCAATAAAATAATCCAGAATCTTCTCATTCAGCTTCTCCTTTCCTCTTTATCAAAAACATATTGCAGCGTTTCCTCCAACCTCTGTTCCTTCTCCTGTATGGTGAGCAAAAGCCGTTTCTCCACATCTGTATTCTTTTCAGTCTGCAGAGACGCCGCTGCCGCTGTCAGTCGATGGGCAAGCTGTTCATATTCCTCTGCTTTTATTCCTGCCTTCTGAAATTCAGAAGCGTAAAGATACATCTGCGTCAGCATCTCGCTGAAAAGTGAAAGAGAAAGCATGGCATTTTCTTTTTCTCCGCTTATTCCCTGTTCTTCAGCCGAACTCAGTTCTCCCCAAAACAGACGAAATTCCTCTGCCTTTTCCTCATCGGACAGCTTTTTCCAATCATTTAGCCGGAGCCTGCCGATTCTTGCATACAGTTCTGCCTGTTTTTTCTGACTCTCTGAGATTCCCACCGTCTGCTCTGCAGCCGCAATTTTCTCAAACCAGTAAAGCCCGTCTCTGCCGCCTTCTTCCGCAAAACAGAGCCTGCAGGCGAGTCCCGTCTGATACAAAAACGAATAATACCCTCTTTGATTTTTTTGAAATACCCCCTCTGTCTGTTCCAGAATAGACCGCAGATAAAGTTCTTCTCCGCTGTCCAGCCTGTCATCCTCCAGAAACAGTTCTAATAATTTTCGGTAACCTTCCTCCCGACCGGGAGATGAAAGAATTGCTGATTTGATTTCAGATCTCTGACCGCTTTGCAGCCTTGTTTCATATTTGCTGATTGAAAATGTCTCCGAAACCGGTTCGGTCTCACTTCGCTCCGTATCCGGTTCTTTCAAAACTGTCTGGAACTCCCTCCTTTCCTCCGGCATCTCGGCTCCTTCTTCTTCCGCCTCCTGCCCTGCTGCCACGCAGGAAAGAGCCAGTACCAGAAGAAACCCACAGCACCTCCTGCCGCTTCCCTGCTGTCTGACCAGGGCCCGCTTCAGTTCCGTGGCGGAATGATACCGCCGGTTCCGGTCCTCCCGCATACATTTCTTCAAAATTCTGCAAAATTTCCTGTTTCCCGGGCATTTCCCGGGTTTTGACGGATAAGTACCCGTAAGCAGAAAGTACATGGTCACCCCCAGACTGTAAAGATCACTGCGGCAATCCGGTAACTCTCTGCCTGCGGTCTGCTCCGGAGACGCAAATGCCGCCGTTCCAAAGTAAAAACCGGCTCTGTCCCGCTCTGGAAAAGAAGCGCCAAAATCCAGCAGAATCACCTGGCCATCCTGTTTCAGATATAGATTGGACGGTTTCAGATCTCCATGAATCACTGCTGGACTCCGTGTGTGAAGATACTCTAAAATATCACAGATCTGAAGCATCCATCCCCGCAGCCTGGCCTCCGGCTGACATCCCTCCTCCCGGAAAATCTCCTGAAACGTTTTCCCCGGAAAATATTCCATCACATAGCAGAGGGTATCCCCTTCTTCCAGAATATCCAGAACCCTCGGCAGCCCAGGATGGGAAAAATGTTTCCAGTATTTTCGTTCCGTATCTGTCAGACGCTTTTTTTCTCCTTCCACCACCTTCAGAACCCGAAGCTGGCAAGTCGGTTTATGAACAGACAGAAACGTACTCCCTCCAAGTTTCCGGAGAACACGGTAATCATTTCCGGCTTCGCTCTCCTGTCTCAGTCCTTTCTCACCTCCTTTTTCGCATCTGCCATTACTATACCGAAAATTGCAAATTTTGTCTATTCACACATTAACTAATTCCTGTTCTTTTTCTCATGTCTCATATGATATGTACTACTCCTGTGGATTCCACTTCCCGCCGCTGAGATACTGGTAACCATACTCTGCCGCTTCTGCCTGAACCTCCACACGAAAATACGGTTCCTGTCCAAGCTGCCCCCATGCCTCCGGAACTATGATCCCGTTGAAAACCGGAATCTGCTCCTCTTCTTCGACAACCCGGGTGTAATAATAATAGCCGTCCTCCGGATTCTTTTTCCAGCCTTCACAAAGGCAGATGCCATCTTCCAGATCCTTCTGGAGACTGCGGTTTAATCCGCTGATCAGGATTTTCACCCGCAGGCAGGCCGGTTTGGATCCCTCTCTGACCACAATTGTGGGATCCTTCCGGATCACCTCCCCGGGACTTACCCAGACCTGTTCCCCGGCAAGCCCCTCTTTTTTCCTGGCTTTTTCTGCCTCCGGTTCCTGAATTTCGATTTTTACCTCTCCGGTGGTCTTACAGTTTGAATAGCTTTCTCCACGCAGATAAAAGGACAGGCCGCCTGCCAGCGTCATCAGGCAGGTCAGCAGCAGAAATTCAATCCGCCTTTCCGTCCTTCTTCTGCGTAATCTCCTGGTTTTTCCTCTGCCATTCATTCGTCGTTCCTCCCGCACCTGTTCATTCTTTGGAACTGTTCTGCCATTCTTTTCCAAGCGGCAAAACAGGGAGCGCCGCCTGCTGCAGCACTCCCTAAAATATATGCGGGAAAATTCCCAAATATTCCGAATCTTTTCTTACATCCGCTCCGGTGCGGAGAAGCCCAGAACATCAATACATTTTTCCAATACATCACGGGTCAGAGCCAGAAGAGCAATCCAGGATGCCTTCTGCTTCGGATTTTCTTCCGCCAGGATTCTCGTCTCATGATAAAAACTGTTGAAATTATTCGCCAGTTCATAAATATAGGAGCAGATTTTGTGAGGCGCGTATTCCTCAAACGCATTTTCACAGACCGCATTGAAACGGGCCAGTGAAAGCATCAGCGCCTTTTCACTGGGGCTGGCCGGCTGCGTGATCACTGCCTTTTCCGGTTCGCCGCCCTGCTCGCGATATTTATTCAGGATCGACTTGATCCGGACAATCGTATACAGAATATAGGGACCGGTATTTCCTTCAAAAGAAGTGAAACGATCCAGATCAAATACATAATCCTTGGAAGCCTGATTGGACAGATCCCCGTATTTAATGGCAGAAAGTCCCACCAGCTTCGCAGTTTCCCTGGCCTCCGCCGGATCAATGGCATGATTTTCAGTGATTTTCCGGAACATTTCTTCTTCAATATCCTTCAGCAGATATTCCAGACGCATCACGCCGCCCTCTCTGGTCTTAAAGGGTTTGCCATCCTTTCCGTTCATGGTGCCGAATCCCAGGAAGGACAGCTTTGTGTCCTCATCCACCAGCTTAGCTTTCTTCGCGCAGCGGAAAACCTGGATGAAATGCATCTCCTGACGCTTATCCACCACATACAGGATTTCATCCGGGTGATAATCCTCCATACGCTGTACAATGGTGGCCAGATCCGTCGTCGTATAGAGAGAGGCCCCATCCGACTTCAGGATCATACAGGGCGGCACTTCCTTGGTATCCGTCTCCTCCTTCACGTCCACAACAACCGCTCCCTGATCCTCGTAGGAATACCCATTCTCCTTCAGATACTGAACCATGGCCGGAATATAGGGCTGAGCATCCGATTCACCCTTCCAGAGATCAAAGGTCACATTCAGATTCTCATAATTTCTCTTCAGGTCAGACACGGAAACGTTCAGAATATGCTTTAAGATCCCCTGATAGCCTCTGTGCCCATGCTGAAGCAGATAAGTGGCCTGCATAGCTTCTTCCCTGTAATCCTCATGCTCCTTGGAATAGGCGCTGGCTGCCGGATAGATTTCCTCCAGCTCGCTGATGGTAAAGGGCGCCTCCTCCGGATATTCTCCGGTATAGCTCTCATCAAAATAAACCAGCTCCGGCTTTCTCTTCTTCAGTTCCGTAATGATCAGGCCCATCTGCAGGCCCCAGTCCCCCAGATGCACATCTCCGATCACCTCATGTCCCAGGAAACGTCCCATCCTTTTTATGCTTTCACCGATAATCGCGGAGCGCAGATGCCCTACATGCAATGGCTTCGCCACATTCGGTCCGCCGTAATCAATAATGATCTTCCTGGGGTTTTTCACTTTTTCAACGGATAAATCCGGATCTGCCTGCATCGTTCTTAAATAATCTCCCAGGAACTCCGGGTTCAGGTCCAGATTAATGAAGCCCGGATTTACAGCATCAATTTTCGAAAAGACTGCATTTCCCTGAAGTTTTTCAACCACATCCTTTGCAATCATAATTGGTGCCTTTTTGTACGTTTTCGCCGCAGCCATCGCACCATTGCACTGATACTCGCAGAGGTCGGGCCGATTTGACAGAGTCACCTTCGCAAATCCGGTATCGTATCCGGCAGCTTCAAAGGCTTTTACCATTTCATCTGTAATGAAATCGAGAATTTTCTTCATAAATGATTTCTCTCCTGTAATCAAATGATGTTGGGGTCAAAAGATGCCATACGGATTGTTCCGTGCTTCGCACTCCCACAATCCTGCATCATCAAATTCCGTATTTGTTACTATTCACGCCTGGTACAGTGAAAAATAAATGACTGGCATCTCGGAATCGTAACAACTCTTTTTATTATACTGTTTTCATTCTTGATTTTCAATGTCAAATATGTTATAAACGAAAAAAAACGGAGGTATAAGCCCATGACACCAAAACAGTCTTTTTATGAAGCAGAAGCAATGACCATCATCAAACATCTTGAAAAGCGCGGTATGGAAGGCTACTACTGTCCCACATCAGCGGAAGCAGTAGAAAAAGCCCTTTCTTTTATGGAAAAAGGCGCCACCGTTTCCTGGGGCGGTTCCATGACCCTGACCGAATGCGGTATGATGGATGCCCTGCGTGAAGCAGATCTGCTGCTGATTGACCGGGATTCCGCCAAAAACTCCAAAGAACGCATGGCCCTGCTTCGCCAGGCCTTTTCCGCAGACTATTTTCTGATGAGCAGCAATGCCATCACAAAAGACGGCCAGCTTGTCAACATTGACGGAACCGGAAACCGCGCAGCCGCCCTTGTCTTTGGCCCTGAGCATGTCATTCTTCTGGTTGGCATGAATAAAGTCGCCAAAAACGTGGAGGAAGCCATCAGCCGGGTACACGAGACAGCGGCTCCCCAGAACGCGCTCCGCCTGAATCTGAAAACACCCTGCAGTGTCACCGGTTCCTGCGCGGACTGCACCAGCGCAGACTGCATCTGTGCCCATACGGTTATCACCCGCTTTAACCGGACTCCCGGCCGGATCAAGGTCATCCTGATCGGTGAAAGTCTGGGCTACTGATCAGCTCCCTCATTTTTCACCGAATGTCATCCGGATAAAACACCTCAACAAGTGTCAGACCTCTGGCAGGTGCTGTATAACCTGCCAGGGCTCTGTCCTTTTTCTCCAGAATTTCCAAAACGCTTTCCGGCGTTCTCCTTCCCTGTCCTGTCTCAATGAGCGTTCCGGTCATAATCCGGATCATATGATAAAGGAAGCCGTCTCCGGTATAAACAATCCGAAGCTCTCCTTGCGTCTCCTCAAAGGTAATATTCCAGATATTCCGAACCGTGGACTTTTTCATTCTTTTATTGGCGCAAAAACCTTTAAAGTCGTGTTCCCCCTTCAGAAAGCCGGCCGCCCGCTCCATGGCTGCCCGGTCAAGGCTTCCTTCCACCGGATAGATCTGTCTGCGTTCAAACACATTTTTTCTTTCTCCGGTTCCGATCCGGTAACAATAAGTCTTTCCTTTCGCATTCAGGCGGCAGTGAAACCGTTCCGGAACCTCCTCTGCCGAAAGGATCCCGATATCCTCAGGCAGAAACCGGTTCAGACTGTCCACAAGCTCCTTTCCCGTAAAGTTTGCTGTCTGCAGATGAAAATTGGCCGCCTGTCCCAGCGCATGCACACCTGCGTCAGTCCGTCCTGCGCCAAAAATCTCCACCGGTTCTCCGGTGATCCTGGTGAGGGTTTCCTCGATTTTTCCCTGTATGGTATTATCCGTATTTCCCTGACGCTGCCAGCCGTCATAGCGGGTACCGTCATATTGAACAATCATTTTATAATTCATATTTGTCTGCCTTTTTATCCTTTTTTCACCCCAACATTATGAGCCAAGGGACAAATGGACATGAAAATCCGTGCTTGCATGGAGTTTCATGTCTATGGGTCCCGCAAAACATGAGCGGATTGCGAATGTTTTCGTCGATTTTGAAAGTGCGCAGCACGGAAAAATCGACGGAAGGCTCATTTGTCGGGTTACTCATTTCATAAGTATAAAGAGTATAACACAAAATTTCAGGAGATACTACCAGTGAAAGGAGGTTTTCCAAATGACCAGGACCACAAAATCATCCGTAAAAAACTCTTCCCATGAGTCAGAATACGATTACCTCGGGAAATCCTGTTCTGCCACAGACTGCACCGGCCTGATTCCTTTCGGTCCCGTGGACGAAGCGCAGCTGGAAGCCTATCACGAGCTCTATCCCTTTGATCCGCCCAAAATTTCAGGCAGACAGCCCTGAAGTCTGCCTGAATCCCTGCCTGTTCTTCACTTCCCTTTCCCCTGCCGCATATGATGTAGAAAAACAGAAAGCCGATGTAACATGGACCACTGTTCCAACCTTTATGTTCTCTCAACCATCGCCTGCCGGCTTACAGAATGCCTTTCCGCCGAAGAACTGGCTGTACTCTCCGCAGACCTTATGACCCTTGGCGACATGCTGCAGTCCATACTGGCACGCCGGGATCTGTGTAAGGACAATTGAATATCCGCGCAGCCCGGAACTTTCCAGGCTTCCCCCATAAAAAATCCCCGGTGTTACGGCCGGGGATTTTTCGGAATTATTCTTCACAGGTCGGATTTTCAATCAGAGTGGCTACGATGAATTCGTGTTTATGGCCCACATCGCTGCTACAGCCCTTCAGGAAATGAACATGCCTTCCTTCGCCGACGTCAATCGCCTTCGAAGTGGTGCCGCTGAACATATGAATATGGCCGCGGCAGGAATCAGTGGTAAATTTTACTTCGTGAACATGGCTGCCTTCACAGGGAATGGCCTCTCCGGACACGGTGGCAAATCGGTGGTTATGCGCAAAGTCGCAGCATCCGGCAATCCTGGTACTGCCCTGGACTTCATGAACATGCTGCTTCGGTTTACAGGGATGACGATCTTCCATGATACATACTCCTTCAGATTGGTTTACGGGGGACACTAACAGAATATGCACAAAAAAAGAAAGGGTTCCACACATCCCTTTTGGACCGGCGAGGTTTTAAACAGGTGTAAACCCGATCAGAAATCATCGAAACAAAAAAAACTGGAAACATTCAGTTTCCAGGGAAAACAAAAAGCTGCTGACGGGAATCGGACCCGTGACCTCCGCACTACCAATGCGACGCTCTACCGACTGAGCCACAGCAGCTTAGCGATTTGTTTTGTTAGCTCCTCGCTACGTTTAATAATTTACCACATATATATGGATATGTCAACACATTTTAAAAAATTCTACACAAAAGAAAAATATGTTTAATTTTCAGAATTTTCCAACTTTTTTTACTTAGAGCAGCGGAAGGCGAATACTGAAATTATCCAATGCAAAAAAAAAGAAATGAATTTCACATATTCTTTATATTTTCAACACAAACCTTTCACAGAGCTGCTGTAAGATAATATCAAACAAAGGGATTACCTTTTTTACATAGATTTCTTTTCATTTAGCTGCCGGGGATTCATTCCCCGGCCCTCCTTTTTTATCCGCTTCCAATCTCTCCCAAAACCGAAGCTTCCATCCAGCGCAGCGACTTCAGATCTGTTTGCGCACAACCGCATACTCATCTCCGTTTCGGTAATAAGGACAGCTGTAGTGACTGTCTGACAGAAATCTTCCCAGTTCATCCTCATCCAAATCCATATCGCAAAGATAGCTCTCATACTCTTCATCGTAGCGATAATAAGCACAGGTTTCACAGGAATTCTGTTTTTTCTTCATGGCTCTCTCCTATTCCTGAAATCCAAATTTCGCGGCAATCTGCTCGTACACCGGAACCGGCACTCCGTACTGTTTTCCCATACGAACCACTTCAAAAATCAGGCCGTCCATCTCTGTCTTTCCACCTTTTGCCAGATCCTTCTGCATGGAAGCAGTACATTCCGCAGCCAGATCATCCATAATCTGCAGATTTGTTTTCACAATATCCACGGAGAACGGAATTCCCATCGCTTCTGCCAGTTCCCGGATTTCCATGACACAGGAGATAAACATCTCCCGGACTTTCCCCGGTTTCTGGGCATCTCCCGCATTGGAGCCGCAGAAAGCCCCCACCGCGGCCATCGGCGATACAAAGGAGTATTTCTGAAAGGTATCTCTGCGGATATTCTCCGACAAAACAGGCGTGATCCCGCTGTCCCCCAGGTCTTCCGCAATCTGCCGCAGAACCGGGCTGCTGCTATCTCCATCCACACGTCCATAAACGATCCGGAAAATGTCCCCGCTCATTTTCAGCACCCCGGGAGTCCGGATCTCTCCCGCGATATAAATGCATCCGTTCAGTACCTCCTGCTTTGGAAATACTTTCGCGAGTTTTTCCCCGGTTCCGTAAATGTTCAGAATCGGTATAATGACCGTCTTTTCATGGGACGCTTTTTCCAGCAGATCATAGATCGACTCCAGGGAGTATCCTTTCACACAGACAAAAATCACATCTGCTTTCCGCTTCCGGCTGACATACTCCTGTTCTGTCATGGCCGCCACCGGAATCCTGAGTGTGTCCTGCAGCCGTTCAATTACCAGGCCATTGGCCCGAATCGACTCCAGATGGTCTCCTCTGGCAATTAAGGTGACCGCTTTTCCCGCCTTTGCCAGATAACCCGCAATGCAGCCGCCGGTTCCGCCGGCGCCAATCACTAAATAATTCATCTCATTTCCTCCAATATCTGATATTCCTCAATCATGGCCTCCTGATATGCCGCACGCTGCTTTCTTTGCATTGCCGCCTTCAGCTCCTGCAGCTCCTCAAGCACAACCCTGTCCATTTTTTTCATTCTGGCCTCATCCAGCCGCACCTCCGACACATAGGTTTCATAATAAGATACCTGATAATTCCACAGCTGCAGCCGTTCTCCGTATCGCTCCTTCAGCCGCTGGGCAATCAGAAGTCCCTCCGGGTCAAAATCCCCGGCGTAGTACAGAATGCTGTTTTCTTTCAGCATATCCAGAAGCACCAGTGTGGCAAGCCTTGGCTGACCGTTTCCGCAGACAAAGGCACTGTCCGGATACGCCTGCATCAGTCTGGAAAACACTGCCGGATTTTCCACAATATACACGCGTCTTCCGCCCTGGCCCCGGATTTCAGAAAGTCTGCCGAGGGTCAGCAGCGTCAGCTTCACCGGTTCCCGGTTTCTTCGAAAGCCCTCGATTCCCTCATGGATTCTGCCGTCCTTTCCGACAGCGGACAGTCCGTATACAAGGGTATCATTGGACAGGTCATCCTTCAGGATTCCCGCCTCATACAGCAGCCGGTTCTTCCGCTCCGCCCCGGTCATACCAGAAAAACCCCCCGGGGCATTCCCGCCCAAAAAGGCTCTCAAAAAGGCAGAGAGCAGCCGTTCTCCCGGCATTCCTTCATCAAAATAATGCGGATTTCCCGTAGTCCTCGCCGCAAAAACCGCCAGCAGCTCCAGTGGCTCCCCTCCCGTTTCTTTCTGGAACAGCGGAAGCTCACAAATACTGTGCAGAACCGTCTGCAGAAGTTTCTCCAGCTGTTCTGGCGCTTCCCGGTACTGCTGCAGAAGGAACGAATACCCCTCCGCATGCTCCGCAAGAGTCTGTTCCAGCCACCGACCTCCCGGCTTTTCCGTCTGTTCCTTCAGAATCCTTTCAAAAAACAGACGCTGTTCCCGTTCCTGCCGCTTCTCCCTCTCTTTTCTGGAAACCATGGATTCCCCAAAATACCGGTTCAGGAGCTCTTCCCAGGTAATTCCGGAAAACCGGCTGTCAGCCAGAGCTTTTTCCATCGCCGCTGCCGATACCGTTACACTTTTCTGTTCCGCAAAATCTTTTCCCAGAAACCCGCCCAGATGTGCCTTTTCCGCAGCGTTCAGCCCTGTGAGAGTAACCTTTCCGCCAA
Organism: Candidatus Limivivens sp.; assembly: GCA_034101475.1. Classification (GTDB taxonomy): domain Bacteria; phylum Bacillota; class Clostridia; order Lachnospirales; family Lachnospiraceae; genus Limivivens. The sequence goes on from JAXEJQ010000120.1 coordinate 11,608, forward strand.
AATAGCCCAGACTCACATACTTTTCCCGGAATTTTTCAAGAAGCTTCCGGTAAACCGGACGTTCCCGCAGATAAACAAGACATTCCTCCAGTCTGTTCTCCTGCTCTGTCATATCCTGTATTCCTCCGTCCGACAATTCCCCATTCTGCCCTCCGGCCATGTCATCCTTTTCCATACTCCGCATTCCCGGAACACTTCATCCTTCCTCATACTCCATATTCCCGGAACACTTTATCCTTCCCCATACTCTGCGATTTGCTCCGGCGACTGGACCAGGTTTCTCATTTTACCGTTCCAGATATAGGGAATCACCGTCACGTATTTGGCATTTTCCGGTCTCACAAGCTGATAGATGGCAAGAGCAGGAACGGTATCATAATCGCCCCAGAGAATCTGGGAATTAATCATAAAGTTAAATTCAAATTCCACCATAAGCCGGAACATATCCCGGATATTGGTTTCATCCACACCGGCGAAGGCCTCGTCCAGAGAGATCAGCCTGGGGGCATCCTTTCTTGCTCCGGCGTACTTCGCCACAACAGCCGAAAACAGCGGCACATACATCGCCATCGCCTTTTCACCGCCGCTGAAGGTAAAGAATACCCGGTCCGTCAGTTCCTTCTTCTTTTCTCCGGTTTTCTGGCATTCCAGCTGAAATTCAAACCATTTCCGGTAATCCAGTACCTCCCGCATGACTCCATGGAAGGACTGCACTGAACCGGTATCATCGGAAATTCTCCTGGCCTCCTCGATTTTGGACCGGAAATGTGCCGAAAGCCTTTCCACTTCCTCGCTTCGCATAATCTCCACATCCTTCTGCAGAAGCTCCACCAGCTCTCTGGTATCCAGCTGATCTTCCTTTTCCGCCCGCTTGTTTTTCCAGCGCAGGCTCAGCTTCAGGCCGCTGGAGGTCTGCATGGACTCCATCAGCACATTCATTTTTTCCACCCAGCGCTTACTGGACTGAATTTTCCCGCGAATCTTCTTGCTGATGGTATTGGCAAGAATATCCTCAAAAAGCTCCCGGTCACGGTCACTTAACAGGCGTCTCTGTTCCTCCGCATCCTCTTCGAGCTTTGCAATCAGCTCCTTGAAACGCACTGGCATTCCCCGGTATTTTGCACAGATATCGATCCGCTTCATGCCGATCTCAAAAACCGAGGTCTCCTCATCCAGCTCTTCAAACAGAGTCTGCATGGTCAGATGATATTCCAGCAGATATCCCCGGTTCTGATGATAGGCTTCCTGGAGACTGTTCAGAAGATCGCTCTGTTTCCTGCTGCCAAATTTCCCGGCCAGCAGCGAACAGACCCTGGCTGCCTGTTTTTCTGAATCCTCCCCTGTGCCAAAGGATTTTTCCACATACCCCAGGCGATATTCCGCCGCGAAAGCCTGAGACAGCCATTTCTTTCGATGCAGTGCCGTTTCCCGGGCGGCTTCCTTTTCCGCCCGCTTCTCCTGCAGATTTTCCGCCTGCTTCTTCAGATCCGTCTGCTGTCTCACTGAAGCCTCCCGTTCTTCCGGAATCCGGGCAAGTCGGCGGATACACCGATCCAGCCGCTCCCTCATCTGCTCATAATCGGTGAGCTTCAGCTGTTCCCGAACGGAGAGCAGCGCTGCCTCGGTTTCCCGGATCCTGCGAATGACGCGATTTAATTCATACCGGATATCATCCAGATCCAGGTCAATGGCCTCCAGATACTCTTCCTGGGTCTTCACATAGCGGACTCCGTTCTGATAATTTCCATGGGCAATCTGAACCTCCGTCAGATGTACCCGGTAGCTTCCGAGAGCCTCCAGGGCCTCCCGGAAAACGTCCAGTCTGGCAGTCAGGTAGCATTTACCGCAGCATTCCCGTACCTTCAGCCTCGCTTCCTCCAGCAGCTTCCGTTCTGCTTCCGTCCGTTCCCGGATAGCCTGAAGCCTCTTTCCCAGGAGCTCCAGATTGTATTCCCGCTGGGCATATTCCCTTGCGGCGATCTTCAGATCCTGTTCGGAAGGATAGGCCTTCCACTCCTCCCCCAGGATCCGGATCCGTTCTTTTAAGATCTCCAGTGCTCTCCGGCAGCCTTCCATCTGTTCCAACAGCTCCTGCAGAAGCTGCTCCAGCTCTGCAATTTTCTGCCTGCGGTAATTTTCTCTGGCCCTGGTCCCAATGAAATGCGCTTCATAGGTTCCGGTAACGGTTCCTTCCAGCACACCGATCCGGTAATTTCCCTCCGAATCCACAAAAGTGGATCCCCAGTCGCTGCCCGAACCACTGTTTTGATAGCCAATGGATGACAGAATATTGGAGATGCTCTGGTAAAGCAGAATATCATTTTCTCCGTTATCCACATCCAGAAGCCTCAGCAGATTTTCTTTCACATGGGACACATCGCTGAAAAGATAGCGGTCGCACACGCCTGCGTCCAGTCTTCGGATCTGTTCCCGGTATTCCTCCGGGACAATCAGCGCATCCAGAATACCCATATGCAGCAGTGCCTCCTCCAGGCGGGATGCCTGCCTCTGGGTCAGTTCTTCCCCGAAATCCACTGTCTTGTAAAACTGCTGATAAGGAATCCCCATTTCCGTAAGCAGCCTTCGGTTTTCCCTCACGGCATCGCTCTGCGCCGGCTGGGGATCCCGCTGGTTTTTCCACTGCTCCAGCTCTTCCCGCAGGTTTGTTTCCTGATCCTCATACTCCTGAAGGCTCTGCTCCATCCGGTGTTTTTCCAGCTCCAGCTCCCGTTCCCGCCGGTACAGAAACGGTTTGGCCAGATCCCGGATTTCTGAAAAATCCGTATCCATCCGGTAATCCTCGATCCTGCGGGCTGTTTCCTGCATGGTCTCCGGAGGCAGATGCAGCTCCTGATTTCCCTTTTCCCACTGATACAGCTGCTCCGTCAGTTCACTTCTAATCTCATGAAGCTGGTTCCGGTACTGCATCAGCTCCCGCTCCGCCTGGCCTCGTTCTTCGCCGCATTCATCCAGCTCCCGCAGGCAGCGGTCATAACGCTCCTGAAAAAGCTTTTCCTGTTCCAGAGCCGTCCTGCCCGCCTCCACCTTCTGCACATATTCCGTCAGGAGCTGGCTGTGGGCCTGAAAGGAAAAAGGCTCATCCTTCGCCTCCAGGAATTCCTTTTTAAAGAACGCCGCCTCATCAAAGGGAATTCCCTCCATTTCCTCTTCCATTTCCTCCAGATGCTCCTCGATCTTCGACCAGACTGCTTCATTTATCTCCCTCTGATCCTGAATCCGACTTTCGGTATCCAGGCGTTTTTCGGCTTTTTCCTGCTCCTGGCGCCGTTTCTGTCCTTCCTGCTGCTGTTCCTCCTCCAGGGTCCGGGCAATTTTCACTTCCTGTTCCTTCAGTCTGGCCGCGTCGCTGTCTGCCAGAGATTCCTTTTCTTGGGAAAGCACGGTTTCCTCCCGCTTCAGTTCCTCATAATGAAGCTCCTCCGCCGCAAGCTCCTGTCTGCAGGCTTCGATTCCCTCTTCCAGCTCCGCAGCCTTTTTCTCCAGGCTCTGGCATTCCTTTGCCGCTTCCGTAAGAAGCAGCGCTTTGTCATACAGAACAATCTGATTATACCGGTCATAGACCTTTTCGATCTGCTTCGCTCCGGCCACACTGTCCATCAGGCTGTCCAGATTTGTTTTCAGATTGTCCATATTCTCAATGGCCTCCGACATGGGGCGCAGATCCTCCTCCGATAAGGTCTGAAGGGAACTGCTCAGGATGTCATTGATCACCGTAGGCTTAAAATCCTTGGAAAGCTTTGGAGTCCGAAGCTGGATCAGAAGCTCCAGCATTTCCCTGTATTCTTCCATGGTCTCAAAGCCGAACAGAAGCTTATTGACACACTGGGCGTATTCGCTCTGGCTTTCCATCACTCTTCCGCCTTCCCCGATCCGGTTTCTCAGCTCAATACGGGTACAGGCAATCCGATTCTGCACATCCTTGTAAAGGAACAGATCCTTCCCGATCCGCCGGCCGTCCGTAATACAGAAATACCAGGATTCCAGCTTTTTGTTCCTCCTGGCACGCATGCCGATCCCCAGAGAAACATAGGTCTCACTGTCCTCCCGCTTCAGTTCCATAAACAGATAGCCGGTCCGCTCCTCCCGCTCATCTCCCTCTTCCAGAAGGTAGTTTTCCATCTTTCTGGCTCTGGAGCCGAAGGGATCCAGACGTTCCGGCCGCATATTTCCATCCAGAAGCAGGGGAATAAAACTCTGCATGGTGACGGATTTTCCGGAACCGTTGGCTCCCCGCAGCAGCATCCTTCCGTCCAGGAAATAAAACTCCTCTTCATCGTAATACCAGAAATCCACCAGCCCTACCCGATTAATCTGCCATTTACTGTTCATCTTTTCCTCCGTCCGTATCAAAATCCTCCGGATAACGGCCAATCAGCCTGCCCACTGCCGTCCGGATCAGAATCTGATCCCGCTCTTCCTGAATCAGTTCCATGTTTTTCATGTAATCAAATACTTCCACGCAGAACTCCCCGGTCACCATCTCCCGGTAGGTTTTGGCAAAGCCCTTCCCATATCGTTCTCTGCAGGATTCGATGATCCCAAACATCTTCTCTCTGGGAATCCGGATCATCTCGTCCGGCGGAACCGGAATCTCTCCCCTGGAAATCTTCTCCAGAATCAGTCCATTGCAGAGAAGCACAATATCCGACAGGGTGTTCTCCTCCGGGAAGCACCGCCCAAGGCGGCATTCCTCATGCAGAATCAAAAAAGCGCTTGTCCGGTGGACCTGCAGCTCACAGGAGAACAGCTCCGAAAGCTCACCCTGAATCATATTCCGGTAATTCCGCACATAAGCAAAATCTTCTTCATTTTCCGGACTTTTATAAAGCCCCATGGTCATCAGCAGGGTTCGGTAAACCCGCTGCCGCCGGACAATTCCCCGGTCTTCATCCACATCAATCCATTCCTCTTTGATGAAATCCTCCGGAGAGGTATACCCCATAATATCCTGGGTGAAATTTTTCATAAAATAACGGGAAACACCGGTATTTTCATAGAGAACCTCACTGGTATCATCCCTGGCAAAGCTCTCCTCACTCCCGTCATCCACATTTAAAATCCCGTTTGCAGTGCAGTATTTCATCACCTTGATCAGATGCCGCCGGAACCGGTATACCGTCCAGTCGATCTGTTCTTCCCTGTACTGCCCCTGCAGATATTCCGTCAGTTCAGACAGCACAAACTGCTCCTCCGCTTCCTTATCCTCCAGAAACATCAGAAGCAGGCAGAAAAAGACATATTCAATCTGCTCCGAAAATTCCTGGATACCCATCCAGTTTTCCGGCTTTGCCGGAAGTTTCTCCACCTTCACCAGATAGGGATTGACAATCACCTGGTATCCCAGCTTTTCCATGAGAAACTTTTTTACCGTCCCCAACTCATCCTTCACCTGATAATACAGCTCCCGCTCTCTGGCTTTTAAAATCCAGCGTCTGCTCAGTAAAACCTCCAGTGTATTCATCGATCTGTTCTCCTGCCCCCATCCGGGCCTTCCTCCTCAAAAATAATCGTATAAGCCGGCATCTGAAAGGTACCGTCCGTACACTGAACCGTGCAGACTGCCTCCGGATCCTCCCGTTCAATATGATAAATCTGCCCGTCCTCCGTCTTTGCCCGCATATCTTTCTTCTCCAGTCCTTTGGAAAGCCAGGTCAGGAACACATCCCGCACCCGGGGCTCGATAACCGGAAGACTGGCAAAATCCAGCCGGTTACCCTGAATGTAACTTCGCAGCAGTCTCTGCTCCTCCTCCAGACGCCGTATGGCTGCCCGGCGGGTCTCCTCTTTTTCCCGGGTTCTGTCCTGAATTCCCGTCCGCTTTCCCTTTTCTTTGTAAGTCCGCACCCTCGGGGTCACCGGAATCACCCAGGGGTCTTCTTCAAAGACACCGCTGTTGATGCTTTCTGTTTTCCGGATAAAATCCCCCTTTAAATGCAGGGGCTTTTCAATTCCGAAAACAGAAGCCGCCAGCCGATGAGCTTCGTTGATATCCCGACATTTGGAAAACATGACTGCCAGTTTGTAGTACTCTTCTCTCCGGTTTGCCCCGCTGTTGCTCATTTCACTGATCCGTGTGGCGTAGCGGGTAATTTTCCGGATAATCTCATTGGTGGTGTCAAATACCTTGCCTGCTTCGGATTCCTGGCCGTTTTCTCCCACAAACCATCCGTAAATACTGGAAAAACGCCCCTGCATTTTCTCATAAATCTGCTTTTCGTCCACTTCCACATCGATCCTCGGAATGGACAGCTCATAAGCCGTAACGGTTTCCAGAATCCGGTCCACCGTCTGCGGCGGTACCTGGCGGAAATACTGTTCGATGGCCGTAACATTCATCTGCAGACTCTTTACAAAGGAACGCAGATATTCAATCAGCCGGTCCTTGAAAACCAGGAATTCTCTGGTTTTCATCATCTCCTCTGCCTTTACGCTGTTCAGCTCCCTCATATAATCCTGATAGTTCTGATTCAGGCGGATAAAATCGTTGTTCAGATCATTCCACCAGCCATACACCAGCTCCGCCTTTTCCTGATGAATCTCGCCCATCCGGGAAATGCTGAGGCGCAGCCGTTCCAGAAGGGTGGGTTCCAGAGACGATCCCTCAATGAACAGATTTTCCAGACGAATAACCATCCGTTCAATCTCCACGGCTGCCTCCGAGAGCTGATAGCGGAATTTTTTATTTTTAAACTCCTCAATGGTGGTCACCTTTTTCGTATCCTGGATCGTCAGAAGATTGCCCCAGTTGACCAGGGCTGTGAGATCCTGCTGGCACTGCTCCGGCGTATACCCCGCAAAATACGGATCCTCCGTCAGTTCCTCAAAGACCTCCTCCTGGTACATCCAATATTTCAGTTTTTCATATTTCAGATAAAAAAGCCGGATGATGGAGCGATATCTGTCCGCGTTCTCCACCGTCAGATATTTTGCTTCCATCACCGGCTTTACAAGCTTTTCATGGATCTTCATAGAATTCTGGCGTCCTTTCTGCTGAAATTCGGAAATCGTGCTGCCGCAGCTTTCTTTTCTGTTTATGGTAGCACGTCGAACTCCGATAAACAAGCATTTCTTCCTCCATTTTCCTTTTTTCTGTACATCTGTTCTGAAAAATGCTATGATGTTGGGGTCGAAAGATGCCATACGGATTGTTCCGTGCTTCGCACTCCCACAATCCTGGCATCATGCTACGATAAGAGACAAAGAACAAACAGGAGGCCCCCATGACAAAGGATTGGATTTACCGAAAAAAAGAAAACCCGGATCTGGATCAGGAATTCGCCCAGGCATCCCCCTACGGAAAAGTGAAACTCGGTACACGTTTTATCTTCTGGAAAAAAGGACTGAAATGGTACAGAACTCCTCTGGAAGAGATTATCCGTGCATTTCGCAGAATCGAAGCAGTGGATACAAAAATGTGCTGCGGCAATGTAAATTTTGATATTCAGAAGCTGGTTTTGATCGGGAAAGCCGGTACCGAAACCGAGCTTCTGATCGGAGAAGGGAACCCCCGGGAAGCGGAAGCCCTGTATCGGGATCTGCAGGCACGCTGTCCGGGAATCGCTTATGGAAAAGAAAAATGATTGTTCAGACGATCCCTGCGCCATGGATTTTCCTTACTTGGAAGGAAAATCCGGGGTTCCCGTCATATCGTAGGGAGTCACCTGATACACGTAGTAATTCAGCCAGTTCGTATAAAGGGTATTGGCATGGGCACGCCACATCAGAAGCGGCTTGGCCTCCGGATTATCCTGGGGATAATAGGATACCGGTAGCGCAATCTCCAGCCCTTTTCCTTTGTCCCTCTTATACTCTCCGTCCAGGGTCACACGGTCGTACTCCGGATGGCCCATGACAAAAATCTGACGTCCGTCCTTGGTCATGCACAGAAAAACCCCTGCCTCGTCGGACTCCGCCAGAACCATCAGATCCTCACAGGCGTGAATATCTGCCGCAGCCACCTCGGTATGGCGGGAATGGGGGGCCAGGAACATATCATCAAAGCCACGCACCAGGGGAATCTTCCGATTGGCGACCCGATGCCAGTAGAGACCGAACATTTTCGCCGGAAGCAGCTTTTTCTGCAGTCCGAAATGATGATAGAGACCTGCCTGGGCACCCCAGCACAGGTGAATGGTGGAGGTAACATTGGTCCTGCTCCAGTCCATAATGTCCACCAGCTCGTCCCAGTAGTCCACTTCCTCAAACTCCAGATGCTCTACCGGTGCGCCGGTAATAATCAGTCCGTCAAAGCGGCGGTTTTTCACATCCGCCCAGGTCTCATAAAACTTATTCAGATGGCTGGTAGATGTATTCCGGAATTCGTGGCCGCAGACATGCAGGAAGGTCACATCCACCTGAAGCGGCGTATTGGAAAGCGACCGCAGAAGCTGCAGCTCTGTGTCTTCTTTCAGGGGCATCAGGTTCAGGATAGCAATCTGCAGAGGCCGGATATCCTGATGGATCGCACGGCTTTCATCCATAACAAATATGTTTTCGCGTTCTAGTATTTCTTTTGCCGGGAGTTCTCCCTGTACTTTCACTGGCATAGCTTCACCTTCGCTCTCTTTATTTTCTGTATCTGTTCACTGCCTTCACAGTTGAACAGTTTCTGTTCCTTATCTTACCACATCTTTTTTACATCGAAAAGAACATTTTTCGGGTACATTTGTCTTTATTATACAGACATCTGCTTTACATCAGTGGGGCCATCAGCCGAAGAACCTTCCCCTCGATCTTATCGAAAAGCTTCTGCTTTTTATAATCATCCTTCGTTACCGTAATGCACTGCTTCAGGGTTTCCTGGAAGTCCCGCTCTACCATGGGAATCTCCGCATTCCGGTACAGCATCACTGCGCATTCAAAATGCAGATACAGGCTCCGATAGTCCAGATTGATGGTACCTACCACCGCTTTTTCATCATCTGAGACAAACACCTTGGCATGGACAAAACCGGGTTCAAATTCATAAATCTGAACACCGCTGTCCAGAAGCTCATTATAATAGGTTTTCGCCAGGACAAAGGCGTATTTCTTATCCGGAATATGAGGCATGATAATCTTTACCTCCACGCCGCGCTTGGCTGCAAATTTCAGAGCAGTCAGCATCTCATTGTCCAGAATCAGATAAGGAGTCATAATATGTACATAGTTCTGTGCGGTATTCAGAATGTCCATGTACACCTCTTCCCCCACATTCTCAGTATCCAGAGGGCTGTCGCCGTAAGGGATCACAAAGCCGTCACCGGATACAGGATGCCTGTGAACCGGCACGTTCAGATATTTTCCAAAATCCTCGGTGACATTGTACTGCTCTGCGTTCCACATCTCCAGAAACATCATGGTGAAGCTGCGAACCGCCTCTCCCTGAACCATAATCGCCGTATCCTTCCAGTAACCGAACCGCTCCTTCTGATTAATATACTCATCCGCCAGATTGATGCCACCGGTGAAAGCCGTCTTACCGTCAATCACCACAATTTTCCGGTGATCCCGGTTATTCTGTCTGGTGGAAACCGCCGGCTTGACAGGGGCAAAGATCCTGCATTGAATTCCGAAGCTCTGCAGCTCCTTAGGGTAATGATAAGGCAGCCTGGAAACCATATTGGTTCCGTCATACAGGAAACGGACCTCCACGCCCTCCTGAACCTTGTGCTTCAGAATTTCCAGGACAGAATCCCACATATATCCCTTCGCCACAATAAAATATTCCATAAAAATAAACTTCTCGGCCTTCAGAAGCTGTGCCTTCAGCTCTTCGAACTTATCCTGCCCTGTGGGAAAATACTTTGCAGAAGAATTCTCATAGACCGGATAGCCCCCACACTCCGCCATATAGCGTCCGATATTGGCCATATGTGGGTTTTCCTCCTCCAGATGCTGCACCACTTCCTCGTCCTGCTTCCATTCTCCCCGCATTTCCCCATGGAGCTTCTGCAGCCTGGCATTAATCCATTTCGTTGCCGGCTGCGTCTCCACAAACAAATACAGAGATGCGCCAAAAATGGGCAGGGCCAGAATGAGCACAATCCAGGTGATTTTGTAAGCCGGATTTTCCGGCTTATTAATCAGATGCACCACCAGAATCACTGCCATTACCGTCATGACTCCGGAAAAAGCATACCAGACTTCTGTAAGCCGGATCAACCCCCAGAGCATCAGGATAATCTGCAGAAGCAGCAGAACGAAAACAACAAAGGTCCGACCGAATACCACACTGAAAAAGCCCTGTTTTCCTTTTTCCAGTGTGGGACTGTTTTCAATCCGTTTCATCAGTTCCTTTTTTTCCGATTTTTCCTTATAATCTTTCTCCATAATCTCCGCCTAACCTGTTCAGGAACTCCTCTTCGGAAAGGATTGGAATGCCCAGCTCCTTTGCCTTTTTGTTTTTCGAAGAACCGGATGTGGTATCGTTATTGATCAGATAGCTGGTCTTTGCCGACACGCTGCCGGTCACCTTTCCTCCTCTGGACTCAATGAGAGCCTTCAGTTCATTCCTGTTTGCAAAATGTTCAACTGTTCCCGTTATGACAAAACTCTTTCCCTCCAGATCCCGGGTTCCTTCCTCCTGAGGCACCTCAATGGTAAGCTCCTCCAGCAAATGATCCAGTTCCCTGCTCTTTCCTTCATTTTCAAAATAATCCACCATCGCCTGACCAATGACAGCTCCGATTCCCTCCACCCCGGAAAGCTCCTCTGCCGTGCTGCTGCGGATTTTCGCCAGATCGTAGTGGAAGGCCCTGCAGACCACCTTTGCGTTGGCCACTCCGATATTGGGGATTCCAAGACTGTAAATCAGCCTGGGAAGCGTGGTATCCCTGGCCTTTTCAACGCTGGCCAGAAGATTCTCACAGGACTTTGTTCCGAAGCCTTCCATGGTTTCGATGGCTTCCCGGTGACGGTCCAGCCGGAAAATGTCCGCCGGTTCGTGAATAAAGCCCATACCGATGAACTTCTCCAGAGTAGCCTCACTGAGGCCGTCGATATTCATGGCATCCCGGCTCACAAACAGCGTAAAGGCCTTGATCTTCTTCGCCTGACACTCCGGATTGGTGCAGTAAAGGGTCTCCGCGTCATTGGCTGCCCGAATCCGGGTGGCTCCGCCGCAGACCGGACATTTATCCGGAATCACCAGATTCCCGCTTCGGGTCAGATTTTCCTCAATCTGAGGAATGATCATATTTGCCTTGTAAACCAGGATCCGGTCACCGATCCCCAGCTGCAGTCCCTTTAAAATGCTCAGATTGTGAACGCTGGCACGGCTGACCGTGGTTCCCTCCAGTTCCACCGGTTCAAAAATAGCCACCGGATTGATCAATCCCGTTCTGGATGGGCTCCATTCTATTTCCAGAAGAGTAGTTTCCCGGATCTCATCTGCCCATTTAAAAGCATAGGAATCTCTTGGGAATTTGGCAGTCCGTCCCAGGGACTGGCCGTAAGCAATATCATCATAGGTCAGCACCAGACCATCCGACGGAATATCAAAATGCCGGATTTTCTCAGCGAAAGAATCCACCGCCTCATCCATGGTGCGGGCTGTGGCCTCCACATGCTCCACCACATCAAAGCCCTGTGCCGCCAGCCACCGGAACTGCTTCATCCTGGAATTTTCAAAATCCACGCCCTCTGCTTTTACCAGTGCAAAGGCAAAAAACTGCACCCGCCGTCTGGCAGTGATCTCATTGTTCAGCTGACGGACCGAGCCGCTGCACAGATTCCGTGGATTTTTATATTTTGCGTCCACATCCTCAATTTCCTGATTGATTTCCTCAAAGTCCCGATAGGAAATCACTGCTTCCCCACGGAGCACCAGCTCTCCCTGATAGGGAATACTCAGCGGAATATTCCGGAAAACCCGGGCATTGTTCGTGATCACCTCGCCCACTTCCCCATTTCCCCGGGTGACTGCCTTGGCAAGCTTCCCATCCCGATAAGTCAGAACCACCGTCAGCCCATCAAGCTTCCAGGAAACCAGTACCTTCTGTGCACCTGCAAAGGCTTTCAAGTCCTCCCGTTCCTTCGTCTTGTCCAGAGAAAGCATGGGCGACTCGTGGCGTTCCTTGGGCAGCTCATCCATGGACTCATAGCCTACCTGCGTGGTGGGGCTCCCGGCCAGAACAATCCCGGTCTCCTTTTCCAGCTCCTGCAGCTCATCATACAGCCTGTCGTACTCAAAATTGCTCATGAGTTCCCTGTCTTCCTGATAATAGGCTTTCGATGCGCGCTTCAGGATTTCTGACAGTTCTTTCATTCTCTGAATGGAATCACCCATCTCATTTCCTCTCTTTCCCTGTTTTTCTGCCCGCCTTCGGGGCACTGTAGGAGCCTTTCAGCTGTTCATAGAGCTTTTCCTGCTCCTCTCTCGTCACTTCCCGCCAGCATCCGGGCTTCAGATCTCCCAGCCGGATATTCATCACCCGGATCCGCCGGAGGGATGTGACCTCCCATCCGAAATATTCACACATCCGCCGAATCTGACGGTTCAGTCCCTGAGTCAGCACAATCCGGAAGCTTCTCTCTCCTGTTTTCCAAATACGGCAGGGCCGGGTTTTCTGATCCAGCACCGGAATCCCTCCGGCAGCCATGGCATCCAGGAATGCTTTTGTAACCGGCTTGTTTACCATCACTTCATATTCTTTTTCATGATAATTTCCCGCACGCATGATCTGATTCAAAATCCCGCCATTGTTGGTCATCAGCAGCAGGCCCTCAGAATCCTTATCCAGCCTTCCTATGTAAAAAACGCGCTTCGGATAGTGGAGAATCTCCTCCACCGTAGTATCCCCCCAGCGTTTATCTGTGGTACAGACGACACCCCGGGGTTTATTCACCGCCAGAAGAACCATCTCTTCTTCTCTGGACACCTTCCGGCCACTTACGGTAATCCTCTGGGAAGGCAGAACCTTCATACCGGCCCGGGCCCTTTCTCCGTCCACCCGAACCTCTCCCGCTTCAATCAGCCGGTCCGCTTCCCGTCTGGAACACACACCGGTTTCACTCAGATATTTATTTAAACGGACCGGAACCGTCATGTCCCGGTCTGTAAACTCCTGCTGCATTCTGGTCTTCTCTTCCAACAATCTCGACTCCTGTACTTCTGCGCTCCCCTTCCGGACTCTTCGCGCGCTCTCTGTTCTGATCTTCCATTTTCTCCCTCTTCGGGCATGGTAACAGTATACACATTTTTTCCCAATTAGTAAAGCATCTTTCCGTCCGGCCTTACCAGCCCTGCAGAGCAAAGGACGAAAACCGTGTTTTCATTTCAGGTAGGTTCCCAGAATCCGGATATTTTCTTCCTCAAAATCCATCAATTCTTCAGCAATCTCATCCGTCTCCCGATTCAGGCTTCCCTGCTCCCGGACAATATCCATCATCCCATCCAGTCTTTTCTGCTCTTCCCGCAGAAAGAGCTCTGCCACATGACTGGTGCTGACATTCAGAGCCGTTTCCGCCTGGAGGGAAGCCCAACGTCTGGACCTGTCCAGGACACCCACAATTTCCGGCCGTTCCCCCTCCCGGATCAGCGCTTCCTCGGCCTTTTCCTGAATTCTGGAATAGCGTGCCGCCTGCCGGTTCAAATCCAAAGCCAGTTCGTCACTGTATACTTTGCTGAGCAGAGTCTGAATTTCAAGCTGAGCCACCCGGCTGCTTCGTGATATTTCCTCAAGAATTTTCTTTTCTGCCTGTAAAAGCATGCTCTCTACCTCCTTTTTCCATAGGATATGGAGAAAAGGAGAAACTTATACAAAAAAGGAAAGAGACATTGCCTTCGCAATGTCTCTCGATGCTCTCACTCAACCCTCTGTCGTCGGAAGCGGAACCTCATCCTGATTCTCTGTCAGGAACTCACTCTTAATATAACCAATGGCATCACCGTAGCGAACCTCAGACCAGCCGTTATCCAGTTCCCGAATCCGGGTCACACTCGCACCCACATCCAGCATTCCAATCTCCTCCGCTGTGGTGGTGGAATCGGAACGGACATAAACCACATCCAGGGCCCATACAACCTTGTTTGCCTCAACGCCTGTGGAATCCGCATCCGGAATATTGATCTCTGTCTCAGCCTGTCCCATCTGTTTCATCACGCTCTGAAGCTCTTCGCTGGCGTTCAGAACTTCGTTGTATTTCTTCTGAACAGAAGTGATCAGCTTCTGAACGTCCGTATCAGACTTCATCTGTTCAATCGCTGCCTTCACATCCGCATTTTCGTTGGGATCTGCAGCATACAGACTGCCATCCTCCCGTGTCTTCACATACAGGGAACTCATGCTGGGAACCAAAGGCTCTACTCCTGCAATCTTCGCCTCATAATAAATATAGACCACATAGGAGGCATCCTCCGGACCGTTTTTCGAATATACGGCAATATTATGATAGCTCTCAATAGCCGTCTCATCCAGAATCGTCTGCTTTGCTTCCTCGGTAGCATTCTCTACCAGTGTACTGTACAAATCAATATCTTTATTTGCAATGGCTGTGTAATACTGCTGAACAAGTGCCAGAATGTTCGCGTCATTTTCCACCAGTGCTTCTGCCTCTGTTTCCGTTTCTGTCTCAGATTCAGACTCACTTCCGCCTGTCGGTTCCGTACCGTCTCCCGACGTCTTCTCCGTTTCTCCATCTGTTTCCGTGATGCTGATAGGGGTTTTGCCGTTTCCTCCGTTTTCTTTTCCAATGCCGCCCACCAGCCGCACGATCAAAATACTGATTCCCAAAACCAGAATAATGGCTAAACCGAGTAAGATATATCTGAGATTATCTGAAAGCCACTCTCTAAAATTATCCACTCTTTTACCTCCGTTTCCGGGCCGCAAACCGGGGAATTCCCCATACTTACAAAGAAACGCATCTGGAGGGATTCGAACCCCCGACACATGGTACCGGAAACCATTGCTCTATCCCCTGAGCTACAGATGCGCATTGTAATATGGTCCGCCAGTCTACGCGAATCATATACCCTATGAAGTTCATCTGCCTGACCGCTGTATACAACGATCAAGTGACTTCTTAGATAATATAACACGTACTTCGGGTAAAGTCAATATTTTTTTAACAGTATAAAATTTTCGAAAAACTCAACACCGCAGTTCCGGCGAAAACTCCGCGAAGCGCTGCTGTGAACGGAGGAAACCACGGCAGCTTCCATGGAGATTTCAGATGGACAGCAGATGCTTCTGCCTGTCGTAAAAATACACTTCATCGGAAAGGACATCTTCCGGCGGAACCTGAGTCGCATTAATCTCCCGGACCATCCCGGCCAGAGTCTCCCGCTGGCAGGAGATCGTTTCCGGAACCACCATACACTCGTGGATACTGCTGGGAAGAATGTAAAAGCTTCCCCCGATTCTCTCCGACACCGCCTGCAGAACCTGGTCATACAGAATGACCGAGGCCCCCAGGGTCTTTTCCCTGTTTGACAAAATATACATGGGAAACTCCGGTTTTCCAGGAACCGTCAACGTTTCGTTACTGAATTCCTGAAACAGCTCCTCCATAGACTGAAGCGTCCAGGGCAGCAGACGCAGGGTGTTTTCTCTGGCGTTTTCCAGCAGCTCCTGCTCCGAAATCTCCCACATTTCCAGATGGGCGCGGTAAATCTGAATGGTTCCCCTCCCAAAGGCCTGATGGTTGATCAGATAATAGCAGACTGCTGCCAGATCCAGATACCGGATATGAGGCACTTTTTTCAGCGTCTCCTTATTATTTTCGTAGTTGATCAGTTTGAATGCCACTTTATCAGCTGCCTGGGCAAACTCCCGGTAAAAATCCGGTTCCACCCGGGTATCAATCTGATTTTTCCGATAGATCTGAATAATGTCTGTGATGATTTCCGGCATAGTCGTCCCCAACTGATAGGCACTGTAAAAGGAGTTCAGATAAATGGTCGGGGAAATGTTCTTTCCGCCTTCCAGAATCAGAAGGCCGTCTTTGGAAACCGCATTATTCTTCGTAATATGGTGGAGCTCCACCCTGGTACCTTCGCCCAGATTTTCCTGGACCTTTGTGCGGACGTAAGAAAGAAACTCTTCATAGTTCAATCAGGTAATCCTCTCTTTTCAATTTAAATTTGTGGAAAGCTGATGTGAACACATCGGGATATGAAATGCTTTGCGCTTTGTGCTATCTACTATAGCATAAGCAGAACAGTTTTTCAAGACTTTTATTCAAAAAAATTCGCAGGACAGGAAAAAGCGGAATCGTAACGAATTCCCCTGTTTTTCCCGCAAAAAAGCTGCCGCATCATGCGGCAGCTTCTGTTTTGCGGAACTATTTCACAACGGTGTGTTTCGGAAGTCTCTCCCGGATCAGGTCCACTTCAGGCTGTAGGCGCCACTGGTAGGAGCGTAATTGCTCTTCCGGTAAACGCGGATATAAGCCATGGCTGTGATGTTCGTACCTGTGTAAACGCCATTGGTCTGAATCTGATACTGACGGGTGAAGTTCTCTCCGGAACCGCAGACATATTTTTTATTCAGCTTCCATTTCGGAATCTGTACCTGCACAACCAGGTCTCCGCCGTTTGTCAGGGCACTGAAAGACAGCTGGAAGGATTTCCTGTTCACAATGCGGATCTTGTACCAGTCACTCTTTGTTCTCGACTCGCCCATGGTCACCAGTCCATTGCGCACAACAGCCCGGTCGATAGTCTTGGCAGAAGACTGGGAGCTTCCGCTGTTCTCGGTAACGCCGGTCACCTTATACTGGATCCGGTACGCATAGCTGCCATAGGTGGCAATATAGTAGGTTCCCTTTTTCACGCCATAGTATGCGGAATAGCTGTTGCTGCTGGTCATGACGCGGTATTTCTTCTCCATGGGCTGGCCCTTGGAATTCAGAAGGCCGATCTGAATGATGGTCTTCTTTCCGCTGGAGGTCAAGCAATAGGCCTGGATACCCAGAACGCCCGTTTTGCTGACCTTAACCTTGTGAAAGTTTGTTCCCTTTTTCGTACCGCTGTAAATCTTGCCCGGAGTGGACAGAGTGTACGTCGCTGCGCTGGCAGTCATCCCGCAAAGCATCGCCATCAGCATTCCCACAGCCAGGAATACCAGGCCTTTTTTCAAAAATCTCTGTTTCTTTTCCATAAAACCTCTCCTTTCTTAAAAGGACAGACCTTCCGGTCTGTCCCAGTTTTTATACTCGTGACAGGTATTCACCTGTTCTGGTATCAATCTTGATTCTGTCTCCGATCTCTACAAACAGCGGAACGTTCACGGTTGCACCAGTTTCCACGGTGGCTGGTTTGCTTGCGCCCTGAGCGGTATCTCCCTTGAAGCCCGGCTCAGTCTCGGTAATCTCCAGTTCTACAAACAGAGGAGGCTCGATCGCAAATACATTGCCATTATGGGAACAAACCTTTACCATTTCATTCTCTTTTACAAATTTCAGTGCATCACCAATGGTGTCCTTATTCAGTGCGATCTGGTCGAAGGTCTCGACGTTCATAAAGTTAAAGAGATCACCATCGCTGTACAGATACTGCATATCGACACGGTCAATCCGGGCTGCCGGGAACTTTTCAGTGGGTCTGAAGGTTTTCTCCACAACACCGCCGTTGATAATATTCTTTAATTTTGTACGGACAAATGCAGCACCTTTTCCTGGTTTTACATGCTGAAATTCGATAATCTGATAAATATTTCCTTCAATTTCAAGTGTAATGCCGTTTCTAAAATCGCCTGCTGATATCATTGATATTCCTCCTTAATTTTGCCTACACAGGAATCAGCACTTCCTATATTTGTTTTTATTTTATACTAGATTCCTGTTTTTTTCAACTACTTTTTATCATGAGTTGCCCGACAAATGAGCCTTCCGTAAATTTCTTCGTGCTTCGCACGCTCAAAGACAACAAAACATTCGCCATTTGTCAGAAAGGGAAAAGGCTGTGCCGTTACCTTTTCTGCTGCTTCCGGTAAAAATGCAGGACAATTTTCTCCAGATACCGTTTCAGTACGATCTGAATCTCTTCCCGGGGATGAAGCGGCTTCACCAGAATCGTATGCATTCCGGCCCTTTTCGCTCCCCAGATATCCGTAAACAGCTGATCGCCCACAAAGAGGCAGTCCGCCTGGGTACAGCCCAGAAGCTCCATGCCCCTGCGGTAATTCTTCGGAGACGGCTTATGGGCGTCCTCCACAAATTTGGCCTGAACCTGATCCGCAAAGGGCTTTACTCTGGGAAGCTGATTATTGGAAATCAGACAGTAACCCATCCCCATTTCCCTCAGGGAAGCAAAAAACGCCACTGCCCTTTCATCAGCAGGCGCCCCATGGGGAACCAGCGTATTGTCGATGTCAAACAGGACCCCCCGGTATCCCCGGTCATACAGGCTCTGAAAATCAATATCATAAGTGGAATCCAGATATTCATCCGGATAAAAGCATTCAAACATCGGTTTATCCTTCCAGGTAGTTTCTCATGGCATCAAAGGATTTCTCCATCTGCGTTCTGCCATGGCTGTAAAATTCCATCAGGCGCTCCGGATCCCGTTCTGTCCGGGACACCGTTCTCTCCATGGGACGAACGACGAAAATCCGTCCCTCCTCCTCCCATTTTTCAATGGCATCCATCACCTGATTATAGTGATATGGCCGCAGGCAGATCGCTCTGGCAAGCTCGGGGTAATCCCGAAACGCGGCCTGATAAAGGGCGATTGACTTTTTGGAAATGGTTTTCCGGTAGCCCTTGTTTCTGGTAAGAATCACCACATTCTTCCGGTTTCCCATCTTCATGGAATGCAGTATCGGAATGGAATCCGCAATGCCGCCGTCCAGGTACCGTTCTCCGTCAATCTCCACCATCGGTGAGACCAGCGGCAGACTGCTGGACGCCCGGCAGATCTTCATCAGCCTCACCGGGTCATGGTCATCCCGCAGATAGGCCGCCTTCCCTGTCCGGCAGTTTGTGGCTACCAGCTCACAGCAGATGTCTGATCCGAAGAATGTTTGAAAGTCAAAAGGATGATATTCATTGGGATCCTTATCAAAAAGCAGATCCATATCAAACAGACTTTTGTTTTTCAGGAGATTCCGGAAATTAATCAGGCTCCCGTCTTCTTTATCCGTCCGGATCACACAGTCTCTGGTTCGGCCTGGCTGCCTGGATACATAGTCCACTGCATTACAGCTTCCGGCAGAAACGCCGATACAATAGCTCAGATAATAATCCCGCTCCATCAGATAATCCAGGGCTCCGGCAGTAAATACACCCCGGACTGCCCCGCCCTCCAGTATCATTGCTCCGTTTACCATTCCATCACCTTCCAGTTTTCCTTTCGATTCCCCACACTGCCATACTCCCGGGCAGGAAGCCCGGCTCCCCGCTGTTCTCAGATGCTTCGCAGCTTCTCACTGAAACCAACGTGCCATCTTTTTCTGAATCTTCTGAAAAAGATGGCCACAGTCAGCGGAACTGAAAGGCTTCCTGCAGGAGTTCCAGATTTTCCTCGGAATGCTCCACTTCCCTGGAATATATCCGCGCAAGGTCGATGCGGTCCTCCAGGGTAAAGCGTCCGCCCTGATCCATAAACCGCACCACATCCATGTCCTGAATCATCAGCAGACTGGCTGCCGCGTAACACATGTGGCTCATAAAATTACAGTCATAAACGGTCTGCATGGTATAGCGGAACACAAAATAGACCAGCAGATGCTCATATTCATATTCCCGTTTCCTGTAAAACTCCTCAAAACGCCTGTGCCAGTCCGCATAGCGCTTTTCCTTTTCCGGACCCGAGAAGCAGGCTGTCACATGGGCCAGAGTTTCACGCCATTCCTCATCCAGAACCTCCAGTTCCTCATAAATCCGGAACCGCTCTTCAAACCCGCCCAGGATTTCTGGAGGATCCAGGCTGTATGTTTCCAGACTGCCCTGCTCCAGTTTCTCCCGGAAATCCACAATCACCTGCAAAATCTCCCCTGGCTGCTCCAGACGGATTTTATCCTGAACAGCCTTCCCGAATCCCAGAAGGACAGAAATCCGCTGGGCAATGGTAAGATTTCGCTTCTGAAGCAGTCCGATGGCAGCATCCCTTGCCTTCTCAATGGGTTCGTACCAGGCCGGATCATCGGGACTGAAGGCATCCCATTCCTCCGGGGCTTCCGGATCAAAATCCTCTGAGAACGCCTCATAATCTGTTTGCTTGATTTCTTCATAGGAAAACGGTTCCCGGCTTTCAAAAATCAGCCTTCCCACTTCCTCACAGGAAAGCGCCATGCTTTTTTCTCTCACATCTGCATATTCCGTCACAAATCTGGGATACTCGGTACAGACCTCGCTTAACGCCTCTTCCCCCAGCTCAATACAGATATCACACAGATTTTCCCGGTTCAGGAAGGGACAGCGTCCCTCCTCCGTCAGCGTAAAGCTGTTGACCTCCTCCTGCTTCATATGGCGTTTCAGTCTATCTCCAAAGTCTCCCCCGATTTCTCTGTAATAATCAAAGGTATCCTCATCAATGTCAATTTCCCAGCCAATACAGCAGCTGTGCCTGCAGGAACCGGCGAGACATCGAAATTTCCTATAATAAGATGGTATGCGCAGTCTCATGCTGTCCCTTCTTTCCGCGCTCTGCCCATTAATCCACTGTGATCCGGAAAACCACCGGCTTATCGCTTCTGTATCCGGTCTGAATCTGCAGTCCTTCCGGCTTCCGCTCCCATTCCGGCTTTTCCCCGCAGCCCAAAACCCGGACATCCTTCAGGATTCCGTGGAAATTCGCCACACGGGACGCGTCCTGGATTCCCAGAGAACGGATACGGTATGCTCCCGTATCACTGCATTTTAAGGCAATGGCATACAGATAGCCGCCGCCGGTGGTAAAGCGAAAGTCTTCACTGGTAAAGTTCTTTTTGATGCCGTCTGAGAACTGCCCTTCCACGATCTGCGTCGGCCCCTCCCCGTATTTCCGCCAGGGACACGTCTCATAAACCGCCTCTCCGTTTACCCGGAGCCATTCTCCGATTTCCTTCAGAATCTGCCTTTCTTCCTCACAGATCGTTCCATCTGCTTTCGGTCCCACATTCAGCAGCAGCCTGCCGTTTTTGCTCACAATGTCCACCAGATCGCACAGAAGCTCCGGCGCGGGACGGAACTGATTATCCGGCGTGTAGCTCCAGGAATTCAGAGCAATGGAGGTGTCCGTCTGCCAGAGATAGGGCTTCACATCGGCAAACTGTCCCCTCTCCACGTCCGGAACCGCCGTTCCGAACTGAAAAGCATCATGCTTGTAATTGATGACAACCTCCTGCCCCCACTGAACCGCCCGGTTATAGTAATAAGCCGCCAGCTTTTTCAGATAAGGCTTTACAGAAGCATGCTGGATCCACCAGTCAAAATATAGAATCTTCGGATGATAAGTATCAATAATCTCACAGGTACGCACCAGCCAGTCCTGCAGATATTCTTCCGTGGGAGCCGGCTCACTGAACAGATCGTGATGATCCTGCTCCGGCATGGACGGCCAATACAGATCTCCTCTCACCAGAGGCTCCCGGACATCGCTGTCGAATTTTTTCCCGTTTCCGAGGAAAAACCAGTGTTCAATCCGGTGGGAAGAGGCGCCGTTCTCCATCCCCCGCTTTTTCATCTCCGCAGTCAGCTCTCCCAGCACGTCCCGCTTGGGTCCCATTTCCCAGGCATTCCAGTGAGAGATCCGGCTTTTATACATCTGGAACCCGTCATGATGCTCCGCCACCGGGACCACATACTGAGCGCCTGCCTCTTTAAAGAGCTGCACCCAGGCCTGAGGATCGAAATTCTCAGCCGTAAACATCGGCACAAAATCCTTGTAACCAAATTCTTTATGAGAGCCATAGGTCTCAATATGGTGCCGGTACTCCGGCGAACCTTCTATGTACATATTTCTCGGGTACCATTCGCTTCCAAAAGCAGGTACGCTGAACACTCCCCAGTGAATGAAGATTCCGAATTTGATCTTCTGATACCACTGGGGAACACGATATTCAGAAAGAGACTGCCAGTTATCCCGGTAAGGTCCCGCCTGAATCACATTTTCAATTTCTTCCAAATAAGGTTTCATATCATACATGTCTGCACCTGTATTCCTTTCTAGTCCATCTGGAACCGATGTCCTGATTCTACCTTATCCAATAAAGAGGTCCTTGTCAATAGAAAACCCCGGCTAAAACAGCCGGGGCAAACCCTCAATCTTCAAAAGTTTCTTTTAATTTATCCATGAAGCCTTTTTTCTTCGGCTTTTCCTTGGGCGCATCCTTGGACGTCTCCTGATTGAGAGAATTTCCGCTGGCTGCGTCAAATTTCCGAAGAGCTTCCTTTGCCTCCTCATTCAGCTTCGTGGGTACCTGAACGACCAGAGTCACATAGTGGTCTCCACGGACGGACTTATTGCGCAGGGAGGGCACACCTTTGCCTTTAAGACGAACCTTCGTGTCAGTCTGAGTACCGGGCTTCACATCATACAGAACATCTCCGTCCACTGTACTGATCCGCACCTGGCCGCCCAGAGCTGCCTGTGCAAAGGTAATGGGTGCTGTGGAGAAAATATTCATATCCTGGCGCTGGAAGATCGGATGGCGCGCAACCCGTACCTCCACCAGAAGATCGCCTCTGGGGCCTCCGTTTACGCCGGGTTCTCCCTTTTCCCGGATCCGGATGCTCTGGCCGTCATCAATACCGGCCGGAATGCTGACGGAAATTTTCTTCTTGGAGGTCGTATATCCGGTGCCGTGGCAGGTGGTACATTTCTCCTTGATCACCTGGCCGGTACCATTACAGTCCGGACAGGTCTGGACATTCCGAACCATACCGAACAGAGACTGCTGGGTAAAGACAACCTGGCCTTTTCCGCCGCACTTGGGACAGGTTTCCGGGCTGGTTCCCGGTTTTGCACCGGTGCCGTGGCAGGTGGTACATTCATCCTTCAGGTTCAGATCCAGCTGCTTCTCACAGCCGAAAACCGCCTCTTCAAAAGTAATATTCACACTGGCGCGCAAATTTGCACCCTTCATAGGGCCATTGTTTGCCTTCCTGGATCCTCCCCGGCCGCCGCCAAATAAATCTCCGAAAATATCTCCGAAAATATCTCCCATATCGGCACCATTAAAATCAAAGCCGCCGAAACCGCCGGCTCCGCCGCCGCCCTGTTCAAATGCAGCATGACCAAACTGATCATACTGTCTTCTCTTATCAGGATCGCTCAGTATGGCATATGCTTCAGAAGCTTCTTTAAACTTTTTCTCCGCTTCCTTATCGCCCGGATTCATATCCGGATGATACTTTTTCGCCAGCTGTCTGTATGCCTTTTTAATCGTCGCCTCATCCGCGCCCTTATCAACGCCGAGGACCTCGTAATAATCACGTTTGCTCTCTGCCATGTCTGTTCACCTTTCGTCTGCGCAGTCAAGGCCGCAGGGACGCAGATCCTCCCTGGATCTGGAACCTGCAGCCTCATGTTCTATTCTTCCGGGGGAATTCCCCCGGATTGTATTTTAAACCTCTTTGTAGTCGCCGTCAACCACATCATCTGCCTGGTAGCTGTTCTGAGAAGCGCCGCCCATATCCGGGCCAGCTCCTGCTGCACCGGCTCCGGCCTGTGCCTGCTCATAAACCTTTGCGAAAAGCTTCTGAGCGCTCTCCATCAGTTTTTCTTTTGCAGCCTTGATCTCAGCAACCTGTGCATCCGTCATCTCTTCCGGATTGGATTTCGCAATCAGATCCTTCAGTGCTGCCAGATCTGCTTCTACGGCAGTCTTATCATTTGCATCCAGCTTATCGCCGACTTCCTCAATGGCCTTCTCCGTCTGGAATACCATGGAGTCCGCTTCGTTTCTGGTGTCAATAGCTTCTTTCCGTTTCTTATCCTGTGCCTCGAACTCAGCAGCCTCTTTTACTGCTTTATCAATCTCAGCATCAGTCATATTGGATCCGGAGGTAATGGTAATATGCTGCTCTTTTCCGGTTCCCAGATCCTTTGCGGATACGTTTACAATACCGTTGGCATCAATATCAAAGGTAACCTCGATCTGCGGAACGCCTCTTCTTGCAGGCGGAATACCATCCAGACGGAACTGTCCAAGAGTCTTGTTGTCTCTCGCAAACTGTCTCTCACCCTGTACAACGTGGATATCTACAGCTGTCTGATTATCTGCCGCTGTGGAGAAGATCTGGCTCTTCTTGGTGGGGATCGTGGTATTTCTCTCAATCAGTCTGGTAGCAACGCCGCCCATGGTTTCGATGGACAGAGACAGCGGAGTAACATCCAGAAGAAGGATATCACCTGCGCCTGCATCGCCGGCCAGCTTACCGCCCTGGATGGAAGCACCCAGTGCAACACATTCATCCGGGTTCAGAGACTTGCTGGGCTCGTGTCCGGTCAGGGCTCTTACCTTATCCTGTACAGCCGGGATACGTGTGGAACCGCCTACCAGCAGAACCTTACCCAGTTCGCTCGTGGTTACACCGCCGTCTCTCAGTGCATTCTGCACCGGAACAGCAGTCTTTTCAATCAGATCATGAGTCAGCTCATCAAATTTTGCTCTGGTCAGGTTCATATCGAAATGCTTCGGTCCCTCTGCGGTAGCAGTAATGAACGGAAGGTTGATGTTTGTGGTGGTGGCACTGGACAGCTCTTTCTGTGCCTTCTCAGCGGCTTCTTTCAGTCTCTGCAGAGCCATCTTGTCATTTGACAGGTCTACACCTTCGTTTCGCTTGAACTCAGCCAGCATATAATCGAT
>JAXEJQ010000121.1:0-7771 GCA_034101475.1 Candidatus Limivivens sp.
GCACTCCCACAATCCTGCCCAATATTCGGATATCGTGGGACATTCGTCCCACTTTTATCCTCATATTGGGGCGGGTCAATCAGTCATAAAACCACTTATGCGCAAGCGCACCGTGGTTTATGACTTTTGACCCTGGCATCACAGAATGAGCTTCCGACAGATGAGCCTGATAAAGCGGGAATTTGATGTCTGTTTATTAATGGCACGCGAATACGGGTGAGATGCAGAAACAAAGGATATGGGAGGATACCAATGCGGAAAAAGGAAGATATTTATTGCAACAGGTGTGGAAAGAAGCTGGCCGGAAACGGCGGGGTCCTGACAGAGGACGTTCTTCATGTGGAAAAGGAGTGGGGATATTTTTCCCAAAAAGACGGGGAATGTCACAGCTTTGATCTTTGTGAGGAATGCTGCAGAGAGCTGGAGGAAACATTTCAGATTCCGGCTGATGTGTGGGAGAAAAAAATATTGATTTGAGCCTCTGCCTTTACTTCACAGATTTTCTATGTTAAACTAATCAGCAGAAAAATTCTGAAATACAGCGAAGAATAAGATAGAAAATGAGGAATGAACATGCTGGATGTTTGTTTACTGGGCTGTGGAGGCATGATGCCTCTGCCGCGCAGATGGCTGACGGCACTGATGTGCCGTTACAATGGAAGCAGCCTTCTGATTGACTGCGGAGAAGGAACGCAGGTTGCGATTAAAGAAAAGGGCTGGAGTTTTAAGCCGATTGATGTGATCTGTTTTACCCATTATCATGGGGATCATATCAGCGGCCTTCCGGGTCTGCTTCTTACCATGGGAAATGCAGAACGCCATGAGCCGCTGACGCTCATTGGACCGAAGGGACTGGAACGGGTGGTGAATGCCCTGCGTGTGATTGCGCCGGAGCTCCCGTTCCCACTGAAATTTCTGGAAATCCAGGGGCCGGAGGAAACCTTTTCCATGAACGGATACCGGATCCGGGCCTTTAAGGTGAATCACAATGTACTCTGCTACGGTTACACGCTGGAGATCGACCGGGCAGGGCGTTTTGACGTGGAGAGGGCGAAAGCGGCCGGTATTCCGCTGAAGTGCTGGAATCCTCTGCAGAAGGGGAATACGGTGGAGCTGGACGGCAAGGTCTACACGCCGGATATGGTTCTGGGACCGGAGCGAAGAGGGATTAAACTGACGTACTGTACCGATACCCGCCCGGTGAAAACCATTGCGGAAAATGCAGCGGGTGCGGATCTGTTTATCTGCGAAGGTATGTACGGTGAGCCGGATAAGGACGCGAAAGCGGTGGAGTATAAGCACATGACCTTTAAAGAGGCGGCCGGTCTGGCGAGAGAAGCAAAAGTACGGGAAATGTGGTTGACTCATTACAGCCCGTCTCTGATCCGGCCGGAGGAGTATATGGATGAGGTGCGCAGGATTTTTCCGAATTCCTTACCCGGAAAGGACGGAAAATCTGTGGAACTGGCGTTTGAAGAGGACTGAAGATGGAAGAAAAGAAAGAAATCAAAATACTGGCAATTGAAAGCTCCTGTGATGAAACAGCCGCTGCGGTGGTGGTGAACGGAAGGAAGGTTCTGTCAAATATTATTTTTTCTCAAATCGACCTTCATAAGCTGTATGGCGGTGTGGTACCGGAGATTGCTTCCAGAAAACATATTGAAAAGATCAATCAGGTGATTACAGAAGCACTGGAAACGGCAGGTGTGACCCTGCAGGATCTGGATGCCATTGCTGTGACTTATGGACCGGGGCTGGTCGGAGCTCTTCTGGTTGGAGTCGCTGAGGCCAAGGCCATCAGCTTTGCAAGCGGAGTTCCTCTGATTGGGGTACATCATATTGAGGGTCATATTTCTGCGAACTACATTGAAAATCCGGATCTGGAGCCACCCTTTGCCTGTCTGGTGGTGTCCGGAGGCCATACCCATCTGGTACTGGTGAAGGACTATGGAGAATATGAGATTCTCGGGCGGACACGGGATGATGCTGCCGGCGAGGCTTTTGATAAGGTAGCCAGAGCCATCGGGCTGGGCTATCCGGGCGGGCCGAAGATTGACAGGCTGTCCAACGAAGGAAATCCGGACGCTATTTCGTTCCCAAGGGGGCATGTGGGCGGTTCCGAATATGACTTCAGCTTCAGCGGTTTGAAATCGGCCGTGCTGAACTATTTAAACAGCTGCAAAATGAAGGGGGAGGTTGTTCCGACAGCAGATGTGGCAGCCTCTTTTCAGAAGGCGGTCATTGATGTTCTGGTAGGCCATGCCATGCATGCATGTCAGGAGTACGGATTCCGGAAATTTGCCATTGCCGGGGGTGTGGCTTCCAATGTCCATCTGCGGGCAGCGATGGAGGAAGCCTGCAGAAAACGGGGAATTGCTTTCTACCATCCGTCGCCGATTCTGTGTACGGATAATGCGGCCATGATCGGCGCGGCGGCTTATTATGAATACAGAAAGGGAACCCGCAGCGGTATGGATCTGAATGCGGTTCCGAATCTGAAGCTGGGGGAACGCTGATGGAAAGGGAAAAAAATGCGGCAATCGTTCTGGCGGCCGGTCAGGGCCGGCGGATGCACAGTAAAGTACAGAAGCAGTATCTGCTGATTCAGGGAAAGCCAGTGCTGTATTATTCTCTGAAGCAGTTTCAGGATTGCCCTTTTATGGATGAGATTATCCTGGTGACAGGGGAGGATGAGATTGCCTATTGCCAAAAGGAAATTGTGGAACGTTTCGGGTTTACAAAGGTAACGAGAATCGTGCCCGGGGGAGCAGAGCGGTTTCATTCTGTGTACAATGGCCTTTGTGCCATTGACCATTGTGATTTTGTATACATTCACGATGGAGCCAGGCCTTTTGTGGATCAGGAAATGCTGAAACGAGCCAGAGCGGATGTAAAAGAGAAGAAAGCCTGCGTGGCAGGGATGCCGGTAAAGGATACGATTAAAATCAGTGATGGCAGCGGTTTTGCGGTCAGTACGCCTCAGAGAAGCCTTGTGTGGATGGTCCAGACACCCCAGGTTTTTGATTTTTCGTTGATTTATGGGGCTTATCAGGATCTGATTGCCAGCGGAAGGTCGGATGTGACGGATGATGCGATGGTGCTGGAATGTATGACCGGACGGAAGGTCTGGCTGACGGAAGGCTCTTATCGGAATCTGAAAATTACCACACCGGAAGATCTGGAAATTGCGGAGATTTTTGCGGAAAGCATTGGCAGCTGAATTTCAGGGTTGACAGGAAACAGGAAACGTTGTATGATTATGCATGTTATTTCATAAAAAAGATATGGCAAAGGTGTTATACAGGATCAGGACTGTTAACACCTTTCTTTTAGAAAAGATCACTGCGCTGTGATAAAGCGAAAACGTTAAAAAGTAAAACAGCGGAGCAGGAAAGAGAAGCTTGTAAAGCAAAAAAATGGAAAAGCGATTTGAGGGCAGTTAAATGGAGAACAGAATGGAAACAGAAGAGTTGAAGAAGCTGCTGTATACAGCAGAAGAAGAGATTGGCAGCCTGGGTGAAAAGATCAGTGATGAAATTTTTCGTCATCCGGAGCTGGGAGATCAGGAATTTTATTCAGCGAAGTTTCTGACGGATGAAATGAGAAAGCTGGGGTTTTCGGTCACCTTTCCTTATTGCGGGGTACCCACTGCGTTTCGCTGTGAATATGGAGATGAGGAAGGCCCCAGAGTTGCTTTTCTGGCAGAATATGATGCGCTTCCGGGCTATGGGCCGGAACACAATGAAAACGGCCATGCATGCGGGCACAACTGGATTGCAGCCAGTACGTTTCAGGCGGCAGCTGCTCTTCAGAAAATTAAAAAATACTTTAAAGGGAAGATTGTATACATAGGTACTCCGGCGGAAGAAACCTGCGGCAGAAAAATCGATCTTGCCGCAGGGGGAGGCTTTGATGATATTGACGCTGCCTTCCAGCTCCATCTGGGGAGTTTTCATTCTGTGGAATGTGAGGCTTTGGCCTGTACGGATGTTACCTTTACTTTCCACGGCCGGGCGTCTCATGCTTCCAGTGAACCGGAGGATGGGATCAACGCGCTGGATGCATGCAACCTGACCTTTATGGGAGTTAATGCTCTGCGTCAGCATGTGACTTCCGATGTCCGGATCCACGGAATTATCAAGGAAGGCGGTATGGCCTGCAATATTGTTCCGGATCACTGCGTGATGCAGTATTTTATCCGTGCTGCCAAAAAGGATTACCTGGAAAAGGTTATTGAAAAGGTCATCAACTGTGCCAGAGGCGCTGCGCTGATGACAGGAGCGGAGCTTACCTGGGAGCGATGCCCGAACACCTTTTATGATTATAAAAAAATCCCGCTTCTACAGGAAAGACTCCGGAAAAATATGGAGGCTCAGGGAATTACAGAATTTAAAAGGGAGGATATTTACCACACAGGGAGTACGGATATCGGAAATGTGTCCTACGTCTGCCCCACGGCCTACGGATATCTGGGAACCCAGGCTGTTACCAAGGCTGCGCCCCATGATGCAAAATATCTGGAAGTCGTGAATTCGCCTTATGCCTATCAGCTTCTGCATATTGGAGCAAAGGCGATGGCAGCCACTGCACTTGATGTTTTCTGCGACGAGGAATTTCGTGTGCAGCTAAAGCATGATAAAGAAACTTTATAAAAGTATTGAGAAAAGAGGAGGTACCTATTATGAAATTGAGAAAAATCACTGCCCTTGTATCTGCGGCTGCGCTTGCGGCTGTGTCTGTTTCCGGCCTGAATGTATCTGCGGCAGAGAACCTGCTGGAGAAAATTAAGGAGGAGGGAAAACTTCAGGTAATCACAGAGCCTTATTTCGCTCCTTATGAATTCTGTGATACCAGTAAAGAAGGCCAGGAGCAGTATCAGGGGGCGGATATGGAACTCGCCAGATATATGGCAGAAAAATGGGGAGTTGAGCTGGAGATTATTCCGCTGGAGTTTTCCGCGGTTCTGGCCGGCGTAGCTACGGGCAAATATCCCATGGCGATTTCAGGTCTTGGCTATACACCGGAGCGGGCAGAATCAATGGAGCTGTCGGAGTCCTATCGCAGCACGGATGCGGTTCACGGCTTTGTGGTGAGAAAAGAGGACTATGATAAATATCCGGATCTGGAGTCTCTGGCCGGAAAGACCATTGCTTACCAGAACGGCAGTCTGCAGGATATGTATACAAACGAGCAGATTGAGAATCCGGTGACAAAACCTTTCGATAGTGTGAATAATGCGATTCTGGCGCTGCAGTCCGGAAAATGTGATGCAGTTGCGGTTTATTACAGCAATGGGGAGCTTTTTGTAGAAGCAAATGAGGATCTGGTTATGGCGGAAGCACTTTTTCAGGATACCGAGGATACGACCGTGGTTGCCTGCCCCAAAGGAGAAACCGAGCTGATTGAAGAAGTGAACAAGATCCTGGAAGAAGTGGCGGAAGAAGGCCTGTATGAGCAGTGGTGGGACGCTGCCACGGAGCAGGCAAAAGCTCTTGGACTTGACGAGTAAAACTGCCCGTTTGGAGGAATAAGACGGCATGATTGCGAATCTGGTGAAAATATTATCAAGATATGGAATGGTTTTCCTGAGTGGTCTGGGAAATACGCTTTGGATTTCCGCTGTTTCCATTATCTTTGGAACGTTCCTGGGCATTTTTATTGCGCTGGGGAAGCTGTCAAAAAATAAGGTACTGAATCTGGTTTCGTCCGTGTATGTCGAGGTACTTCGGGGAACACCGCTGCTCCTGCAGCTTTATCTGTTCTGGCTGGGGCTGCCCTATTTGTTTGACGGTATTTCCGATTTGACCTGTGTGCTGATTGCATTGATCATTAATTCCAGCGCATACGTGGCAGAGTGTATCCGTGCGGGAATTCAGGCTGTGGACAGTGGCCAGAGAGAGGCGGCCATGAGTCTGGGCATGACAGAAAAGAATATTATGGTTAAGGTTATTTTCCCACAGGCGATAAAAAACATTCTGCCTGCCCTGGGTAATGAGTTTATCGTTATGATTAAGGAAAGCTCCATGGCGTCTGTCTTCTTTATCGGTGAATTGATGACGTCTTTTAAAATTGTGCAGTCCAACATGTTTCTGGCTATTGAACCGCTGCTGATTGTTGGTGTTATTTATCTGTGTGTAACGGTGGCTCTGACACGGATTCTGAAGATCGTTGAGGGGAGGATGAATGCAAATGACTGACGAGGCGCTGATCAAAATTGTAAATCTGCATAAATCCTTCGGAGATCTGCAGGTCCTGAAGGGAATTAATGAAGAAATTCATGAAAAGGAGGTCATTTCAATTATTGGCCCCAGCGGGTGCGGAAAGAGTACGCTTCTGCGCTGCATGAATCTTCTGGAGACGCCCACAGAGGGCCAGGTTGTTTTTGAAGGTGTGAATATTGCGGATAAATCGGTAAATCCTACGATTCACCGCAGAAAAATGGGAATGGTATTTCAGCATTTTAATGTATTCCCCCATATATCCGTTTTGGAAAATGTAACGCTTGCGCCTGTATGCAATAAGCTTCTGACAAAGGAGGAGGCCGAGGCAAAGGCCATGGAACTGCTGAAAAAGGTGGGATTGGCTGACAAGGCTTCTGAGTATCCGAGAAAACTTTCCGGTGGTCAGAAACAGAGGCTTGCGATCGTACGCGCTATGGCTATGGATCCGAAAGTGCTTCTCTTTGATGAGCCAACCAGCGCACTGGATCCGGAAATGGTGAAGGGAGTGCTGGAGGTTATCCGGGAACTTGCAATGTCCGGTATGACGACGGTGATTGTCACTCATGAGATGGGCTTTGCCAGGGAGGTCAGTGACCGGGTATGGTTTATGTATGATGGCCTGATTGCAGAAAAAGGAACTCCGGATTCTGTTTTTAATCATACACAGAACCCCAGAGCAATTGAGTTTTTAAGTCAGGTACTGTAAGCTGCCTGAATCTACAGACAACAGACGCAAGGCTCATTTGCAGGGCATTCAAGATTCGCTCGCGAGCCTTGACGCGGGATGCGTGTTTCAGAAAGTGGATTTCAGGTTATCGGGAAGAACAGAAATATGAGAAGGTTTCAGAAGAGTGGTCGGAGAATATCGGCCGCTCTTTTGAAAGGACTGGCGGACGTTCTGCCTAAATTCCAAACCGCGATTTTATGTAAAAAGTCAAATTTTTAAAATAATTGAAAAAATTTAAAAAAACCTGTTGACAGATAAGAAATTTGATGGTATGATCTTAACTGCGCTGAAACGAGCGGCGAACAAAGAAAGACAGAGAATCATGGAGAGGTATCGAAGTGGTCATAACGAGGCGGTCTTGAAAACCGTTTGTCCGCAAGGGCGCATGGGTTCGAATCCCATCCTCTCCGTTTAGCGTCAAACAACTGAATGCAGATTTTTAATCGGGCATATTTTGGAGAAGTACCCAAGCTGGCCGAAGGGGCTCCCCTGGAAAGGGAGTAGGTCGTTAATAGCGGCGCATGGGTTCAAATCCCATCTTCTCCGCTCAACTTAAAAAGATAAAAAAAGTGCTTGACAAAGCTTGAGCATTTGTGATATCTTAAACGAGTTGAATCAAAGAACCTTGATAACTGAACAGTGACATATCCTTGAAAAATTCGGATGAATTTAGTTCTAAAAGAACAGACCTAACAGTAAATAAACGGGATAAGAAATTTAGCCAAGCTGAATTTTGGTCCTGGAACAAACTTTATTTGAGAGTTTGATCCTGGCTCAGGATGAACGCTGGCGGCGTGCCTAACACATGCAAGTCGAGCGAAGC